>DATNGE010000189.1:0-8015 GCA_035606035.1 Allostellaceae bacterium
GCCTGATGCGTCAATTCGGCGACGGCCTTGAGATCGACGAGCTCGAGCCCCGGATTGGACGGGCTCTCGCAAAACACGGCTTTGACGCCGGGCTTCAGCGCGTCGCGCCATTGATCGAGATCGGCGCCGTCGACCAGCTCGGTCTTGACGCCATAGCGCGGCAGGATCTCCTGGATGATAAAGAGGCAGGAGCCGAACAGCGCGCGCGAGGCGACGACGCGGTCGCCGGCCTTCAAGAAACACGCCATCGAAGCAAAGACCGCCGCCATGCCGGACGACGTCCCGCGCACTGCCTCGGCGCCCTCCAAGAGGCGCAGCCGCTCCTCGAACATCGCGATCGTCGGATTGGCGTAGCGCGAATAGACATAGCGCGCGCCCTGATTCTTGAACGCCTCTTCGGCTTCCTCGGCGCTCTGATAGACGAAGCCCGAGGTCATGTAGATCGCCTCGCACGTCTCCTCGAATTGCGAGCGCTGCAAGCCGCTATGCGTCAGCACGGTGCGCGGACGCCATGTCGCTGAATGCTCGGGATTGATCACGGACATCGTCGCTCTCCTTCGCGTGTACACGCCGACCGGATCGCGACCCGTTTCGTCAGCGCCCGCGCACACGACGCGGAGCCAACAAAAAAGCCCTAACCGCGCGGGTCAGGGCTTCGTCCAAGCCTCCGACCTTTTAGCGGTTGTTTTAACGTGGCCGCAAGCCGGTCGGCTCAAATCAAATCGCCACGGAACGATGCCAACTTAGCGCGGCGGCGCAGGCTGTCAAGCGCCCTGCCCGCGCCCCGAAACGACGACGGCCGGCCTCATCGGACCGGCCGCCGCGCAAGCTCTTTGAGCGATACGCTTACGGATAGTAATAATAATGATAGCCCGGCGTCGCGTAGTAACCCGGGGCTTCGTAAACGCAACCCGTAAGCGCCATACCAAGTGCGATCACCGCCAGAATGCGTTTCATGACAGCTCTCCTTTCACTTCACTGACGATCACTCACGTTGAACATCATTGGGGACTTGCAGCCTGTTCGCCGAGGGGCGGGCCGGGATAGCCCCAGCCGTAATTGCCGCCGTAATAGCCATAGCTGGGTCCCGGGCCCGAGTAGACGCAGCCCGCGAGCGCCAAGCAAAGTGCCGTCAGCGCCAGAATGCGTTTCATGCTCCTGCTCCTTCGTACCATTTGTTACGCCACAGCCAACCGACAGAGTCCCCCGACCCGTCCCGCGTGGATCGGGCCAATATTGATCGGCCGGGCATGATTTTCTCTTCGAAAGTAACCACCGATGCCGGGGCTGGTTCCGCTTGAGCGTGGCTGGAGCGCCGCGATTGTGGCAAGTTCCGCGAAGACCAGGTAAGAGTGGGACAAGCGCTCAGATCGGCGAACTTTCGGGAGGGGATATATGAGCATTTTCATCGGTTTCCCGCGCGCGGCGCGTCGCGCGGCACTGCTGGCGACGGCGCTGCCGCTCTTGGCGCTTCCGGCGCAGCGCGCCGCCGCCGAGGACATCAAGATCGGCTACATCAAGGTGACGGCGCTGGCGCCGGTGATGGTCGCGCAGGGGAAAGGCTATTTCGCGGCCGAGGGTCTCAACGCCGAGCTCGTTCCCTTCGATGCGCCGGTCCCGGTGGCGCAGGCCGTGGTGTCAGGCGCGGTCGATTTCGGCACGACCGGCCCGTCGGGCGCGTTCTACAACCTCGCCGGTTCGGGCACACTCCGCATCATCGCCGGCATGGCGCGCGAGGCGCCGAGCTTCCAGTTCCTCGCCATCCTCGCGTCGAACCGCGCCTACAATGCGGGCCTCACCTCGGTGAAAGGGCTCGGCGGGCACAGCGTCGCGGTCTCCGATATCGGCGGCGCTGCGCATTACAGCCTGACCCTCATCGAGGAGAAGTATCATATCGATCCGGCGAGCATCCGCGTGACGCCGCTGCAAGGCATCTCGGCGGCGATCTCGGCGCTCGCCGGCGGCTCGGTCGATGCCTCCTCGAGCCCGTCGACGGCCTTCGCGCCGGTGATCCAGCGCGGCGATGCGAAGCTGCTCGCCTATGTCGGCGACGAGACGCCGTGGCAGGCGGGCATCGTCTATACGACGAAGAAGACCGCCGACGATCGGCGCGAGACGGTCGAGAAGACGCTGCGCGCCCTCAAAAAGGCGATGCGCGATTATCACGACGCCTTCACCGGGCCCGACGAGCGGCGCAAGGACGGACCGGGCGCGCCCGAGATCCTCGCGCTCCTCTCCCAGCAGCTCAATCAGCCGCCGGAGCAGATCGCGCGCGCCATCGCCTATGCCGATCGCGACGGACGGGTCGACGTCAAGGACCTCAACCATCAGGTCGCGTTTCTGCGCGCCCAAGGCCTCATCAAAGGCGCGGTCGACCTCGAGGCGATCGTCGACAAGCGCTACGTCGTGCCGCTGCCGTAACGAGCGCGGCGCTTCTAGCCGCGCGGCGTGCCCCAGCCCTCGCGGCCGCTGCGATTGCCGCCGATGTTGGGATAACCGTGCGTCGGCACGAAAATCTCCTCGATCGGGATTTTCTTCGGAATCATCGCCTGCTCGTGGAGATAGGTGACGAGCGCCTCGAGCGTCGGACGATTTTCCTCGACGCCATAAGCCCAGAAGTCTTCGCCGAAGACCTCGTCGATCTCGTGTAGATCCGAGACCAGCCAGGGCATCATGTAGCGCAGCGCGCCGACATCGCGCATCTTCTGGACCGCGAGTGCGCGCGATTCGCAAGCCGCGTTGTAGAGGCTGGTCGCGACGAACGGATGCTTCTCGTAGAGCGAACGCTTGATCGCGAGCACGTGCATGATCGGAAAGATCTTGGTGCGCTTGAAATACTCGGCCTCGACCTCGCGGTAATTTGGAAACAGGCGGACGATGTTGGGGTTGCGGCCGAGCGGCTCGGGAATATGCGAGGTGACGATCGCATCGATGCCGCCCTTCGCCTCGCCGTCCTCGAGCAGCTGGTTGAGCGAGCGGCCGCTGCTGTTCTGGACGAGGTCGATCTCCTTCAAGAGCGGCAGCACCGCCGGCTTGCCATGCGTGCCGGGATGCTCCATCGCGCCTTGGATCCAGTGGATCTTCGAAAGATCGACGCCGTATTCATGCTGCAGCATGCCGCGGATCCAGACCGCGGCGGTCTGGACATAGAGCGGCACGCCGACGCGCCGGCCCTCGAGATCCTTCGGCTTCTTGATGCCGGATTTCGCGTTGACGAAGATGAATTGGTGGCGGAACACGCGCGAGATCATCACCGGCACGGCGACGAAGGGCGAATTGCCGGCGACGAGCTTGGTGATGTGCTCGGAGAGGGAGAATTCCGAGGCGTCGAATTCCTGGCCGCCGCCCATCCGGTCGAAGACCTGGCGCGGATCGTCGAGCACGACGAAGTTGAGATCGATGCCGGCCGGCTTGACGTCGCCGGTATAGAGACCGTGCATGCGATCGTAGAAGCCGCTTGCCAGCGTGATCGGCAGATTGGACATGGCGCCCCTCCTTTTGGCTACAAGTCTTTTCGTTGCGTCGCGCCAAGCTTAGCGCGCCACAATTCGATTGGCACGGCGAGCGCCCGCGCCGCCGCCTGAAACCGGCGTTAACCGTCATTCTACAATCAATTTTTAGCGATTCGCCGATAGTTATAGAGCGCTAGCCAATCGGATTTGGTGCGGAAAGTTCTATGAGTGATCGGCATCGTCTCGACAGCGGCGCGCGGCGCCGGCGCGCAACCGTAAGACATTCTTTACCATGACGGCGCGCGCGCAAAAGCAGGCCAGCCGCCGCGCCGGCAGCCTGATGCAGCGCTATTGCGATCAGCTCGGCTCGATCGCGAGCCGCCAGCGCGTCGAGATAGCGCTCAAGGCCGCGCGCGTCTCGGCCGAGCTCGCCGCCAATTCGGCGACCGACGCGATGCTGGCGGCGCAGGCCGCGAACCGCGCGAAGTCGGAATTCCTTGCCAATATGAGCCACGAGCTCCGGACGCCGCTCAACGCGATCATGGGCTTCTCGCAGATCATCGCCGAGCAGACGCTGGGCCCGATCGGCACCGGCAAATATCTCGAATATTCGCGCGACATCAACGGCAGCGCCCAGCATCTCCTGGAAATCATCAACGACATCCTCGATCTCGCGCGCATCGAAGCCGGCAAGACCGAGCTCATCGAGGACCCGCTCGATCCGCAAATGCTGATTCCCGCCTGCATCCGCGTCGTATCCGAGCGCGCGAAACTCGCCAGCGTCGCCGTCGAGTTCGATGCCGAGAACGCGAATTTCCTTTTCCGCGGCGACGAGCGGAAGATGAAGCAGATCGTCCTCAACCTGCTCTCGAACGCGGTGAAATTCACGCCATCGGGCGGCAGGATCGATGTGCGCTGGCGGATCGTCGAGAACCGCTGCTGCGAGCTCGCGATCAGCGACAACGGCATCGGCATCGCGCCCGGCGACCTGGCGCGCGTGCTGCAGCCCTTCGCGCAGGCCGAGAGCGGCCTCAACCGCCGCTATGAAGGCACCGGCCTTGGCCTGCCGCTGACGCGTGGCCTCGTCGAGCTGCACCAGGGCAGCTTCCGTCTCGAAAGCGAGCTCGGCCAAGGCACGAGGGCGATCGTCGAATTTCCGCTGAGCCGCGTTCAAAAAGTCGGCGCGCCGCCGACCGCCGGGGACGGCAATGCGCCGCCCATGTCGCGCTGGCCGGTGCATCAGACAATCGAAGCGCTCGAGCAAACCATACGAACCGGATTTCTTTCGGGTGAGAACCATGGAACAGAATGACAAGAAGATCGGCCGCGTCGTCTCGGTCTCGGGATCGCAGCTCATTTGCCTACTCGAGGACGCCTCCGATCAGGCCGGAGCCGGTCCCGTCGAGATCGAAGTCGGCACCATCGTGCGCATGCGCACGCCTCGTTCGGTAGCGTTTGCGATGGTGCGCGCGATCACCATCCCGATCCCGTCGGCCATGAGTTCGGACGAGGAGCTGAAGGTCGCCGAGCTCGAGCTCCTCGGCGAAATCCTCGAGGAGCAGAACCATCAGCCCGGCGCGTTCCAGCGCGGCGTCTCCTTCTTCCCGCGGCTCGGCAACGAGGTGGCGTTCGCAACCCAAGACGATCTGCAGCAAATCTACGCCTGCCCGGCGATCTCGAGCGCGTGCATCGGCGCGCTGCATCACGACCGCTCGCTGCCCGCCTTCGTCAAGACGGACGATCTGCTCGGCAAGCATTTCGCCGTGCTCGGCACGACCGGCTCCGGCAAGTCCTGCGCCGTCACGGTGATCCTCAAATCGCTGTTGCGCGAGAATCCGCACGCGCGCGTGCTATTGCTCGATCCGCATAATGAATATGCGCAGGCTTTCGGCGACCAGGCGATGGTGCTCGATCCGGCGGTGACCCTCGATCTGCCCTACTGGCTCTTCAATTTTGACGAGCTGTGCGAGGTCTTCATCGGCGACGACGAGGCGCGCCCGGCGCAGGCGAGCATCCTCGCCGAAGCGATCGTCATCGCGAAGCAGGCCTTCCTCAAAGGCAAGAACGAATACCGGGTCACGGTCGACACGCCGACACCCTATGCGATCAACGATGTGATCTCCTATATCAGGGAGGAGCAAGGCAAGCTGGTGCGGCCCGAGCCGACGCCCGTCTACACGCGGCTCATGACCCGGCTGCGGATGCTCTCCACCGACACGCGCTACTCCTTCATGTTCTCGCGCTACGGAGACGACCGCATGGCGGCCATCCTGTCGCGGCTCTTCCGGATTCCGGTCGACGGCAAGCCGATTACCATCGCCGATCTCTCGGGCGTGCCGTCGGAAACCTTGAATGTCGTGGTCTCGGTGCTCTGCCGCATCGCGCTCGATTTCGCGCTGTGGAGCCAGCGCTCCTCGCCGATCCTCGTCGTGTGCGAGGAAGCGCATCGCTATGCGCCGCGCGCGACCGGCCTCGGATTCGAGCCGACCAAGCGCGCCCTCGCGCGCATCGCCAAGGAAGGCCGCAAATACGGCGTCTCGCTCTGCGTCGTCAGCCAGCGCCCGTCCGATCTCGCCACCGACATGCTGTCCGAATGCAACACGATGTTCGCGCTGCGCATGAGCAACCAGGCCGATCAGGAGCTGGTGCAGGCGACGATCGCGGAGGCGGGCATGGGCCTCCTCGAATTCCTCCCCTCGCTTCACACCGGCGAGGCGATCGTGATCGGCGAAGGCGTGCCGGTGCCGCAGCGCGTGATCTTCGCCCCGCTCGCCGTGCGGGACATGCCGCGCAGCAAGACCTTTGTCTTCTCCGAGGCGTGGAGCCAGGATGGCGGCACCGCCGAGCCGGTCACCAGCATCGTCGAGCGCTGGCGCCATCTCCAGAAGGCTTCATCGCCGCGCCCGAGCCGCCGTGCCGAGCCGGGGCAGCGCGCGCACAACCGCGCCGGTGCGAATGCGGCGGGCGACGCCCAGCCGGCCGCGACATTGCAGATGCCGCCGCAAACCCAACGCCCGACCGGTACCTGAACGCGCGGCTACCCCTCGCTCAAGGCGCGATCAGCTTGTGCCCCGGCGTCGCATCGGCAGCCGGCCAGACCGTGACCCATTGGGCCTTCTGAACCTGTTTTAGCTGCGTCAAATCCTTCTCGCTGGTGTGATGCGCGCCGCCGAAGCCGTGCTTGCCGAGCACGGTGCTCACTTCGTTGTGCTCGAGCCACGCCGCGAGCTTGGCGTCCTCGATGCTCTTCGTGGCCTCGATCGCCGCCGTGAGGATCTGCCAGCTGGCATATTCATTGGCCGCCTGGCTGTCGACGCGCGGATAGGGCATCTTCGCTGCCTTGGCACGCTCGTCGAACATGCGTGCGAAGTCGCGCCCGACCGGATCGTCGGTGTAAGGCGGACCGTCGTCGAAATTGGTGATGCCGAGCGCCTCCTCGGCGCCCGACGCCTCGGCGATCGAGGGCGACGGGAAGAGATAGAAATGCCGCGGCGGGCGATAGCCGATCTTGCTCATCGCCTCGAGCAGGAGATTGCCGTCGACGCCGAGGCAGCCCATCCAGAGGAAATCGGCCTGCGCGTTCTTGATGCGATCCGCGATCGCCGTGAAATCGCGCGTGCCGACATCGTATTCGATATCGAGCGCCACGTTCATGCCGCGGTCCGGGAAGACCTTCCGCGCGCCCGCCGCGAAGAACGACGTCGAGGGGAATTTCAGCGTCAGCATCGCCACGGTCTTGGGCGGATGCGCCGTGCTCGAGAGCGCATCCATGATGATGCCGGCATTGGTGACGTCGGGATGACCGCCCAGCACGTTGGCCGCGAAATGCCATTCATAGGTGGCGAGATCGGGCGTGCCCATCGTGTTCTGGATGAAGATCTTGCGATAGCGCTGGGCCACGCCCATGGCGGCGAGGATCGCGGCGGTGCCGTAAGGGCCGAGGATCAGATCGACCTTTTCGACGCCGAGCAGCCGCTCGTAGAGCGTGCGCGCGACATCGGGCTTCGACTGATCGTCGAGCAGGACGTATTCGACCGGCCGGCCGAGCCAGCCGCCTTTCGCATTGGTCTGGGCGACGAAAACCTCGCTGACGATCTGATGAATGAGGCCGGTCTGCGCGAACGGCCCGGTCAGCGAGAGCGTCTGACCGACGCGGATCGGCGCGGCCGCCGCTTCGCCGCGCGCCCATTGCAGCGTCGGCAGGCTCGCCATCCCGCCCAGCACCGCACGCCGCGACCAGTTGCGAATGCGCATGAAGTCCTCCCCCGTAATCTGTTCTTATGGGATAAGTGTCGCGCGTAGGCGGCGGGCGGTCAATCGATCCAGCCGCCTTCCGTCGGCGGCCGACCATAAGCTTGGATGTCTCGCAAAGAATCGGATCGCGCCGCGTTTCGGCCATATTCTCCCGCTATTGACCGACCCATCCGCGTGGAAAACCACTCGGGAGGGGGCATTCGCGCGTAAGCGATGGGCTGCGAGCTTGGCTGCGTCTTCACGGCCGGCGTTTCTTTTGCGTTGCGGCCGCGTGGCCTGACGGCGTGGTCGCGCTCGAAGACTGGGATC
>DATNGE010000190.1:0-5056 GCA_035606035.1 Allostellaceae bacterium
CTTCGCCGGCAGGCGCTTGGGCGAGCCGGCATAGGTCGGAAACGCCGAATGCGCGAAGAGATCCTTGATCGAGGTCGGGATGCCCTGCAGCGAGCCGGCGCGCGCGCCGATCGCGAAAGCCGCATCGGCCGCGGCGGCGCATTTTCGCGCGTGATCCGGGGCCCATTGCGAATAGGCCATCAGCGGCTTGCCGAAGCGCTCGTGATTGGCGATCGCCTCTTCGACAAGGGCGTGAGCCTTGATCTCACCCTCGCCCATGAGCCGCGCCAGCTCGATCATCGAACGCGCGAGCAGATCACTCATCGCTACCTCCCTCACTCCATAACGCGACAAGGCGGCTCAGCCGCTCTCGACCGATTGCGCGGCTTAGCCGCGCGGGGCTTCCGCCTTGAACGGCCGTGTCAGCAGCGCCTCGATCATCTTATCGATCGCCGCGCCGTGATGCAGGATGGCATCGACGGCACTGACGATCGGCATATCGACATTGAGCTTCCTGGCCAGTGCGGCGGTCGCCGCCGAAGAGCTTACGCCTTCCGCCACCGAGCGTCGCCCCGCAACATAAGCCTCGAGGTTTTCGCCCTTGCCGAGCGCGAGGCCGAGGCTGTGATTGCGCGATTGCGTGCTGCAACAGGTGAGCGTCAGATCGCCCAACCCCGACAAGCCCATCAGCGTCTCCGGTTTGCCGCCTTTGGCGAGCGCCAAGCGCACCATCTCGGCAAGGCCGCGCGTGATCAGCGCGGCGCGCGCGTTGTCGCCGAAGCCGCGACCCATGACGATGCCGCAAGCGATGGCCATGACATTCTTGACGGCCCCGCCGATCTGGGCGCCGGCGATGTCGTCGGTGAGATAAGGCCGGAATTCGCGCGTGCCGAGCGCGGCGATGAGGCGCTGACCCAACTCCGCGTCGCCGGCCGCGAGCGTGATCGCGGTCGGCAAGCCGGCGGCGACCTCGGCGGCGAAAGTAGGGCCCGAGAGAACGGCGAGCGCCGCTTGCGGCAAGCTCGCCGCGACCACCTCGCTCAAGAGCGCGCCGGTTTCTTCCTCGATGCCCTTGGCGCAGATGACGAGCGGCGTCGCCGGCGCGAGCGAGGGGGCAAGCTGCTTGCAGAGCGCGCGCAGATGCTGGGCCGGCGCGACGAGCAGCAACGCGTCGGCCCGCGCCGCTTCGCCGAGGACGCCGGTCGCGCGGATCGCCGGATCGAGCGCAACGCCAGGCAGAAACAGCGGATTGTCGTGGCTCGCGTTGATCGCCGCAACGACTTCGGCCTCGCGCGCCCAGATCACGACATCGCGTCCGGCGCGGCGCAGTACTTGCGCGAGCGCGGTGCCCCAGGCGCCGCCGCCGATGATGCCGAAACGCTGCATGGCGCTCACGCTTTGATGCCAGCGCCGCGCACCGGCACGGCGTTGGGATCGAGCGGCCAGCGCGGCCGCGGCGCGAAATCGAGCGCATCGACCAGTCCCGCTTTCAACCGCTCGAGCCCGGCCCAAGCAATCATCGCGCCGTTATCGGTGCAGAGCGCCAGCGGCGGCGCGACAAAATCAAGACCGGCGTTTGCGGCGAGATCGGTCAGCTTTCGCCGCAGCGCCGCGTTCGCCGCAACACCACCGGCGACGACCAGGGTCGTGCCCGCGGGATAGCGATCGCGGAACAGCGTGGTCGCTTGCTCGGTGCGATCAATGAGGCTGGCGACGATCGAGTCCTGGAGGCTCGCCGCGAGATCGGCTTGGTCGGTCACAGATAAGAGACCGCCGCGTTTTTCCACGGCAACGCGCAGCGCGGTCTTGAGCCCGGAGAAGGAGAAATTGCAACCCGCGCGTCCGGCCATCGGCCGCGGCAGCGGCACGCGTTTCGCCTCGCCGGTAGCGGCGGCGCGTTCGATCGCCGGGCCGCCGGGATAGCCGAGCCCCAAGAGCTTCGCGCCTTTATCGAAGGCCTCGCCGGCGGCGTCGTCGATGGTCGTACCAAGGCGGTGATAGCGGCCGATGCCCTCGACGATCTGGAGCTGGCAATGGCCTCCCGACACGAGCAACAGCAGGAACGGGAATTCCACCGGCGCGACCAGCCGCGCGCTCAGCGCATGGCCTTCGAGATGATTGACCGCGATGAACGGCAGGCCGCGCGCCAGGGCGATGGCCTTGGCCTCGGTCACGCCGACGATGACGCCGCCGATGAGACCTGGCCCGCCGGTCGCGGCGACCGCGTCGAGATCATCGAAGCCGATGCCGGCCTCAACGAGGGCGCGTTCGATCACCGGGTCGAGATGCGTCAGATGGGCGCGGGCCGCGACCTCGGGCACGATGCCGCCGTAAGGGCGATGCTCGGCGAGCTGGGAGAAAACGACGTTGCTGCGGATCAGGGGCGCTGCGTCACTCACCACCGCGGCGGCAGTCTCATCGCAGCTGGTTTCGATCCCGAGCACGAACATGAGCGAAGCGTAGCGGCGGTATCGCAGCGCAGCAACGGCCCTTCCCTTGCCGCGCCGCAAATCCTAAGACCATGGCATGGCATCCCCCGCTTTGCGCATCGGCTCCCGCGGCAGCAAGCTCGCGCTGCGCCAGGCTGAGCTGCTGCGCGAGCGGCTGGTCGCGGCGCATCCCGAATGGGCGTCGCCGGGCGCGATCGAGAGTGTCGTCATCCGAACCACCGGCGACAAGGTCACCGACCGGCCGCTCGCCGAGATCGGCGGCAAGGGGCTGTTTATAAAGGAGCTGGAAGAGGCGCTGAGCGACAAGCGCATCGATCTCGCGGTGCATTCGCTGAAGGACGTGCCGGCTTTCCTGCCGCAAGGCTTCGCCCTTGCCGCGCATCTGCCGCGCGAGGATGCGCGCGACGCGCTCATCGCACGCGACGGCGCCGCATCACTGGCGGCGTTGCCGCGCGGCGCATCGGTCGGCACGTCGTCGCCGCGCCGGCAGGCGCAGCTCCTCAATCTGCGGCCGGATCTGGCGATCGTGCCGCTGCGCGGCAATGTCGATACGCGGCTCGCGAAGATCGCGGCCGGCGCCGCCGATGCGACGATCCTCGCCCTCGCCGGGTTGAAGCGCATTGGGCGCGAGCGCGAAGCAAGCGCGATCTTGTCCGCCACCGAGATGTTGCCGGCGGCGACGCAAGGCATCATCGCCATCGAGATTCGCGAAGACGATTCGCGCCTGCGCAGCCTCCTCGCGCCGATCAATCATCAGCCGACCGCGCTCTGCGCCAGCGCCGAGCGTGCGCTACTCGAGACTCTCAACGGCGATTGCCGGACGCCGATCGCTGCGCTCGCGACGCTCGACGGCAATCGCATCGCGCTCGATGCGATGCTGTTATCGCTCGATGGCAGGATCTGTCATCGCGCCCAGCGCTCGACCACAACCAGCCGCGCGCGCGAGCTCGGGCGCGAGATTGGCATAGCGCTGATCGAGAAAGCGGGACCCGGTTTCGCCGGCATCGGAGCCGGCTCACCATGATGGTGCTGGTGACACGCGCCGAGGTCGACGCCGAGAAGCTTGCCGCGCGTTTGGCCGAACGCGGCCATCAGAGCGTCATCGAAAGCTTGCTGACGATCCGCTTTCGGCCCGAGGCCGCGCGCAGCATCGAGCCGTTTCTCGATGGCGCGCAGGCGCTGTTGTTCACCTCCGCCAATGGCGTACGCGCCTTTGCCGATGCAACGAAGCGGCGCGACTTCCGCGCCTTTGCCGTCGGCGATGCGACCGCGGCGACGGCCCGCGCAACTGGCTTTGCCGATGTGATCAGCGCCAGCGGCGCCATCGACGATCTGGCGAAGCTCGTGATCGGCCGCCTCAAGCCGAAAGAGGGCGCGCTCTTCCACGCCGCCGCCAGCGTCACCGCGGGCGATCTGCAAGGGCTGCTCGAAGCCGCGGGCTTCGGCGTGCGCCGCGCGGTGCTTTACGAGGCGGTCGAGTCGGAACGGCTGGGCGAGGCAACTCGGGGCATGATGGCGCGGCGGGAAATCGATGCGGCGCTGTTTTTCTCCCCCCGCAGCGCCGCGACCTTTGTTAGGCTGGCCGCGGATTGCGAAGAAGGCTGCAAGCACATGGTCGCGGTCGCGTTGAGTTCCGCCGTTGCCGAGAAGCTGGCGCCGCTGCCCTGGCGTCGCATCGCGGTCGCGGCGGCGCCGAATGAATCCGCCTTGCTCGCGGCGCTCGACTCCTGCAGGACGGCATCCCGATGAGCGACGCGCCTTCTTCGCCGAGCGGCGCCGCGCCTCCGCCGCCGCCGCGTGTCGATCCGACACCGCCGCCGCGATTGCCGCCGCCCAGCGCGCCGAAGCTGCCGCCGCGTCCGCCGCTGCGCGTGCCGGCGCATCTGTCGCTGGCGGTGCTTCTCGTCGTCGTGCTCGTGCTGGTCGGCAGCGCGCCTTATTGGGCGCCGGCGCTGATGCCGCTCTTGCCGTGGAGCGCGGCGCAAAAGCCGCAGCCCAATCCAGCGCAAGATCAGATGGCGCAGCAGCTCGCCGCGATCCGCCAGCAGCTCGGGCAGCAGCTCACCAATTTGGACAACCGCGTGGCAAGCCTCGAAAACCGCCCGGCACCCGATGCGAGCGCCGCGGTCGCGCCGCTGGCGAGCCAGGTGCAGCAGCTCGGCGTGCGTCTCGATCAGATCGACAAGCAGCTCGGCCAGCTCGCGCGTGACGCGGCGAACAACGCCGAGAGTCCGCAGCGCGTGCTCATGGTCGCGCTCGCCAGCCTCGGCAATGCGGTCGCGGGCTCGCGGCCGTTCGGCGCCGAGCTCGCCAGCGTCGAAGCGCTCGGGCGCAATCGTCCAGGCTGGGCGGCGGCGCTGCAGCCGCTCGAGGCGCCGTCGAAGACCGGCATTCCGAGCAGCGCGGTGCTGACGCAGCGTTTCACCAATGACGTCGCGCCAGCGATCCTGCGCGCCGACGCCAGCGCGGCGAGCCGGCAGCAGAGTCTCGGCGAGGCGATGCTGACGCGCTTGAAGAGCCTCGTCATCATCCGCCGCGTCGATGGCGGCAGCAGCGCCGACAATGATCCGACCAATCGCGCGGTCGACGAAGCGCAGGCCGCGCTCAACAAGGGTGATCTCGCCGGC
>DATNGE010000191.1:0-2190 GCA_035606035.1 Allostellaceae bacterium
ATTGCTTCGCTTCGCTCGCAATGACGAGGAATACGATGGGCACCATGAATCTCCAACTCTTCGAATTGGTCGGCACTGACGACACGCGGCCGTTCAGTCCTTATTGCTGGCGGACGCGGATGGCGCTGGCGCATAAGGGGCTGGACCACGGCTCGATCCCGTGGCGCTTCACCGAGAAGCAGGCGATCGCGCCGCACGGTTCGGAAAAGGTGCCGGTGCTGCTGCACGATGAGAACCCGGTGGTCGATTCCTGGGTGATCGCCAACTATCTCGAAGACAAATTTCCCGACCGCCCCTCGCTGTTCGGCGGTGAGGGCGGCCGCGCCGCGATGAAGATGATCAACGCGTGGGGCGACATCGTCATCGTCGGCGGCATCTTTCCGCTGATCGTCGCCGATATCCCGGAGCATCTTGGACCGATCGACGCCGACTATTTTCGCGCTTCGCGGGAGGCGCGGCTCGGCCGGAAACTGGAAGAAGCCGCCGCCGACCGCGACAAGGCGGTCATCGGCTTTCGCCGCTCGCTGGAGCCGTTGCGCCTGACGCTGCGCGCGCAAGCCTATCTCGGTGGCGCCGCGCCGAACTACGCCGATTACATCGTGCTCGGCGGCTTTCAATGGGCGCGCGTGGTCAGTCCGTTCAAGCTCCTCGCGGCAGACGATCCGATCTACGCCTGGCGCGAAAAGCTGCTCGACGCGTTCGACGGGCTCGCGCGCAAGTCGCCGGGCTTTGCGGTCTAGAGCATGATCCGGAAAAGTGTGTAGCGGTTTTCCCTGCGACAAACGCATAGCGTTTGCGCGGAGATCATGCTCCATCAAAAGCGTCACACGCCGCGATAGTTCGGCGTGCGCCGCTCCTTCCAGGCGGCGAGCCCTTCGCTCAGGTCGTGGCTTGGCACCAGCGCGGCGAATTGCTCGCTTTCAACCAGCAATCCTTCTGCGATGGCCATGTTGAGCCCGCGCGTCACCGCGGTGATGACGCCGCTCACCGCGAGCGGCGAGTGGCGGATGATGCGGTCGGCGAGAGCGCGCGCGGCCGGCAACAGTTCCTCATGGGGCACGATGGCGTTGATCAGCCCGATCTCGAGGGCGCGCTGCGGCGGGAAGGAATCGCCGGTCAGCAGAAACTCCAGCGCGCGCTTGCGCCCCGCGAGCCGCGGCAACCGCTGCGTCCCGCCAAAGGTCGGCGGCATGCCGAGACTGATCTCGGGTTTTGCAAATTTCGCGCGCTCGCTGGCGACGGCGAGATGCACGGCTTCCGTGATCTCGCAGCCGCCGCCAAAGGCGATGCCGTTGATGGCTGCAATGACCGGCTTCCTGAAAGCTTCCAGCCGCGCGGTCATGGCCTGCCCGCGCCGCACGAAATCACGCACCGCAACGCTCGCGCCATGTGACACGCTCTCGGTAAATTCATGGATGTCGGCGCCGGCGGAAAACGCTCGCTCGCCGGCACCCGTCAGGATGACCGCGCGCACGCTTGGATCGATCTCGATCGCGTCGAGCGCGGCCATCAGGCGATCGATCAGTTCATAGCTCAGCGCATTCAGCCGCTCGGGCCGGTTCAGCGTGATCAATGCGATCTGATCTTGGACGTCGAGCAGGATGGGTTCGGACATGGTGGCCTCCGGTGTGAAGGCACGCTAGGGCGAAGGCGGCGTTGTGTATATTCACTGGTTAGTATACATGGAAACATGGCCGGCACGTCGAACCCCACCCGCGAGCGCATCATCTCGGCGGCTAGCAAGCTGTTCTACAGCGAGGGCATTCGCGCGGTGAGCGTCGATGCGGTGGCGGAAAAAGCGGGGCTTACCAAGCGCACGCTGTATTATCACTTCCGCAGCAAGGACGATCTCATCGCGGCCTATCTTGCCGCGCGCGACCAGCCGAACCTGGCGCTGTTCAAGCGCTGGTTCGACGAGGCCGATGGCAATCTGTCAGCGAAAGTGCGGGCGATCTTCGTTCATCTTGCCCGCAACGCCGGCCATCCGAAGTGGAAGGGGTGCGGCTTCCTGCGCACCTCCGCCGAGCTTGCCAATCTGCCGGGCCATCCCGCGATCAAGATCGGCGCGGCGCACAAGAAGAAGTTCGAGGCCTGGCTGCGCGTGACATTCGAGGAAGCAGGCATCGTGGGCGCTGCTCGGCTCGCGCGGCAAATCCTGCTGCTGCTCGATGGCTCCTTTGCCGTCGTGCA
>DATNGE010000192.1:0-21765 GCA_035606035.1 Allostellaceae bacterium
GTTTTCTTGTCGCCGTCGAACATCACGAGATGATAGCCGAGCGGCGCCAGATCGCGGGCGACAGCCAGCGAAGCTGGCCCCGCACCAATAAGCGCGATGCGCTTACCGTTCTTCTGCGTCGGAATGCCGGGCAGGCGCTCGCGAATGTCGTCCTTGTTGTCGGCGGCAACGCGCTTCAGCCGGCAGATCGCCACCGGCTCTTTCTCGACCCGGCCGCGGCGGCAAGCCGGCTCACAAGGCCGATCGCAGGTGCGGCCGAGAATCCCCGGAAACACATTCGATTGCCAATTGATCATGTAAGCGTCGGTGTAACGCCCGGCCGCGATCAGACGGATATATTCCGGAACCGGCGTATGTGCCGGACAGGCCCACTGACAATCGACAACTTTGTGGAAGTAATCCGGGGCCGCGATATTCGTAGGCTCCAAAGCCTGATCTCCCTAACCCGCTCACATCCCCCGCATGGCCGGCGCCATGTCCGTCCAGTACGTGCTCTTCGGTGCTCCGCTATCCGCGCGAGCCTCGCTGGCGCGAGGCTTGGGATGAACCCAATTCCGTAGATCCGGCGGCGCGTCGTCGAAACGTAAGGGCCAGTCACTCTGCCCCATCGGTACCGGTTTCGCAACCTCCAGAAGACCATAGGCGGGAGCGGGTTTTCGCATGCCCAAGCGCGCGCACCGCACCGCCTTTCTGCACAGCCAAAGACAGATTTACTAAGCGCGACTTTGCCGCAAACTCAAGCGTCTAGGCCACTCCCTTCGCGTCGGAGCGCATCGCAGCTCCGCAACGCGGCTCGGGCCTCAAGACTCGGCACTCGCCTATGCTACGCTGCCCCATGATCCTGACCGATATCTCGCCGGAAGACCTGCCAGAGGTGATCGAGCGTTTTGCCGCTTTGCTCGAGCCCTCGGCGCGTGCCGTCTTCCGGCGAATCGCCGATCCAGCCAAGGCGGCGCGGGCCGAGGGTGCCGAGGCCGAGCATCACCATGCCATCGCCTGCGAGCTTGCCCGCGATTTCGGGATGAAACTGGTGCCTGGAAGTCCGGCACTCGACTACGCTTGGACCGGCACCGCGCTGCGGCGCGACACCGAAGCCTATGTCCTCCTACACGAAGTGGCGCATTACCAGCTCGCCCCGCCGGAGCGGCAGCACGCGATCGATTTCGGCCTCGGCGCCGGGCCGGAAACCGGCGATCGCGACGGCGCCGAGCGCGCCGCAACCGTGTTCGGCCTCGAGCGCGAGAAGGAGGAAGCAATGGCCTCGTTGCTCGGCGTCCTATGGGAGACTGAACTCGGCCAGCCCGGTTTCGCTTCGTTCATTGATCAGAACTGGCTCGAAGGCGCCGACAGGCCGGGCGCCGCACAGCACTTCACCACCATGCTGAAAGCGCTGCAGCAGCGCGGGCTCGTCGATGAAGACGGGCGGCCGCGGCGCGGCGCGGTAACTGCAGCGTTCACCAGCGCGCGACAGCACGCAACGCCACGACGCGACTAGCGAAGGCGAAGCGCGGTTTCGACTCCGGTCTCGATCGGCCCATGCTCGATCAGATAGATCTCGCGCGCGTGATCGAGCGCGAAAATCGGTGCCAGCGCATCATCGTGATCGGCGGCACTCGCCAGCCCCGGCGCAGCCCACAGCATCTCGGCGGTCATGATCGGCTCACCGAGTCGTCGATTTCGTTGCTGCTCATGATGTGAATCGCGAGGCAGCGCTGGTAAAGGCTTGGCCGGCTGCGCTTGCGGCGCGGGAAAAGACGATGCAGCCAGGATTCGCGAGTCGCGCGCTGGCGTCGCTTCTCCGGCCGCGCGATCGACCACGGCACCCAAACCACGCTACCGGGGACGTACCCCGAGGTGATACCTTCAGACACGGCTCTAACCCCCTGTAAAAGCGAGCACCAGAGGTGCCGACTCGCCTCTTTTGCGCCGCAATCGTTAAAAAAGGGTTAACGAGTCGCAGAAGGTTTGCCTGCTAGCGGGATAGAGCCGACCAGCCCTGGCCGGACGGGGTCAGCGCAACGCGCTGAGCGTTCCCGCTGACGCCATATGGACGGCGAGGCAGCGCTGGAACAGCGTTGCCGGGCGCCGGCGGGGGAAGAACCGGTTCCAGTTGATCGGGCGGCGCTGCGCGGGAAGCCTCGCCCGGGTAGTCGCGAGACGGGTCGGGGCGGGAAGTACGACAGCTGTGGTTGTTAATGCACGCATAGCCAAAAGACCTCCCAAGATGCTTCAACCAAACGCGCTTATGCGCGTCGTTCCGATGGCGAATCGTGGGGGCGGGTCGTGTCAAAGTTATGGGCAGATTGTGGAGTTCCACGGCCCAGCTGACGCAAACCACCACCAATCTTGACTCAATTCCGCCGCGATTGGCGCGGAAGCATCCGTAACAGTTGTATTTCATGCTGGTTGACGCACGCGCGAGCCGCGCTCAACATCGCGTGAACGAGCGATTAGTGGAGGAGGTCAAAGATGGCCAAGCAGGCGAATGTTCAGGATTGGGAAGCGGTCACCAACGCTAAATTCAAAGCGGATTCCAACGCGCGCGCCGACGCGCTCGAGCACAAGATGATGCAAGGCCTGGAGCGCGTTCCGCTGCGCTCGGTGCTGTTCACCTCGGGCGATAAGGATCCGACCGGGCCGATCCAGGATCCGCTGCCGCCCGGCAAGCACGTCGTGCAAGGTCCCGATCCGCGCCTCAAACCGATGCCCGACAAACCGACGTTGATGGATTTCTTCCGCCTGCGCTTCGGCAGCGCGACCAATCACCTGCTGCAGAGCGCCAATCTCGCGCGGAAGGGCGGCTATAGCGAAAAGGTCATTCTCGCCTGCCTCTTGCACGATATCGGCGTCGTCGGCTTCATCCGCTCCGATCACGGCTATTGGGGCGCGCAGCTCATCGAGCCCTATGTCGACGAGGAAGTGAGCTGGGGCATTCGCTATCACCAGGCGCTGCGCTTCTTCCCGGACAAGGATTTCGGCTACGAATATCCCGACATGTATGTCCGCCTGTTCGGCGCCGATTTCGATCCTGAGCCCTACATCAAGCGCGACTATGAATACGCGCGGAAGCATAAATGGTACGGCACGGCGCGGCAGATCTGCGTCAACGACCTTTATGCTTTCGAGCCCGGCGTTAATCCGCAGCTCGAGGAATTCGAGGACATCATCGGCCGAAACTTCAAGCAGCCGGAAGATGGCCTCGGCTGGGACAACACGCCCGCCTCGCATATGTGGCGGACGATCATGATGCCGACGCGCGCGCTCTAGTCAGGCCAGAGACAGAGCAAAGCGGGCGCCCGCGATTGCGCCCGCTTTTTGCTGCCGCAGCGCTCACAGCCGCTCGACGCGCGCCGTCGCAACACGAGCTTGAGTGAAAATCTTTGTGAGCGCCAAAGATTCGTCACATTGACGAGTATGCTGATAGAGGCCGTGCTGTGCACACCTGCTGCGCATGCAATGATCTGCAGCCCTTCTCCGGCAAGCAAAAGCAAGAACCTCTCCTTCCGACAGCGAAGAAACTTCGCGACCCAAACAACGCCCTGAGTCTCTCGCGGCAACTTGGCGATGATGCCAGCCAAGCGGCTGCTTGATGCCAGCAAGGCCTCTAACGCATCGAGCATGCGACGACAGCCGCCCGCAGCGACGTACGCGGCCCCGAAACACTCCTCCCTCAGCTCCGAGAAAAAGGATTGCCCATGAAATTGTCGACCGCTCGCATTAAGCGCACGTTGGACCAATTTGAAGAGCATACAGCTCTGCACGATGCTTTGATGATTCGCGAAGACAGTCCGCTCCAGCCGAAGCTCAGCGAGTTGTTTGGCGAGCACACCTTCTTTCTCGACAGCGACGGCATTCACATCGTCGAGCCCGACGAGCCCCGTTCATCCGTGCCGACCGGGAAGGTCATCAAGCTGGCGGCCTGGAAGGACGCGAGCCGCACGGCGCTGACGCCGCATCGTCCGCAGGCAACCGACATCGTCGTCGTGCTCGGGAGCGAGGAGGCGGAAGAAGACGCCCCCGAGTAATTCGTCGCGATCGAGAACTGCGAGCGAACGCGCGGCCAAATCCGCAAGCTTCGCTCGCAGAGCCTGCCAACCCCCAGAGGAGAACCAATGTCCGTCAATGCGCATCATCGTCGGCATGCGAAGAGGTCGTGGCCATCGGCAGCAGCGATTGCAACGCTCGCCGTGCTCGGCTCATCGCTTGCCTTCTCGCAAGCGGTAGGACAGACGCAGCCGCCGGCCAATGGGCCGCAGGCCGCCTCAACCGCCGACATCTCCGATCAGCAGCTCAAAGCGGCCGCCACCGCCATCCCCGAAGTCGAAGGCATCCGCCAGAACTATCAACAACAGCTTGCCGAGGCGCCCGACAGCGACAAGCCGCACATTCAGAACCAGGCCGGCGATGAAATGAAAAAGGCCATCGCCGATCAGGGGCTCTCGATCCCGGAATACAATTCGATCCTGCAAGCCGCGGAGGAGAATGCAGAGGTCAGGACCAGCCTCATCCAGCAAATGCCGGAGCCGGACCAACCGCCGGGACCTTAGGCGGAACGAGACCACACGCCGGTAGCCGCTGTCCGAAGGGCGGCTCCGATATCTATGTCGGCAAACTGCATGCGCAAGAAGCGATCCGCTTCTTGCGCATGAATTCCGAACAGCGGAAAACCGATCGCGCCCGCGATCAGGCTTTCGGCGTCAGCATCGTCTGGATTTGCGTCGCGTCCTTCTGCGCCGCCGCCATATCCTTGGCCTTCAGCCCGGACCGGGCTTTGGCGAGCGCCTGGTTGAGCGTCGCTTTCTGCTTCTTGTCCTTGGTGTCGGCAATCGCGCCGTTGCCCTGATCCTTGCATGGATTGCCGGGCGCGGCGTCGAAGCCTTTGCCCTTCGGCCCGACGAGGCAATTCACGACATGCTGAAGATGCGTCTGCGTCATCTTCATGTCGGTCGCCTTGGCGGCGAGACCGGCATGGGTCGCGGCCGTCGACACCTCTTTCGCCTGATCGGTATCGGCGCGCGCGCCCGAGATCGCGGCAAACGACGCAACGGAAACGACCGCGGCGATAAGCGCGGTGTGCCTCAATGGAACTTTCATGCTGCCCTCCCCGGATGGACGGATAACGCGGGGAGCCTGCCGCGGAATCCGGGCCGGGACAAGTCCGCCGGAAAGCTCTCACGCCAGCGTGATCTTTAGAGCGATAAGGTCGCCGGCGGGAAAATCTCTTCGAGCGACAGTACCCGCGGCGTCAGCCCCTGCTCATGCGAATAGCGCGCGATGGTCTCGAGCACGTTGCGGTTGGCGACGACACCGTAAGGATAAGGGTCGCGCTTCAAGGCGGCGCCGGCTTCGGGCGCGAGAATGCCGGTGTCGAGATGCGCCTCGGCCGCATCGAAGACGCCGGCGAGCCAGCGGTTCTTCGCTTCGAGGAACACGCGATAGATGTTGAGCACCACCCAGGGATGCTTCTCGACGATCGAGCGCCGCACCACCATGCCGTGATTGATCGGGTAGAGGCCGGTCTTCGCGAAATAGCGGCGCCCTTCGGCAGCGCGATCGGCAAAGAGATAATGCCCGTCGGCGCGCTCGTCGAGATTGACCTTGCTGCGATCAACGAGATTGTTCGCGGCGATGTAATGCAGCGCGGCGTCGAGCTTTCCAGACAGTAGCATCGAAGCCATGCTTTCATCCGCCGGAATGCGGTGGAGCTTCACGCCGGGGGGCGGCTTGAACCCGGTGGCGCCGCCATGGCTCACCTCCTCCGTGCGCTCCATCCACCATTCGATCTCGGTCGCATCGACGCCGAACTCATGCTTCAGCGCGCCGCGCGACCAGAGCGCCGCGGTCTGCTGATATTCCGGCACGCCGACGCGTTTGCCGCGCATTTCGCTCGGCGCGCGAACGCCGCTGTCGTTCCGCGCCCACATGCCGGTATGGAAGAAGCGCCGCGTCGTGAAGACCGGCAGCGCCACCCAATCGCGATTGCCCGACGCGAGCAGGATCAGCAGCGACGACATCGACATTTCGGAAATGTCGAATTCGCCGAAATGGAGCTGGCGCCAGAAAATCTCCGACGGATGGGCGTTGGTGACGAGAAGATCAATGCCGTCCGGCTTGATTTTCCCGTCGAGTACCGGTCGCGAGCGGACATTCGGATGCATCGCGATGCTGAGCTGAAGATCGGCCACCATTCCCTCCCAATGCTTTGCTGCGCTTCTAGGCGCGCATCTCCCGGCTGGCAAGCGCAGGCTTGCGTCTGGCGGCGTTTCCGGCATGATCGTCGGCAACATGGTGTTCGCCCCGCGTTTCGTATTGGTCTTGCTGCTTGCGGTGGCGCTGCTTTGCCGAGGCGAGCCGGCCGCGGCGCAGGGCAATCCGCCGGTCCGAGAAACGCCGCGCGCCGCCCCTCTTCCCGTCTCCTCGACGGCGGAGCACATCTTCGAGGAAGCGCGCGGCAAGCTCCTCCAGATCCGCACCGAGCTTGCGGCGAGCGGTCACCAGACCAGCCTCGGTTCGGCTTTCCTCGTCACCGATAACGGGATCGCGATCACCAATTATCATGTCGTCTCGCAATATGTGCTCGAGCCCAATCTTTACCGGCTGCACTATTTCACCGCGGCGGGCGAGCGCGGCGATTTGCAGCTTCTCGGCTTCGATGTCGCCGACGATCTCGCGGTCGTTCGCCTCGACAACCCGCCCAAAGACCATTTCAACTTCGACGCGCGCAAGCTCGAAGAGCTGACCAAAGGCGAGCGGCTCTATGCCATGGGCAATCCGCTCGACATCGGATTCGCGATCGTCGAGGGCACCTATAACGGCTTGGTCGAGCGCAGCTACACGCCGCGCATTCATTTCTCGGGCGCGCTCAATCCTGGGATGAGCGGCGGCCCGGCCGTGGCGCCCGATGGCGCCGTGATCGGCGTCAACGTTGCGACGCGGCTCGGCGGCTCGCTGGTCAGTTTCCTGGTCCCCGCCGGCTATGCCGTCGCCCTTCTCGCCGAGGCGCAGCAGCATGAGCCGCCGGCGCCAAGCGCGCTGCGCGCCGAGCTCGGTCGGCAGATCGCCGCGCGTCAGGCGACGCTCTACGCCGCGCTCGCCGCCGGCGGCTATCGCGGGGCGCATTTCGGTCCTTATATCGCCGCCGAGAGCAAGCTCGACTGGTTCACCTGCTGGTCGCAGACCAATGCCGAGCAAGTGCCGAAACCGCGCGCGGCCGTCGAGACGACGAATTGCAGCAGCGACAGCGATCTCTTCGTTGCCGACGATCTCTCGGTCGGACGGCTGACGATCGCGCATTCCTATGCGCGCAGCACCGATCTCAACGCGTTCCAATTCGCGGCATTGCTCCAGCAGCAGGATCGGCTCGCCTGGAACGGCTTTGCGCGCGAGAAATGGTACACGGCGCAACGCTGCGATCAGGGCTTCACCGTCGCAACGGAACCCGACCAGGGCCCGCCGGTCCACGCCCTCTGGTGCGCGCGCGCCTACAAGTCTTTCGACGCCCTCTACGACGTCGCGGTCACCAGCGTGACCGAGGATCGCAAGGCCGAGGCCCTCATCTCCCGCTTCTCCTTGCAGGCGGTGAGCTACGAGACCGCAATCGCCACGATCCGGCAATTCTTCGAGGCGCTGCGATGGCAGAAGTGATATGGGTCGAGATCGTGACGCGGCATGGCCAGGTGAGCGCCCGCTTCCCCTGCCCTGGCTCCGAGTTGCGCATCGGCCGCTCCTATCGCAACGACATCGTTCTCGATGATCCCGCCGTCGCGCCGGAGCATTTGTACGTGACGCGCGCCGAGGAGGGCGGGTTCCTGGTCGAGGCGGCGGGCGATGCCGGCGCTTTTGCGATCGGGCGCGAAGCGCGCAACCGCAGCCTCGTCGACGGCGACACCGTGCTGCGGATCGGACACACGCTGCTGCGTATCCGCGATGCTTCGTACCCGGTAGCGCCGGTGGCGATTGTACAAGGCTTCGCCGTCTATCGCCCTTGGTTCGTGCTCGCCGGGCTGATCGCAGCCGTTGCTACGCTGCATGGTGTGAGCGTGTGGCTCGGCGATTTTATCGAGCCCCGTGCCTCGCGCTATCTTACCTCCACCGCGCTGCTCGCCGGCGGCACGTTGTTCTGGGTCGCGCTGTGGGCCGTGTTCTCGCGGATTTTCTCGGGCGCCGCGCGTTTCGCGCGCCATCTCTCGATCGCTCTCGTTGCTGCGGTCGCCTACCTCATCTACGTCGCGCTATCGAACGGCCTCGCCTTCTCGCTGGCGACCGGCGCGATCGCGACCTACGCCTTCGTCGGGCTCTGGCTTCTACTCGGGGCCGTCTGCTTCGTCCATCTTCAGGCGATTTCGCCGGCGCGGCCGGTGGTGAAAGCGGCTATTCTCATTGTCTTCGCCGCCAGCGGCATCGCCGTCCAACTCTCTCCGGTCCTCGATCAGCGGAATGTCTTTGCGATCGAGCCCGTGCACCCGCTCCTGCCGCCGGCATTCCGGCTGGCGCGCGTCCAAACCGCGGATGACTTCTTCACACGGCTCGATACGCTGAAAGACAAGCTCGACGCCGACCGCACGGCGGACGCGGCGGCGCGCTGAGAGGAGGCTCGCTTGGATATCAAAGGCGGTGTCGCGATCGTCACCGGCTCGGCGACCGGCATCGGCGCCGAGACCGCGAAGCTGCTCGCGAAGAAAGGCTGCCGCATCGTCGTCAATTACAGCCGCAGCCGCGACGAGGCCGAGGCGACCGCCGCAGCGTGCCGCGCGGCGGGCGTCGACGTGCTGGTCCATCAGGCCGACATCGCCGATGACGCGCAATGCCGCGGTATGGCGGCGGCGGCGATCGCGCGCTGGGGGCGGATCGATGCGCTGGTCAATTGCGCCGGCAAGACCAAGCCCGCCAAGCCCGGCGATCTCGAGGCCCTCAACGCACCGGACTTTCTCGAGATCTACGCCGTCAATGTCGTCGGCACCTATCAGATGATCCGCGCCGTCGTGCCGCAGATGAAAAAGCAAGGCAATGGCGCGATCGTCAATGTCTCGGCGCTTGGCTCGCTCGACGGTGAAGGCTCGTCGATCGCGTACGGCGCGTCGAAAGGCGGCATAAACTCGATGACGATTGCGCTGGCCCGCCAGCTCGCGCCGGTGATCCGCGTCAACGCCGTGGCGCCGGGCTTCGTCGCGACGCGCTGGATGAAGAACCTCCTCGGCGAGAAGCGCTACAACGAGCGCGTCATCGAGCAGGCGAAGATCACGCCGGTCGGCAAAACCGCCTATGCCGAAGACATCGCCGAGATGGTGTGCTGGTTCATCGACGGCCCCGACCTCATCACCGGCGAGGTGCTGCCGATCGATTACGGCACCCGTTTCGGCAAGCTGCCAGCGAATTGAGGAGCACGCGATGGATTTGGAACTTACGGGCAAGCGCGCGCTTGTCACCGGCGGCAGCCGCGGCATCGGCAAGGCGATCGCGTTGCAGTTCGCCGCCGAAGGCGTTGATGTCGCGATCGCGGCGCGCACCTTGGCGCCGCTCGAAGCGACGGCGCGCGAGCTCGCCGCCGCGACCGGGCGCAAGGTCGTGCCCATCGTGGCCGATATGGGCGATGATGCGGCGGTCGCGAGCCTGGTCGCGAAAGCTGTGCAGGCGCTCGGCGGCATCGACATCCTCGTCAATGACGCGGCGGCGCCCGGCGGCACCGTGCCGTCGGCGAAGATCGAGCAGGTCAATGCCGAGAATCTGCTCTTCGATGTGAATGTGAAAGTCGCGGGCTATATGCGCGCCGCGAAGGCGGTCGCGCCGCATATGGCGAAGAGCGGCTGGGGCCGCATCATCAATATCGGCGGCGGCGCGGCCCGGCGCAGCGGCAATTACATCGCCTCAGTCCGCAACGCCGCGGTCTCCTCGCTGACCAAGAATCTCGCCGACGAGCTCGGCCCTAAAGGCATCAACGTCGTCGCGATCCATCCCGGCACGACCAAGGCCGGCCAGCCGATGACCGCCGATTTCGAGAAGCGCATGACCCAATCGGTCAGCATCGGCCGGCTCATCGAGGCGAAGGAGATCGCCTACCTCGTCGCCTTCCTCGCCTCGCCCAAAAGCGTCGCGATCAACGGCGAGACCATCGGTGCGGGCGGCGGCACGATCGGGCCGATCAATTACTAGCGCAGCGTTGGAGGGCCGCGGCGCTATTTCACCTCGGCCGCGGCTCTGTGGACGAGGCTCGCGTCGATCACCTTGTCGAAGGACAGCGCCTCGCTGTAGTTGAGCCGGCCGTTCTTGTGCAGGGTCGCCTCCTCGTCGCGCAGCTTCGCCTCGTATTTGCTGATGTCGAGATTGCGATCGAAAAGATAGGGCGCGCTGTTCTCGACATCCTCGATCTTGAGATCGGTCTGCTTCGCGATCATTCCGGCGATGGTCGGATCCCTGTTGTAGGCGCCTTGCGCGTCGCGCGCGCCGCGAACTAGGGCGCGCAGGAAAGCCTCCGCCACTTTCGGCCGCTCTTGCGTGAATTTCGTGGCGAGGAAAAGGAAGGTGGTCGGCGTGCCTTCGCCGATCGAGGATTCGGGCTGGATCAGCGCCGCCTGACCTTGGCTCTTCGCCGTCGTCGCGAGCGGCTCGGGCAGGAAGCCGGCATCGATCGCGGTGTTCCGGAAGGCAACGAGCTGCAGCGCGAACTCCATCTGCGTCAGCTCGACATCCTTCGTCGTCATCCCGTATTTTGCGAGCATCTTCGTCAGGAAGTATTCGGTGATGTCGCCCGGCGCGTTGATCGCGATCTTGCGGCCTTTCAGATCCTTGGCACTCTTGATCGTGCCGTTGTCCCAGAGGTCCTTGCGTGCCAAGGGCTGGGTCGCCATCAGCGGGCCTTGCAAGCCCATCACGGCGGCGATGCGCATGTCGAAGCCTTGATGCGCGGCGTTGAAGAAGCCGGCAGTCGCCGCGCCCATGCTGCCGTCGAGCCGGCCGGTCGCCATCGGCGCGATCGTATCGAGCGCGCTGCGCACGTTGCCGGAATCGATCGTCAGGCCTTCCTTGGCGAAATAACCCTTGCCGATCGCGATATAGAACGGCGACTGGCCGGTGCTTTTGACGAGCTGGATATGAACGGTCTCGTCCTCCGCGCGCGCGGCCGGAATGAGCAGGCTCGCGGCGAGAAACGCGACGCCGAAAATTCTTACCACCACTCTATTCCTCCCTGTTCTAGGGTTACCTTACGAGCTTATTCGAGCCGCGCCGCCGCCTCTTTCACAAGGCTGAGATCGGCGTAGTTCTTGACCTCGAGCGTCTCCTTGGTGAAGCCGAGCGCGCGCATCGTGTCGACATTCGCCTGTAGAGCATCGAGATCGGGCGTTCCTTTCGCGTCCTTGTAGTAATCTTCCCCTTTGACGAAGAGCCAGGGATCGAACTGCGCCGCCGGGATCTTGGTGAAATCGGCAAAGATCTTCACCGCCGCGGCATGATGCGCGGGATCGCTGAACCAGGCGAGCTCGCGCAGCGAATCCTCGAGGTAATCGACCACCGCGGCGCGGTTCTTCTCGATGAAGCCTTGGCGCGCGACGAGCTCGGCCATCTGCGCGCGGCCGACCGCGTCCTTTTGCGTGAAGAGCGTCCGCGCGACCGCGCGGAAGGCGGGATCGCCGTTGGTCAGGCGCGTGCCGGGAATGAGATCGACCTTATGCTCTTTCAGCATCGGCGGCATGTTGACGAAACCCGCCTCGAGGATGGTGACGTCGCGATTGGGCTCGAGCCCGTTCTTCCTGAGGATCGCGCGCAGCACCATGTCGACAGCGCTGCCGGCGCTGTTCGTCACGGCGACATGGCCCTTCATATCGGCGACGCTGTGGATCGGCGCGTCCTTCAGCACGAAGAATTCGTTCGAATAGCCGCCCGGCGCACCGTCCTGGAACATGTCGGCGATGATGCGCAGATCGGTCATATGCGCGTTGAACACAGCTGTCGGCAAGGCCGAGAAGCCGAAGCCGACGAAATCGATCTCATTCGCCGCCATCGCTGTGATTTGCGGCGGCGAGCCTTGAAAATGCGTCATCTCAACGACGTAGGACTTGCCGTCGTGACGCAGCACCTCCTTCGGTCCGATCGTCACCAACGGCACGTCGGAGCTGCCCGACACCCAGCCGACGCGCAGCTTCACCGGATCGGCGGAGGCGCTGAACGTGCTCGCAATGATCAACGCAGCGAGCGTGACGGTCCACGAATTTATTTTCATGCTCCCCGCGTCTCCTTTCGTCATGCCCGCGGAAGCGGGCATCCAGCGGTCTTCCTGGGTCCCCGCTTTCGCGACGCTTTCGCGGGGACGAAGAATTTAATGGACGATTGTCCTGCGGATCAATGCGATAGCTGCGGCGACCTACGTGACAATCAGTAGATGAAGTAGATCTCATAGCGCGCTCCGCTCGGTGCGGCGACGGCCGAGAGCGTGTACCGATGCGGCGGGTGCGGCGGGCATGGTCCGCCATAGCCGTTCTTGCCGAAGCCATTCACGGTCTGCTTCACGCCAGCCGGTAGTGCGCCGTTGCTCGGATAAGCGGAAATCGTGCCGGGCAGGCCAAGAACGTGCCAATGAAGGAAGCCCTTGCCTTCGGCGGCGAAAGACCCGATCCCGCCATTGTCGAGCATGGTGAGATCGACGCTTGCCGTCCCTTGCGGAATCGCGTCGAACACGATTGGCGGCGCGACGTCCTTACCGCGGCAACCATAGGCTTCTTCGAGCTTGTTGCCACCGTCGGCCGCGACGATGGCCGGGCTGTGGAAGCGCAAGCCCGGCGTTTGCGCGACCGCGCAACACGGCAAGAAAAACAGTGCCGGCAGCAACGCCCGCTGCATCGTCAATGCGAAGGCCGCGGCACGGCGGAGCCGCTCTTGCCGATGAGGAAATCGAGATCGCAGCCGAGATGCGCCTGCTGGACATGCTCCTGATAGAGCTTCACCCAGCCGCGCTCGGCATGCGAGTTCGGCGGTGTCCACGCGGCACGACGCTTCGCCAACTCGGCATCGCTCACATCCAAATGCAGGCGGCGCTTCTCGACATCGAGCTCGATCATGTCGCCGTCTTTCACCAGCGCCAGCGGCCCGCCGACGGCCGACTCCGGCGACACATGCAGCACCACGGCGCCGTAAGCCGTGCCGCTCATGCGCGCGTCCGAGATGCGCACCATATCTGTGATGCCATTCTTCAGCACCTTTTTGGGCAGCGGCAGATTGCCGAGCTCCGGGAAGCCGGGATAGCCCTTTGGCCCGGCGCCCTGCAGCACCATCACGCAATTCTCGTCGATATCGAGCGCCGGATCGTCGATCCGCGATTTGAAATCCTCGATGCTCGAGAACACCACCGCGCGGCCGCGATGCTTCAAGAGCTTCGGCAGGTGTGCCGCCGAGGGCTTGATCACCGCACCGTCGGGGCAGAGATTGCCGCGCAGCACGGCAATGCCGGCGCGCTCTTTCAGCGGCGCCGCCTGCGAGCGGATCACCTCCTCGTTCCAGTTCTGCGCATCGGCGATATTCTCGCCCAGCGTCTTGCCGTTGACCGTCAGCGCATCCTGATGGAGGAGACCGCCCAGCGACTTCATCACCGCGGCGAGTCCGCCGGCATAATAGAAATCTTCCATCAGATATTTGCCATGCGGCATGAGATCGGTGAGCAGCGGCAAGTCGTGGCCGAGCTTGTCGAAATCGTCGAGCGTCAGCGCCACGCCGATGCGCCCGGCAATCGCGAGGAGATGCGGCACGGCGTTGGTCGAGCCGCCGATCGCGGCATTGACGCGGATCGCGTTTTCGAATGCGGCACGGGTGAGAATTTTGGACATGCGCAAATCCTCGCGCACCATCTCGACGGCGCGGCGCCCCGCCATATGCGCCAGCACGTAGCGCCGCGCATCGACCGCCGGGATCGCGGCATTCGCCGGCAGTCCCATGCCGAGCGCCTCGACCATACTCGCCATGGTCGAGGCCGTGCCCATGGTCATGCAATGCCCGGCCGAGCGCGAAAGGCAGCTCTCGGCTTCCATGAAGGCCGCGAGTTCCATCTTGCCGGCGCGCACATCCTCGCTCATCGACCAAACCGCGGTGCCCGAGCCGATGCGCTTGCCTTGGAACCAGCCGTTGAGCATCGGCCCGCCCGAGACGACGATCGCCGGCAGATCGACGCTCGCCGCGCCCATCATCAGCGCCGGTGTGGTCTTGTCGCAGCCGACCAGCAGCACGAGCCCGTCTAGCGGATTGGCCCGGATCGTCTCCTCGACATCGATGCTGGCGAGGTTTCGATAGAGCATCGTCGTCGGCCGCATCAGCGTCTCGCCGAGACTCATCACCGGAAATTCGACCGGAAAGCCGCCCATCTCCCAGACGCCGCGCTTCACATGCTCGGCGATGTCGCGGAAATGCGCATTGCACGGCGTCAGCTCGGACCAAGTATTGCAAATGCCGATCACCGGCCGGCCATCGAAGACATGGCTCGGCAGGCCCTGATTGCGCATCCAGGCGCGGTGATTGAAGCCATCGCGATCCTGGCCGCCGAACCAGGCAGCGCTGCGCAAAGCTTGCTTTTTCTTTGGATCGTCCGGCATCGCGCATTCTCCTCGTTACCGAGGAGAATAGCAGACACCGGGGCCGTGCCGAGTTCTAGCGGGACGGCGCCGCGTGGGGCTGTTGCGCGGGCTTCGGCGCCGGCGTCGGCACCGGCGTCTGCGCCTGCTGCGGCACCGAATTATTCGTCGCCGGTCCGGGATTTTGCTCGGCGGCCGCGCTCGGCAGAGCCGGCGGCGCATTCGGCGTGCCGGTCGTCGGTCCCGCCTGCTGCGGCGTGATCGGCTGCTGCTGCTGCGCCGCGGCGATCAGCGCGCGGCAATTATGGTCCTTGCCGAGACCGAGTTGGATCGTCGCGAGCAACCCCGCCGGCGGGAACACCGCCGTCAGCGCCGCCGCGACGCCGAGCCGTGTTCCGAGTGCGCCCGGGTCCGGCTTCACATGCGGATTCTTCAAGGTACCGGTGATCTCGATGGGCGCATGCAGCGCGCCGATGCTCACATGCTTGCCTTCCTCGGTGATCTGATAAGCGATGCCTTCGTCGCGCAAATCGATATTGCCCTTGCCGTAGACATTGCCTTGGTCGGTGTCGAGCACCAGCGCCCGTGTATTGAGCACGCCGTTGTTGAGGGCGAAATCGCTCACCATGCAGTTGATCTTCGCTGTCGACGGCAGTCCCAGCAGCGATGAGATCGCGCCACCGATGTCGAGCCCGGCGCCATTGACCAGAAGGGCGCTGAGATCGCCACTGCCCATGAACAGCTTCAGATCGCCGTTACTGTGCGCCAGTATCTGCGCCATCGAATTCCCGGTGCCATCGATCACCCAATGCCCGCCAATGACGCCAAGACCTTTGATCATCGAGCTGGTCGACTGGGTGAGGCGCTGGAAGTCGATATGGCGGAAATCGATATCGGCCTTGGCGTGTATCGGATTGCTCTGGCCATTGAGATCGATCAGTGAATGGATCGTGCCGCTGCCGACCGCGAAATCGAGCGGATCGAGCTTGATGTCGCCGTTCTGGATCGTGAGGTTCGCGTCGATATGGTCGAGCGGCGCCCAATCGGTGACGATGTGCTCGCCGCGATAATGAACCTTGTAATCCGTCGAGCGCACCTTGCTCAGATCGATCGGCGTATCGGGCACCAGCGTCGGTTTCGCGTTCTGCTCGGCATGCTGCGCGCGCTGCTTCGGGCCTTCGGTCGGCGCTTCCTGGCGCCCCGCCGGTGCGCCGATGAAACCACCAAGATCGGCCATGCGGACATTGCGCGACCTGACGTCGGCGGTGACCAAGGGCCGCTGACCGACGCGGTGGACGTCAAAATCGCCTTCGAGATCGCTTTCGCCGACGCGGCCGGCGAAGTTGGTGAAGCGGATGCGCTTGCCATTCGTATCGTAATCGAGATGGCCGCGCAGCGTGTAGGGTGGCGACGGCTGCAGCGGCAGCTAGAACAGTTTGTAGAGATCGGCGAGGTCCTGACCCTCGAGCTGCAATTGGAGATTGGCGCCGCTCAGCTGCTCGGGATGATCGATCGTGCCGGCGAGATGCACATGCGTATCGCCCGATTGCGCGGTCAGCTCGACCGGATAAGGCTTCGTGCTATCGCGCAGGGCGAGCACCGAGCCGCCGACGAAATGCCCATTGATCGGCTGCCCGCTATACGTACCACGCGCATCGATGACGATCTGCTGCTCGTGCTTCTGATCGGCCGGCTGGGTGCGCACCTTCACCCTGACATCCGCCTTGAGCCGCGGATCGGCGAAGCGGAAATCGCCGTCGGTGATGATCAGCGAGCCGATCCGCGGCGGCTGAGCATTACCCGAGGAATCCTCCGCGATCGGGAAAGTCCAATTGGGATTCCCTTTGGGGCCGGGCCGGAGATCGCCTTCGGGATGCTGCACGATCAGCTGGCTGACGATGATCTTCTTGCCGAAGCTCGCAACGAGCGCGCGCAGATCGAAGCTGACCCGGAGCTCGTCGACCGTGCCCGTCTCGGAGCCTTCCGGAAAATCGGGCGGATTGCCGATGGCAACGCCGTCGAGAACAAGTGTCGGCTGTGCCGAAAGCGCATTCTCGACATCGAAATGCTGCAATGTGACCGGACGCTCGAGCTCGCCGGCGAGCTTGCTCGCGACCATCGGCCGGAACCAGTTCCAGTCCCAGACCAGCGCGAGCACCACGAGACAGGCAACGAACGCGCCGATACCGATCCAGACCGGATGACGACGAAGGCCTTCGAAAGGCTGTGCCAAAGCTAGCGCTCCCCGTGTTCACAAGCGGTTTGCGGGATATAACCGCGCCATCTCAGCTCGGTTGCGAACACGTCAGCGTCGAAAAGGATCAGCATAAAAGGATCAGCATAATGAGCGAGCGTATTGCTTTTCTCGGCATCGGCTTGATGGGCGCGCCTATGGCGGAGCGCCTCGTCGCCGCCGGCCGCGATGTCGTCTTGTGGAATCGCACGCGCGCCAAAGCCGAGGCAATCGCGGGTGCAGACGTCGCGGGTACGCCCGCGACCGCTGCGCAGGGTGCCGATGTGCTGATCACCATGCTCGAGACCGGACCGGTCGTTGACGCCGTGCTGTTCGGTCCTGATGGCGCGGCAGCGGCGCTGGGCGGCGGTGCGCTCGTCATCGATATGAGCTCCTCGCCACCTCCCCTCGCCCGCGATCACGCGCAGCGCTTTGCTGCGCGCGGTATCGGCTATATCGATGCGCCCGTCTCTGGCGGTGTGGTCGGTGCCCGCGCCGGTACGCTCGCGATCATGGCCGGCGGCGGCGCGGCAGATTTCGCGCGCGCGAAACCGATCTTCGAGCAACTCGGCCGCCCGACCTTGGTCGGCCCCGCCGGCAGCGGCCAGCTCGCGAAATGCTGCAACCAGGCGATCGTCGCCATCACGATCGGCGCTGTCGCTGAGGCGCTGCTGCTGGCGGCGGCGAGCGGCGCCGACCCTGCCGCGGTGCGCGAGGCGCTGCTCGGCGGCTTTGCCGATAGCCGCATCCTCCAGCTCCATGGCAAGCGCATGATCGAACGTGATTTTCTTCCCGGCGGCCGCGCCCGCGTGCAGCTCAAGGACCAGGACACGATCCTTGCCGCAGCCAAGGGTGCGGGGCTGCAATTGCCGCTTTCCGAATGTGTGACCGAGCTTTACCGCGATCTCGTGAAGCACGGCGGCAGCGAACTTGATCAAAACGCGCTGCTGCTCCAACTCGAGCGCATCAACGCGCCGGCGCGGCTCGGGCAAACGGCGGATAGATTTCCACAGGTATAATCGTTCGGGGAGCAGCGCGATCACAATTTCGCCACAGCGTCGGCCTAATCTCGTCTTTGCTCGCAAGGCGAATAATCAATCGCCGGAGGGAGGAGCAAATGCAGTATCGCTGCTATTTCTTCGGCGCGCACGGCCAGCTCGTCGGCGCCGATACGATCATTGAAAATAGCGATAACGAGGCGCTTGCTGCAGCGCGGAAACTGTTCGGGCAGCGCGCCCATGCAACGGGTTACGAGTTGCAGCAAGGCACACGCCCGATCGCAGCGCAGGAAATTTCGCGCAAGTCGCGTCACCACTCGGGCACGCCGCGCGCTGCCTGAGCGGAGATCAGCTCACCGGGGTGAGCAGCGGCTTCCCGGCGAAATGCGCCAGTAGGTTGTCGATCATCAGATCGCCCATTGCGCGCCGCGTCGCGTGCGTGGCGCTCGCGATGTGCGGCGCAAGCACGACATTGTCGAGCTTCGTCAAAGCTTCGGGCACGCGCGGCTCGTCGGCGTAGACGTCGAGGGCGGCGCCGCCGAGTTGCCGCGATTGCAGCGCCGCAATCAGCGCCGGCTGATCGACCACCGAGCCGCGCGCGATATTGATCAGCACTCCTTCCGGACCGAGTGCCGCCATGACCGTGGCGCCGATCAGGTTGCGTGTCGCCGCGCCGCCCGGACAGGTCAGCATGAGATAGTCGCTGTCGCGCGCCATGGTGATGAGATCGTCATAGAAGGGATAGACGATCTCGGAAGCGCGCCGCCGGCCGTAATAGACGATGCGCATGCCGAACGCTTCGGCGCGCTTTGCCACCGCCTTGCCGATGCGGCCGAGACCGACAATTCCCATCGTCGCGCCGCCCAGCTTGGTGGCGAGCGGAAAGAGTCCGTTGGTCCATTCGCCGGCGCGTACGAAGCGATCCGCCGCGACGAGCTGGCGCGCGAGATTGATCGTTAGACCCATGCCGAGATCGGCGACGCAATCGGTCAGCACGTCTGGCGCGTTGGTGACCGCAATGCCGCGCGCTTTCGCGGCCGCGAGATCGATGTGGTCGGTGCCGACGCTCATTGTCGCGATGATCTCGAGCTTGGGCAGAGCCTCAATCATTGTCGCCGGCACAGGATAACCGGTGAAACTGGCGAAACCGCGCGCGCGCTCTGCAACCGATGCAAGAAAAGAAAGTGGCTCTTTCGCGTCCCAGAGCGAATGGATCGTGAATTCGCTCCCGAGCCTTTCCATGACGGGCTGGTAAAGCCGCGGCGCCACAACGATATCGATCTTCACGCGGGAACTCCAAACCGGCTGCTAATTATTTGAGCAGACGCAATCAAAAATCTATCCACAGGTTTTCACCGCCGCTGTCTTTTGATCCACGCACGAACTTACTAGAATTGCCCGAGCCTGGAGGTATGCACAAGATGACCGAGACGGTAAGGCGCGCTGCCGAATCCGTCATTGAGATCGGGCATACCGCCTATCCCGTGCTGACGCCTGAATCGACCGTCGGGGCCGGGCTGCGTGTCATGATCGCAAGCGGGTTGCGCAGCCTCAATGCGGCGAGCCAACGCGGCGGCTCCGATCGTCCCGAAGCGATCCATCGTTTTCGCATCGGCTTGCGTCGGCTGCGCTCGGTGCTCAGCGCCTTCAGTAATGTGCTGCCCGAAGATGAGCGCCGCGCCCTCAACCAGCGACTCGGCAGCGTCGGCCGCAGCTACAGCCGATTGCGCGAATGGGATGTCTTCCTGGCGGATACTGTGCAACCGCTGGCTGAATCCCTGCCCGACGAGCCCTCGCTCATCGAGATCGACGCCACCGCACGTGAGGCGCGCAAGCGCGCGCTGCCCGAGACGAGCGGCTTGCGCCGCCAGGTCGACGAGATTGTCACGACGATCGAAGAGGCGGAATGGCTGCAGCGTCCCGCAGGCGCCTTCGAGTTGGAGTGGCAAAAGGATCTGAAGGGCTTCGCCGGCGGATTGTTGGCGAAACGCCATCGCCGCATTCGCAGGCATCTGAAGAAGGTCGATATCGCCGATCAGGAAGATTTCCACAAGTTACGGATTGAGGCGAAGAAAATCCGCTACCCGACTGAAATGTTTGGAAATCTTTTCGAGGAAAAAGCGGCCGACGCCTATCTCAACCGGCTCATCGCGGTGCAGGACGCCTTGGGCCATTTGAATGACGCGCTCGTTGCCCGCGACCGCCTGGTTGAGCTTCCGGTCTCCTCCCGGGCCCAGGGGCTGGTTTCGGGCTGGCTGGCCCATGAGCTCGCTGCGCGGCGTGAGCGCTTCCCGCGCGCCGCTAAAAACCTGCGCAAGGCGACGCCTTTCTGGGAAGAATAGGCTCGTCTGCCGTCTGATTTGCGTCCCGTGATTGGCCTCGCCTTTCCATAGAATGGGCGCGCGGTTGCGGCCGAAGTTAGCGAAGTCTTAGTTAGCAAATGCCATAAATCCGGTGGACGGGGCCCTCGGCCCTCGGACAGGGATTTTGGCTGTGGATTCATCCGCTTCTGGCGCTTCGGGCACGTCAGCACCGGCCGCATCCGCGCGTATCGATCCGCCCGGGCGGGCCGAGCGCGATCGGCGACGGCTGACCCGCCGTGTCCTTGGCGCGGCGGTGATCGTCGCGTTGGCGATCGTCTGCCTCACCACGCTGATGCTTTGGCGGCTTCAGGAAGCACAGCTCGCCGAAGGCCTCAACGATGTCTCGGCGCTCGATCTCCTCGTCGCTGCTCAGACCGAGCGTGCTTTCGAAAATGTCGGCATCGTCCTCGACGACGTGTCTGCCGATCTTCAGGCACAGGATATCGCCTCGGCCGACGCGCTGCGCCGGGCGGCGGGCGATGAAGCCACGTTCCGCCTGCTACGCGCCAAGATGGCCGGCATACCGCAGCTTGATTCGCTGGCGATCGCGACATCGGCAGGCGACGTCATTAATCGCACCCGCAGCTATCCGGTGACCAACCAGACCAACGTCGCGAACCGCGAATATTTCGCCCGCCTGCGCGACCACCCCGAGATCAAAGCCTATATCAGCCCGCCGCTGCCGGGGGCCGACGGCAAGCCGATGATTTATATCGGCAAGCGGCTCAACGCGCCGGACGGCGCCTTCATCGGCATCGTGCTCGGCGCCCTTCATGCCGAGTACTTCCAAGCTCTCTACGCAAACTATCTCGGCGCGCTGCCGGGCGACGGAAAATCGATGGCGCTGTGGCGCAGCGACGGCACGCTGCTCGCGCGCTCGCCGCTCGAACCTGACGCCGCCGCCGATGCAACACCACCCGATTTCACCCGGCCGATGCCGGGCAACGGCCTCCTCACCTCCTGGACGCATGGCAGCCTGGTCGCCATCGCGCAACGCCGCCTCGACGACGTGCCATTGACCGTCGAGGTGCGGCAGTCGGCCTCCGCGATGCTCGCGTCCTTGAACGGCGAGTTCCTCGCGACAGGGCTCAGCGGGGCTGCTCTGCTCGTGCTGCTCGGCGCCGCCGTGTGGCTGCTGATGCGGCAATTGCGCACGGAAGCCCTCATCATCGAGGAGCGTGCGCGCGCCAATCGCGAGGTCGAGGCACGCGAGGATATCGAGCGCGCGCGCATGAAGGCGGAAGCCGCGATGCGCGACACGCAGCAGAGCGAAGCACGTTTCCGCGATATCGCCGAAGTCGGCAGCGACTGGATTTGGGAGACCGATGCCGAACACCGCTTCACCCTGATCGCCGGCGCACGCCAGCCAAAGATCGATCTCATCGGCAAGACGCGCTGGGCTCAGGTCGGCGTCGATCCCGAGACCGACCCGTTGTGGCGCGAGCACAAAGCCGTGCTCGACGCGCATCAGCCCTTCCGCCAGTTCCGCTTCACCCGCGGCCGTACCCATGTCTGCGTCAGCGGCAAGCCGATCTTCGCCGACGATGGGGGCTTCGTCGGCTATCGCGGCACGGTCAGCGACGAGACCGAGTTGATCGAAACGCGCGAGCGCGCGATGCGCG
>DATNGE010000193.1:0-7630 GCA_035606035.1 Allostellaceae bacterium
TTCACATTGACGGCGTAGATGCGGTCGAATTCCTCTTCGCCGACTTCGAGCATCGGCCGGTTCACATGAGTGATGCCCGCATTGTTCACCATGATCTCGATATGACCGTAACGATCGAGAGCGCCGGCGATGAGCTTGCCCATGTCGCCATCGCGCGCGACATCCGCACGCAGATAGGTGGCGCTGCCCTGGCCTTGCGCGCCGTCGATCTCTTTCGCGACGCGCGTGCCGCCCTCGTCATTGACGTCGTTGACGACGAGCTTCGCGCCTTCCTCGGCGAAACGCTTGGCGATCGCCTCGCCGAAACCCGAGCCGCCGCCGGTGACGATCGCCACTTTGCCTGCCAAGCGCATTACTGCCTCCCTGCACCTTTATCGGCGCAGTCTGGCACGTGTCGCCGGTAACGAAAAGTCAGACGCTGATATTGAGGATCGAGCCGCGCGGCCGGTTAACGGGCATGTGGCTGGCCGTGGCGGCTGTGGTCGCAAGCGGCTGAGCCGTAGCCGGCTTGGGCCGTATGGGCGCCGGATTTGCCTGTACCGACGCGGCGGTTTGGGCGGGCGCATTTGCCTGTACCGGCGCTGCGGGTTTTGCCGCCCGCATCGCACGAATCTGCTCCAGCAGTTGGAGCTGGGTGTGCGAAAGCGCACCGGAAGGCGGCGAAAGAGCCATGCGCGCGAGCCTGCCCGAACATGGTAAAGACGCAGTTAACCCTCTTCTTGTTGCCCGCGCGCAACGGATTTATTCTGGCCGCAAAGCCATAAGGGAGACATCGCCATGCCGGATGCCAGCACCATTCCCGTCCCGTCCACGGTCGCGACCAGCGCCTGGATCAACGAGGCGAAATACAAGAAGCTCTACGAGGAATCGGTCGCCGACCCGGCGAAATTCTGGGGCGAGCAGGGCAAGCGGCTCACTTGGATCAAGCCCTATAGCAAGGTCAAGAACACGAGCTACGAGGGTGATGTCTCGATCAAATGGTATGAGGACGGCACGCTCAACGCCGCTTACAATTGTGTTGACCGGCATCTAAAGGACCGCGCCGATCAGACCGCGATTATCTGGGAAGGCGACGACCCGAATGAGAGCAGGCACATCACCTATGCCGAGTTGCATGAGAATGTCTGCCGCCTCGCCAATGTGCTGAAATCGCACGGCATCAAGAAGGGCGACCGCGTCACCATCTATCTGCCGATGATCCCGGAAGCGGCCTATGCGATGCTCGCTTGCGCGCGCATCGGCGCGATCCACAGCGTCGTCTTCGGCGGCTTCTCGCCCGACAGCCTCGGCGGCCGCATCCAGGATTGCGATTCGCCCTATCTTATCACCGCCGATGAAGGGTTGCGCGGCAGCCGCAAAGTGCCGCTCAAGGCCAATGCCGACGAGGCGTTGAAGACCTGCCCGGGCGTCAAGAAGGTGCTGGTGGTGAAGCGCACCGGCGGCAACATCGCTTGGACGGAAGGCCGCGATGTCTGGTACCACGAAGAGATGGCGAAGGCGTCGAAGGATTGCCCGCCGGCGGAGATGGGCGCCGAGGATCCGCTCTTCATCCTCTATACCTCGGGCTCGACCGGCAAGCCGAAAGGCGTGCTGCATACCACCGGCGGTTATCTCGTCTACACCGCGATGACCCATCAATACGTCTTCGATTATCACGACGGGCAGGTCTATTGGTGCACGGCCGATGTCGGCTGGGTGACGGGCCACAGCTACATCGTCTATGGCCCCTTGGCGAATGGCGCCACCACGCTCATGTTCGAAGGCGTCCCGAACTACCCCGATGCCTCGCGCTTCTGGCAAGTCATCGACAAGCACAAAGTCCAGATTTTTTATACCGCGCCGACAGCGATCCGCGCGTTGATGCGCGACGGCGACAGCTATGTCACCAAGACCTCGCGCAAATCGCTGAAGCTGCTGGGCTCGGTTGGCGAGCCGATCAATCCCGAAGCCTGGCTCTGGTATCACCGCGTCGTCGGCGACAGCCGCGTACCCGTTGTCGATACCTGGTGGCAGACGGAGACCGGCGGCATCCTCATCACGCCGCTGCCCGGCGCGACGCCGCTGAAGCCGGGCTCGGCGACCCGGCCGTTCTTCGGCATCAAACCGCAGATCGTCGATGGCGACGGCAAGGTGCTGGAAGGCGCGGCTGAGGGCAATCTCTGCATCATCGATAGCTGGCCCGGCCAGATGCGCACGGTCTATGGCGATCACAAGCGCTTCATCGAGACCTATTTCTCGACCTTCAAGGGCAAATATTTCACCGGCGACGGCGCGCGCCGCGACGAGGACGGCTATTACTGGATCACCGGCCGCGTCGACGACGTGATCAATGTCGCCGGCCATCGCCTCGGCACGGCCGAGGTTGAAAGCGCCCTTGTCGCCAACACCAAGGTCGCCGAGGCGGCCGTTGTCGGCTATCCGCACGACATCAAGGGTCAGGGCATCTATGCCTATGTCACGCTAAAGGCCGGGATCGAGCCGAGCGAGCCGTTGCGCCAGGAGCTGACGCAATGGGTCAGGAAGCAGATCGGCCCGATCGCGACGCCCGATCTCATTCAATGGGCGCCGGGCCTGCCGAAGACACGCTCCGGCAAGATCATGCGCCGCATCCTCCGGAAGATCGCGGCGAACGAGCAAGATCAGCTCGGCGATACGACGACCCTGGCCGATCAGAGCGTGGTCCTCGATCTCGTTAGCAACCGCATGAATAAGGGGTGACGGTATGGCCCATACCAGGCGCTACATCAAAGGCGATTTCCCGCAGACGCGCGGCTATTCGCCCGCGGTCATCATCCAAGGCGGGACGACTGTCTACCTTGCCGGTGTCACGGTCTCGGTCGATTCAAACGGCAAGGCGCTGCACGGCGATTTCGATGGCCAGGTGCGCGAGATCTTCGTGAAGATCGGCAAGACGCTCGAGGAGGCCGGCGGCAAGCTTGCTGATATGGTGACGATGACCGTGTTCATCACCGATCCGCGCTATGGCGACCGCTTCACCCAGCTCCGCCGCGAGATTTTCGGCGATAATTTCCCCGCGAGCGCCCTCATCACCGTGTTCGGCCTCGCCCGGCCCGAGCTCTTGGTCGAGGTCCAAGGCATCGCCGTCATCGGATAGCCGCTTCGCGTAGGCCTGTTACTCGACCAAGAACCCGCGCAGCGCGCGATTGGCCACGGTCAGCATCGCGAGATCGGGCTGAGTCACGGCTTCGATCTCGCGCACAAGCGCATCGAGCCGGCCGAGATCGCGGGCATGTCCCTCGAGCCAACGCTGGAAGTCGCCGCCGCGCGCCAAGGCGCGTGCGGTAAGATCGGCTTGGTGCGCGTATAGATCATCGATCAGCGCCGAGATGGCGAGTTTTTGCCATTGCGTCTCGGCGACGAGCTTCCGGGCAGCGGCGCGGAGCGCATCGAGCTGGAAACGTGCGCCGATCGCAAAGAAGCGGTGTCCAGTTTCGAGCAGATCGCGTTGCGCCGTCTTGGCGAGCCGCACAATGTCGACGGACGAGCGAAGGAAGTTGAGCCGCGCAACCCGCAGCGCGAGTTCCCGCGGCACGCCTGTTTCGGCGAAGGTCGCAATCTGACGTGCAAGCTCCTCTTTCTCGGAACTGGGCAGGAGTTCGCTGACGTGCTCGGCCAGCCGGGCGACGCCAGGATGGTTGGCCTCGACCTGCGCCTTGATGTCGAGTCGCGAGCCGGCGAGGAACCAAGCGGCAACCCGCTCGACCAGCCCGAGCGCGGTGCGAATCATTTCAAGTTGGACTTGCGCCGGCACCTTGTTGTCGAGCGCATTGATCTCGGTCCAGAGTGCGCCGAGATCGAAGATCTGGCGTGTGATCATATAGGCCTTGGCGACATCGCCGACGCCGCGCCCAGTCCGCGCCGCTGTATCGCGCACGAAGGTGATGCCGGTGCGGTTGACGAGGTCGTTAGCGACGATCATCGCGATGAGCTCACGTCGCAGCCGGTGGTGCGTTATCTCATCACCGAAGCGCTCGCGCAGAATGACCGGGAAATAGCCAAAGAGATTGGCTTCGAGGTGCGGATCGTCAGGAAAATCGCTCGCGAGCAAATCCTCGGCCAGCGTATTCTTGACATACGCAAGCAGCACCGAGAGTTCCGGCCGCGTCAATGGCTGATGCTGCTGGGCGCGTGCCTCGAGCGCCTCATCGGAGGGCAAGAACTCAATCGCTCGGTCGAGCCGCCCGGCGCGTTCGAGATCGCGAATGAGGCGCGCCTCGCTGTCGATTCGCTCGCCGCCATCGGCTTCGGCAAGCGACAGTGCCAAGCCCTGCCGGTAATTGTCGAGCAGTACATGCGCGGCTACTTCGTCCGTCATCTGATGCAGCAGCTCGTTGCGCTCATTGAGCGTGATCCGACCGGCCGCCATCGCCCCATTGAGCAGGATCTTGAGATTGACCTCATGATCCGAGGTATCGACGCCGGCGGAATTGTCGATCGCATCGGTATCGATGCGCCCGCCCTTCACCGCATATTCGATCCGGCCCTGTTGTGTCACGCCGAGATTGGCGCCCTCGCCCACGACTTTGGCGCGCAAATCCTTCGCGTTGACGCGCAGCGCGTCATTATTTTTATCGCCAGCATCGGTATGAGTCTCGCTCGACGCTTTGACGAAGGTACCGATACCGCCAAAGAACAATAGATCGATCGGCGCTTTGAGGATGGCCTGGATCAGCTCCGCCGGGGTCAGATGCTCGGCATTGATGTCAAGCCGCGCGCGAATTTCGGGCGAGAGCGGGATCGATTTCGCGCTGCGCTCGAAAACCCCGCCGCCTTTCGAGATGAGTGCTTTGTCGTAATCGGCCCAACTCGAGCGCGGCAGGCGGAAGAGCCGTTGCCGCTCGCCGAAGCTTTTCGCCGGATCGGGATTCGGATCGAGGAAGACGTGCATGTGATTGAACGCGGCGAGCAGCTTGGTGTGCCGCGAGCGCAGCATCCCGTTGCCGAAGACGTCGCCGGCCATGTCGCCGACCCCGACGCAGGTGAAATCGGTCGCCTGAATGTCCGTGCCGAGCTCGCGGAAATGGCGCTTCACCAGTTCCCAAGCGCCGCGCGCAGTGATGCCGATCGCCTTGTGGTCATAGCCGGCCGAGCCGCCCGAAGCATAGGCATCGCCGAGCCAGAAGCCATATTCAGCCGAAACGTTGTTCGCGATGTCGGAGAAAGTCGCGGTGCCTTTATCGGCGGCGACGACGAGATAGGGATCATCGCCATCATGGCGCACGACATCGGGCGGCGGCGCGACTTTGCCGCCGACGATATTGTCGGTGATGTCGAGCATGCCGCGCATCAAGGTCTTGTAGCACTCGACCACCTCGGCAGCCTGCTCGGCGCGCAAGACCGGCATGCGCTTCACGACGAAGCCGCCTTTTGAGCCGGTCGGCACAATGACCGCGTTCTTCACCACCTGCGCCTTCATCAGCGCCAAGATCTCGGTGCGGAAATCTTCCTTTCGATCGGACCAGCGGATGCCGCCACGTGCGACCTTGCCAGCGCGGAGATGGACGCCCTCCATGCGCGGCGAATAGACATAGATCTCGCAGAGCGGGCGCGGCAGCGGGAAGAGCTCGATCTCGCGACTCGATAATTTCACGGAGAGATAAGATTTGGGCGATCCGTCCGCCTGGCGCTGGAAATAATTGGTGCGCAGCGATTTCTCGATGAGGCGCAAGAAGCCGCGCAAGATGCGATCTTCATCGAGGCTTTCGACCTGGTCGAGCTCTTGCGTGATCTCCCTGACGCGGCGCTCGGTCTCGATCAATGCGCGATCGGCCTGCGCCGGATCGAAGCGCGCCTCGAACATCGTCGCGAGCCGGCCGGCGATCGAGGGATAATGCGCCAGCGCGTCTTCCATATAGGACTGGCTGTAGGCCGAGCCGGCCTGCCGCATCACCTTCGCATAAAGCCGCAGCACGGTGACCTGGCGCCAACCGAGGCCAGCGGCGAGGACGAGGCGGTTGAAGCCATCGCTTTCCATGCGGCCGGCCCAGATATGCGCGAAGGCCTCCTCAAAGCGTCGATGCTCGGCCGCGATGTCGAAATCGCCGAAGCGCGAGATGAGGCCGAAATCCTGCATCCAGATCGCCTCGGCATCGCCTTGCGGCCGGATCTCGAACGGCTCCTCGGTGATCGCCTTCAGCCCCATATCCTCCAAGATCGGCAGCACATCGGCGAGGGCGCAGGGACTGCCCGCGCGATAAAGCTTGAAGCGCAACGCCCCGCGCTCACCATCGTCGGGGCGTGAAAGCGACAGCGACAGCGCGGCACCGCCCCGCACCTGCTCGATGCGATCGATATCGCCGAGCGCCGCCCCAACCGGATAGCGCTCGCGGTAATTGCTCGGAAAGGCACTGCCGTAGCGCGCTGCCAGCGCCAAGCCCGCGGCTTCGCCGCGCGCCCCCGTCAGTGCATCGCTCAGCTTGTCGGCCCAGCTCCGCGCCGCAAAGGCGAGCGCGCGCTCGATGGCCGCGGTGTCGGCTTCGCGCAGCGGATCCTCGGTGCGCAGTATGAAATAGACGCGCGCCAGGGCGGCATCGCCGAGCTGGGTCGTGAAGCTGTCGACTCGCGCCCCGAAGCCCAGCTCGAGGATCGCGGCGAAATTCTGCCGCAACGCGGTGCCGTAATGCTCGCGCGGCACATAGATGAGGCAAGAGATGAAGCGCTTGAACGGATCGCGGCGCGTGAACAGCGCAACGCGTTGCCGATCTTGGAGGCCGAGGATCCCGATCGCGATCTCATAGAGCTCGTTTTCGGAGATCTGGAACAGCTCGTCGCGCGGATAGGTCTCGAGAATATGCGCCAGCGCCTTGCCGTCGTGGCTCTGCGGATCAAAGCCGCTGCGCCGCGAGACGCCGGCAACTTTGCGCCGCAGGAAGGGCGTGGCGCCGGCCGGACGGCTATAGGCGAGCGAGGTGAACAGGCCGAGAAAGACTCGCATGCCGACGACTTGACCTTTTGGCCCGAACAGCTTCACCCCGATCGCATCCATGCGGACGGGGCGGTGGACCGTGGCACGGCGCTGCGATTTGGTGATGATCAGCGCCTGCGAAGCGCGCAGAAACGCTTGCACCTCGGGCGAAAGCGCGCCGAAATTGCGCAAGCCGCCGAACAACACGTAAGAGGGATCGCGCATGATGCCGAGACCGGCGGCGACTCCACTGCCGTCGGTATCGAAGCGGTAATCGCGGCAGCCGAGAAAGGTGAAATTGTCGTCATCGAGCCAGGCGAGGAAATCGAGGGTTTCGGCGAGCTCGCCCTCGGGCAGCGGCGGATTGGTGCTTGCGAGCGCTGCACGTGTCTCCGCCAGTGTATCGCGCATCTGGCGCCAATCGGCGACGGCGGCGCGCGCATCCTCGAGCACGGCCTCGAGGCGCGCCGTTATCGCCGCAAGCCGGGCCGGATCGATCACTTCGCTGATCTCGACATGCATCAGCGATTCGCGCTCGCTCCCGGTATCCCCATTCTCGGCGAGATCGAGAATGCGGCCGGCCCGATCGCGCTGAATGCGCAGCACGGGATGAATGATGAGATGGACGGTCAGACCTTCCGCCTGCAGCGCGATGCTCACGGAATCGACGAGGAACGGCATGTCGTCGTTGACGATCTCGACGAT
>DATNGE010000194.1:0-25043 GCA_035606035.1 Allostellaceae bacterium
CTGGCACTTTGCTGATCATGCAATCGAATGGCGGCGTGACCTCGGTCGCGGCGGCGAGCCGGGCGCCGGTCGGACTCATGGAATCGGGACCGGTCGGCGGCATCAACGCTTCCGCCGAGATCGGCCGCCGCTTGGGCTTTCCGCAGGTCATCGCTTTCGACATGGGCGGCACCACGGCGAAAGCCAGCGTCGTGCGCGACGGCCAGCCGGCGACGGCGGAAGGCTATTACGTCGGCGGCTATGCCTCGGGCCATCCGGTGATGCTGCCGGTCGTCGATGTCGTCGAAGTCGGCGCCGGCGGCGGCTCGATCGGCTGGATCGACAGCGTCGGCGCGCTGAAGGTCGGCCCCAAAAGCGCGGGCGCATCGCCGGGCCCTGTCTGCTATCGCACCGGCGGCGAGGAGCCGACCATCACCGATGCCAATCTCATCCTCGGCCGCCTCAACGCGGAGAACTTTCTCGGCGGCGACATGGCGCTCGACACGAACGCCGCGCGCGCCGCGATCAAGGAGAAACTCGCCGAGAAGCTCGGGCTCAGCATCGAGGAAGCGGCGCTCGGCATGCTGAAGATCGCGGTCGCGCATATGACGCTCGCGGTGCGCGGCGTCTCGATCGAGCGCGGCTACGACCCGCGCGATTTCGTCATGGTCGCCTCGGGCGGCAATGGCGGGCTGCATGCGCCGCTGATCGCGCGCGAGCTCTCGATCCCGCGCGTCATCCTGCCCGTGCTGCCGGCGCATTTCTCCGCCGTCGGCATGCTGATGACGGACATCCGGCACGATTACGTGCAGACCCATGCGCGCAGCATGGCCGAGGCCGATTTCGCGGCGATCCGCGGCATCTGCGACAATTTCATCGACGAGGGCAAGAAGCTCTTAGCGAGCGAAGGCGTTGCGCCCGAGCAGCAGGAAGTGCGGCTCTCGATGGATATCCGCTATGTCGGCCAGGAGTTCTATCTCAACACGCCGGTGACCTATCACGAGGTGCTGAACGCCGATCGCGACGCGATCCGCAAGCATTTCGACGCGCTGCATTTGCGCCATTACGGCCAGAACGCCGAGCATCGCCCGGTCGAGGTGGTGAACATCCGCGCCAGCGCCATCGGCGAGCGCGCGAAAATGGAATTCAAGCCGGGTGTGGTCGGTGGCGCGGCGGCAAAGCCGGTCTATCGCGACGTCTCTCTGAGCGATGCGAAGAAGCCGACGCGCTGCACCATCTATCAGCGCGACGCGCTGGCGCCGGGCGCGAAGGTGCAAGGTCCGACAATCATCGAGGAAAGCGCCTCGACCGCTCTGCTGCAGGAAGGCGACGAAGCCACCATCGCGCCGACCGGCGAAATCATCATCACCATAGGAGGCAACTGACATGGCCGCCGATCCGATCACCGTCGAGGTGTTGCGCAGCGCGCTGCCCGCGATCGCCGACGAAATGTCTTATGTGCTGAAGCGCACCTCCTACAACATGATGATCTTCGAGGTCGGCGATTATTCCTGCGCCATCCTCGACAAGGAGGGCAATCTCCTCGCGCAGAACGGCGGCGGCGTCAGCCACTTCCTCGCCGATATGGGCGTCGTCATCCGTGACGGTGTCGAGCGCATCAAGAATTTTGCGCCGGGCGACGTGATCCTGATGAATCACCAAGAGGTCTGCGGCCAGCATCTCAACAATATGTGCGTCTACACGCCGTTCTTCTGGCAAGGCGAGCTCTACGGCTTCACGATCATCCGCGCGCATTGGATTGATGTCGGCGGCTACTCGACCGGCTTCGGCGCCGGCTCCCAGGCGACCGATCCCTGGCTCGAGGGGCTGCAATTCAATCAGCTCAAGATCCACAAAGCCGGCGTGCCGAACGAAGAGCTGCTCGCGATGATCTCGGACAACATCCGGTATCCGGAATCTTCGATGGGCGACCTCGAAGCGCAGATCACCGCCTGCAATCTCGGTTTGAAACGCCTCGAAGAGCTGTTCCAGAAATACGGCAAGGACACGGTCAAAGACTGCATCCAGCGCATCTTCGCCGAGACCGAGGCGCAATGCCGTCAGGTGATCGCGGAGTTCGCCGACGGCACTTACGAATTCGAGACCGAATTCGACGACAGCGCCGCCGAGAAGGACGGCCCGGTTCGCATTCACGCCAAGGTCACGGTCGCGGGCAGCGACATGACCATCGATCTCTCAGGCTGCTCGAAAGAGCGCTCGAGCGGCATCAACGGCCGCACGCTTGCTGCGCCCTACATCGCCTACAAGGCGCTGACCTCGCCGGTCGCGCCGGTCAACGAAGGCTCCTTCAAGGCGCTGAAAGTGGTCCTTCCCGAGGGCTGCTTCATGATGGCGAAGTTCCCGGCGCCGATGGCGGGGTGGAGCGTCGCGCTACCGAGCGTCATCGACGCGATCCTCGCGGCCATGGCGCCGGCGCGCAAAGCCGTGACGCCGGCGGCGCATAAGGGCGCGATGGGCGACAATATGACGTTCTTCGGCCTCGACCAGAGCGGCAAGCGCTTCGTCGTCCAGAGCACCGAGGGCGGCGGCTGGGGCGGGCGTCCTTACGAGGACGGCCCGTCCGCGTCATGCACTGTCTGCCAGGGCGATGTGCGCAACGGCCCGATCGAATCGCTCGAGCAACGCTTCCCGATCATCGTTGAGCAGCGCGGCATGCGCACCGATTCGGCGGGCGCCGGCCAGTTCCGCGGCGGCCTCGGCCTCGACGTCAAGGTGCGCAATCTCGTCGCCGGCCGCTGGAACATCACGCAGACCGGACGCCACCGCGTGCCGCCTTGGGGGCTGTGGGGCGGCAAGAGCGGCGGCAAGCCCGATCGCCTCGTTCGCAAAGCCGGCGAGAACGAGTGGAGCTCGGTCAACGCGAACTGGTATCAGGTGCCAGCGGAATCGCGTGTCATCATCCGCAGCGCCGGTGGCGGCGGCTGGGGCAATCCGCTCGAGCGCGATCCGCAGCGCGTGATCGAAGACATCCGCGACGGCATGGTTTCGGTCGAAGGCGCGAAGAGCGAGTACGGCGTGGTCGCCAAAGTAAACCGCAAAGGCGGGCTCGGTGCGATCGAGCTCGACGCCGAAGCGACAACGCGGCTCCGGCGGGAGAAGCGGGGAGCGCATGCCGCCGAGTAGTGCGCCGGACAAGAGACTCCTCCCCGATCTCGCGGCGCTGATCGCGAGCATCAAAGCCGCTTCGATCGATCCAGCGACCATCGATTCGGTGAAGCTGCATGCACTCGATGCGCTCGGTTGCACTTGGGCCGGCGCCGAAACCTCGGAGATAAAGCCGACGCATGCGGCGCTGAAGCGCGCGGGTTACACCGGCGCAGCGAAGAATCTGCTCGACAACCCGACCGCCGCCGCCGCGATCCTCGTCACCGCCTGCCGCCTCACCGAATGCGACGACATCCATATCGGCTGCTGCGTCACGCCGAGCTCGGTGGTCGTGCCGGTCGCGCTTGCAATCGGCCAGGCGGTCAACGCCTCGCGCGACGCGCTGCTCGAAGGCGTGCTTGCCGGCTATCAGACGATGCTGACCTTAGGCCTCGCCGCCAATGGCGCGGAGATCGTCTACAAAGGCGTTTGGCCGACCTATCTCACCGGCGGCATCGGCGCGGCGGCGATCGCGGCCAAGATCATGGGCCTGAGCGAGACGCAGATCCGCGACGCGATGGCGATTGCCGGATCGAGCGCGACCGGCGTCACCGGCCGCATCGAGCAAGAGCCGGCGCCGCGCTGGTTCGTGCTCGCGAGCGCGGTGCAGAGCGGCTTGCTCGCGGCTGCGGCGGCGGCGAGCGGCATGCATGGCGATGAAGCGATCCTTGGCAAGGTCTCGCCGGCGTGGAATCCCGAAAACATCCGCTTGCCCGAGCAGGCCGGGCCCGGCGCGCCGCTGCTCGCGAGCCGTATCGGTTTCAAGCCTTATTGCACCTCGCGCCAAGGCTTGTCGGCAACCGAAGCCTTCATCGAATGCATCCGCCGCGACAAGATCGATCCGGGCGCGATCGAGGAAGTCACCATCGCCGTGCCGCAGCACTATCGCAACATGATCGATCGCGCCAAGCGGCCGAAGACGAAAAGCGAATCGCGCGGCATTCATTATCAAGTCGCGCTCGGCGCGCTGCATCCCGAAGAGCTCTGCGATATCGAGCGCGCTCATGTGCGCGCCGACGAGCCGGCGATGCTGAAGATCATGGATGCGGTGGGGGTCGTCGTCTCCGAGCGCTTGAGCAAGCTCTATCCGAGGCAATGGGGTGGCGCGGTCGCGATCAAAGCCGGCGGCAAGACCTACGAGCACGAAGTGCTCCATCCGCGCGGCGATCCCGAAAATCCGATGAGCGCGCGCGATATCGAGACCAAGCTCGAGACGATGTCGCTTTATCTGAAGCGGCCGATTCCGGTGCAGGATTATGCGACAGCGGCGCAGGCGCTCGATCTCCGCGCGGCGCTGCCGAGCCTCATCGACGCGGTCGCGCGCTAAGCGACGCTTTGCTGCGGCCCTTTGGGAGGCGGCCCCTCAAGTAGATCGGCTTGTCGATCGAGTTCGTCAGCGGCGGTACGCAGGCTGGCCGCAACCACGGTGTCCTTGAGGAAGACGGCCAAGCGGCGCTGGCGGGCGGCTTCCTGCCGCAAATCTTCGGGCGAGCAACATTCGGAGAACATGCAAACCCTCGCAACCCGCATCCAATACGCGCGGCAACGTACTTTGGTTCCCGCCATATCGAGGAGAACGCCGCAGTATGACTAGCTACTCCCTACTTTGGGATTAAATCGCGGTTAGCCGATGTCGAACGTGACGCCCTGGGCCAGCGGCAGGGCAAGCCCATAATTAACCGTGCTGGTGACGCGGCGCATATAGGCTTTCCACGCATCGGAGCCGGATTCCCGCCCGCCGCCCGTCTCCTTCTCACCGCCGAAGGCGCCGCCGATCTCCGCGCCGGAAGGACCGATGTTCACATTCGCGATACCGCAATCCGAACCTTCGGCCGATAGGAAAAGCTGCGCCTCGCGCAGATCGGTGGTGAAGATCGAGGAGGCGAGGCCTTGCGGCACGTTATTGTGCAGCGCGATAGCCTCCTCGAGCGTGTCGTATTTCATCACATAGAGGATCGGCGCGAAGGTCTCGCGTTGGGCGATATCCGCCTGGCGCGGCATCTCGACCAGCGCCGGCCGGATGTAATAGGCATCAGCGCTTGCGACTGCGACGCGCTCGCCGCCGGTGATCTTGCCGCCGGCTTGCTTGGCGGCGGCAAGCGCCGCCTGCATCGCCTCGAACGCGTCGCCGCCGATCAGCGGCCCGACCAGCACGCGTGCATCGCGCGGATCGCCGATCGCAACCGAGAGGTAGACGCGTTTCAGCCGCGTGATGAGATCGGCATGGACGCTTTTATGCACGAAGAGGCGGCGCAAGCTGGTGCAGCGCTGGCCCGCCGTTCCCATCGCCGCGAAGGCGATCGCGCGCAGCGCGAGATCGAGATCGGCCGACGGGCAGACGATCGCCGCGTTGTTGCCGCCGAGTTCCAAAATGCTGCGCGCGAAACGCTGCGCGAGGCGCGGCGCCACCGCGCGGCCCATCGCCGTCGAGCCCGTCGCCGAGACGAGGGCGACGCGCGGATCGCCGACCAGCGCCTCTCCGACAGCCGCGCCGCCGATCACCAGCGATAAGAGCCCCGCCGGCGCATCCTTGCCAAACTTCGCGGCGGCGCGCGCGAAGATCGCCTCGACCGCCAGCGCGGTGAGCGGCGTGCGCTCCGACGGTTTCCAGATCAGCGTGTTGCCGCAGACCAGCGCCAGCGCCGCGTTCCACGCCCAGACCGCCACCGGGAAATTGAAGCTGGTGATGATGCCGGCAACGCCGAGCGGATGCCATTGCTCGCTCATCGCATGTGCCGGCCGCTCGCTCGCGATGGTGAGGCCGTAGAGCTGGCGCGAGAGACCGACCGCGAAATCGCAGATGTCGATCATCTCCTGCACTTCGCCGAGACCCTCGGCGACGATCTTCCCGGCCTCCAAGGTCACCAGCGCGCCGAGCGCCGGTTTCGCCGCGCGCAGCTCCTCGCCCAAGAGCCGCACCAGCTCGCCGCGCCGTGGCGGCGGCAGCTTGCGCCAGGCGCGGAATGCCTCTTGCGCGCCTTCCACCGCGCGCCCGACTTCGCGCGGCGTCTGATCCTTGAGGCGGCCGATGATCTCGCCGGTGATCGGCGAGCGCACTTCGCGCGCGCCGCTGGCGAATCGCTGGCGCTTCACGCCGAGCGAGTCGAGCAGCCTCGCCGCCTCGTCCGCCGGTCCTGGAAATGTCCTTTTCGTCTTGCCGCTCATCACCAACCTCCGCGCGACTCGGGGTCGAATTCTAGCATCAACGTTTTCTCGGATGCCCGAATTGAGATATGGTGATCGCCGATGCCGGCCAAGCAAGCAAATGGACTGGATGCGATCGACATAAAGATCCTGTCCGCATTGCAGCGCGACGGCCGGATGACCATCCAGAAACTCGCGAGCTACGCCGGGCTTTCGCCCCGCCCCTGCCTCGAGCGCGTGCGCCGCTTGCGCGCCTCCGGCATCATCGCCGGCTTCCAGGCCGTCATCGATATCGAGCGGTTGTCCAAGCCGGTGACCATCTTCACCGAAGTGTCGCTGACGCGGCAGGCGCGACTCGACCGCATCGAGGCGCGGCTCAAAGTGATCGAGGAAGCGGTCGAGTGCTGGGAGATCAGCGGCCCGTCCGATTACCTCGTCCGCTTCGTTTGCGAGGATTTGGAGCGCTATGAGGCGCTGACGGCGGAGCTGCTCGGCGACCGCCGGCTCGGCATCGCCCGGCTGCAAAGCCACATCGCGCTCCGGCCGGTGAGCCGCTTCAGCGGCTATCCCGCCGCGCTTTTCAACCCGCGGGGGCGTTAACGAAACGTTACAGCCGATTCTGTCGTCCCGGCCGAGTCGCGGACTCGTTTCGGCTGCTACTTACCTCAACTTCGACCACACCCGTCGCGCCTTCCTCGCCATATTCCTATGCGGGAAGAGGTGCGTCATGAACGTCATGGAACGCGAGGCGCGCTACGCCGCGCACAATTACAACCCGCTGCCGGTCGTGCTCGCCCGGGGCGAAGGCGCTTATCTTTGGGACATCGAGGGCCGGCGCTACATCGACATGATGAGCGCCTATTCCGCCGTGAGCCACGGCCACGCGCATCCGCGCATCCTCGCTGCGCTCGACGCGCAGGCGCGGCGCCTCGCGGTGCCGTCGCGCGCCTTCTACAACGACCGGCTCGCGCTCTTCCTCGAAAAGCTGTGCCAGGTTACGGGCCTCGACAAGGCGCTGCCGATGAACACCGGCGCCGAAGCCGTCGAGACCGCGATCAAGGCGGCGCGGCGCTGGGGCTATTGGGTCAAAGGCATCCCGGCCGACAAAGCCGAGATCATCGTCGCCGCCGGCAATTTCCACGGCCGCACCAGCACGATCGTTGGCTTCTCCTCGGAAGCGGAGTATCGCGACGGCTTCGGCCCGTTTGCGCCCGGCTTCGTCGAGGTGCCGTTCGGCGATCTCATGGCGATGGCGGCGGCGATCACGCCGGATACCGCGGCGGTCATGGTCGAGCCGATCCAGGGCGAGGGCGGCATCATCGTCCCGCCCAAAGGCTGGCTCGCGGGCGTGCGCAAGCTCTGCGATCGCCACAACGTGATGCTGATCGTCGACGAGGTGCAAACCGGGCTCGGCCGCACCGGCGCGTGGTTCGCCTTCCAGCACGAGAACATCCGTCCCGACGGGCTGATCCTCGGCAAGGCGCTGGGCGGCGGCGTGCTGCCGGTCTCGGCGCTCGTCGGCACCGAAGAGCTGATGAGCGTCTTCACGCCGGGCTCGCACGGCTCGACCTTCGGCGGCAATCCGCTCGCCGCGTCCGTCGGCCTCGTCGCGCTGCGCGTCATGGAAGACGAGAACCTGGTCGAGCGTTGTCGCGTGCTGGGCGAGCACATGATGGCGCGGCTGAAGGCGATGGATCTGCCGGCGATCAAAGCCGTGCGCGGTATCGGCCTGCTCGCCGGCATCGAGATCGATCCGGCTTATGGCAGCGCGCGCCTCGTGTGCGAGCGGCTGATCGAAGCCGGCGTGCTCTCGAAAGAGACGCACGAGACGGTGATCCGCCTCGCGCCGCCGCTGGTGATCGCCAAGGAAGACCTCGATAGCGCGCTCGATCGCATCGCGGAAGTGATCGCGGACTTGGCGCCGCCGGAAGATTACCCACATCGTCATCGCGTTCGCGCAGAACATTTTCAAGCCGCCTGACGCCAACGGAGAGGGGAAGACCCATGGAAGACACGAACACCCGAGACAGAGATTTCGGGGCGCGCATCCTGATGTGCGCGCCCGAGCATTTCGAAGTCAGCTACACGATCAATCCGTGGATGGATCCGGCCGAGTGGTCGCGCGAGGCGAATAGCCTCGGCCTCGCCGCACGCCGCGAATGGAAGCGCCTCAAGCAAAAATTGACCCAGCTCGGCGCGAGCATCGAGCTCGTGCCGCCGGTCAAAGGCCTGCCCGATCTCGTCTTCACGGCGAATGCCGCGGTGGTGATGGATGGCATCGCGCTGGTCGCCAGTTTTCGCTATCCCGAGCGCCAGCCCGAGGCGGCGCATTACGAGCGCAGCTTCCGCGAGCTTTGGGCGCGCGGCGCGATCGACGCGGTGCGGCCGATGCCCGAGGGCGTGCTCCTCGAAGGCGCCGGCGATTGCGTCTGGGATCCGGCGCGGCAGATGTTCTGGTCGGGTTATGGCCCGCGCTCCGACAAGGACGCGGCGCGCGTCGTCGCCGAGACCTATGGCGTCGAAGCGCTGCCGCTCGAGCTCGTCAATCCGAACTTCTATCACATGGACACGGCGCTGGCGCCCCTGCCGCATGGCGAGCTCATGTATGTGCCGTCGGCCTTCTCCGAAGAGGGGCTGCGCCAGCTCTATGACCGCGTCGCGCCCGAGCAGCGCATTGCCTTGAGCGACAAGGATGCCGCGGTCTTTGCCGCCAATGCGGTGAAGCTCGGCGACAACATTGTCATGTCGTCGTGCAGCACGGCGCTGCGCCGGCGGCTGGAGGAGGCGGGCTACCGCGTCCACCCGACCTCGCTCGGCACCTGTCACCCCAGCGGCGGCTCGGCTTTCTGCCTGACCTTGCGCCTCGACCAGCGCACGGAATCGGGCACCGCGGCCCTGCGCCGGGTGTCTTAAAGCATCTGTTTGGGAGGCTGGAGCGGCGCGAGGCCTGGTACACCTCGCGCCGCTTTTTATTTCTGAAGGCGTTAAAAAAGAGGCGCGCAGGATAAAAGCGACGTTCCGAAGCCTGCACCCCACTAGACGTCACCCGCGGACTTGTTCCGCGGGTCCATGATATCAGGCCAGCTTCGCATAAAGATCGTCCCAACCGGGATTTTGCGCGACGATTGCCTTGATCTTCCAGGCTCGCGGCCATGTTTCATTGTTTTCGCACGTTGAATCGCGCTGAGGATTTCCTCGTGTCTTTCGACGAAGACGAGGCGCTTCAAACCATGTTGCTTCGTGAACCCCTCAATCGCACCTTCGCGATTTTCGAAAGCGCGGCACGCGATATCACTGGTCACGCCAATGTAGAGCGTTCCGCGTGGTTTGTTGGTCATGATGTAAACCCAGCCGCCTCGGGACATTCCCCCGCCTCATGGACCCGCGGGACAAGCCCGCGGGTGACGATAATGTTATGAGAGCTGGACAGTACCAATGTCGTTCTCAATGCTAACCGCCGTCCCATATCTTTCCGACAGCCGCTTCGCGCGCTCGAGGATCGCCGCCGCAGTCTTGCCTTCCGCGAGCATCGGCCGGCCGCGTTGGGCGCGGGTTCGGCCGTGGCCGAGATCGAGCGGATGGAGAGCGAGCCGCGCCAGCTTGCCGGCGCGGAAATCGCACGCGGCAGCGAGCCCGTGCCAATATTCCGGCGACGCCGGGAAGCCGCGCGTCTCGTTGCCGGTGCGCGCGTCGAGGAAATCGGTCGGCGTCGCTTCTTCGCCCAAGCCGAAGCGCTGATAGGATTCCGCCGGGAAGACCGGCACGTTGTCGTTCTGAAAGATGAAATTGCCGAGGCTGTAGAGGATCGGCCGATCCTTGTAGATCTCGACACCGAGCGTCAGATGCGGCCCGTGGCACGCGACGACATCGGCGCCCGCATCGATCGCCGCATGTGCGGCCTCGGTGACGAAAGCCGCCGCCTCTTCCATGCCGACATTGGTCTTGGCGGTGAGCGCGCCGGCCGCGCCATATTCGTGATTGTGCAGCGAGAAGATGACGAAATCGGCCTGGCGCTTGGCCTCGCGGATCCAGCGCAGATTGCCGTCGAGATCGCTTTGCTTGGCTTTGGTCGCGACCGAAAAGCCCTTGCCGCGGACGAAGCGCTGGCCGAGAAAGCTCAGCGCATCGGCGCTGTCCTCGGGCGCTTCCGCGGCGCTGAAGAACATCGCGCGCTGCCGCGTGCGCGCCTGGCTGAGGCCGAGGCCTTCGCTCGCTTTCGCCAGCGCCGCGAATGTTGCATCGTCCACCGTGTAGCTCACCGCGAAATCGAGCGGGTTGACGCCGGGCCGGCCGAGCGCGTCCGGCCGCTGATCGGCGGCGCGCTGCCAATGCGGATAGAAGGTCGTCGCCGCGATCAGCGCGACGCGGCCGGCGGCGGTGTCGAGATAGGCGGGCTTGCGCGCCTCGGCGAGATTGGCGCCCGCGCCGGCATGCGGAATTCCGGTGCGGCGCAGATGCGCCAGCATCGCCATCAAGCCATCGTCGCCGTAATCGGTCGCATGATTGTTGGCGCAGGAGAGCAGCTTCAGCCCCAGCCATTGCAGCTCGCCGAGCAAAGCCGGCGGTGTCGACATCGGCGTGCCTTGCGTCAAGCTCGGCGTGCCTTCTTGCGGCTCGCGCACCGTGGTCTCGAGATTGGCGAATGCGGCATCGGCGCCGCGGATGAGATCGATAAGCGCGGTGTAGCGCGGCTCATCGAACGGCTTGAGGCTGCGCGCCGGCATGGCGTCGCCCGCCAGCAGCAGCCGGATGTTGCGTTCCTCCGCGCGGTAGATCATGGCCGCCCCTTTTTCCTTGGCTGCCAGTTTAATATGATCGCGGCGGCGAAGAAACGTGGCGGCAGGAAGCGAGGTGAGAAATGGCGCGCAAGATCGTCGATCTCTCGATGCATCTCGAAAACGACGTGCCCTCCGATCCGCCCGGCTACGAGCCGCGGATCGAGTATCTCACTCATCGCGACACGGCGAAGGACGTGGTGAAGTTCTTCCCCGGCCTGAAAGAACAGGATCTGCCCGAGGGCGAGGGCTGGGCGATCGAATGGATCCGCCTCATGACGCACAACGGCACGCATCTCGATGCGCCCTATCATTTCCATTCGACGATGAACAAGGGCGAACGCGCCATCGCGATCGACGAAGTGCCGCTCGATTGGTGCATGCAGCCCGGCGTGAAGCTCGATTTCCGGAATCTCCCCGATGGCTATGTCGTGCAGCCGAAGGATGTCGAGGCCGAGCTCAAACGCATCGGCCATGAGCTGAAACCGCTCGAGATCGTCGTCGTCAACACGCGCGCCGGGAAGGCTTACGGCCAACGCGATTACGTCGCCGCCGGCTGCGGCATGGGCCGCGAGGCGACGCTTTATCTGCTGGAGCGCGGCGTGCGCCTGACCGGCACCGACGCCTGGAGCTGGGACGCGCCTTTCGTCCATACGAAAGACAAATACGCGACGACGCATGATGCCGGACTGATCTGGGAAGGCCACAAGGCCGGGCGCGATATCGGCTATTGCCACCTCGAGAAGCTGCACAATCTCGAAGCGCTGCCGGGCGACGGCTACACCATCGCGTGTTTCCCGGTGAAGATCCGCGGCGCCTCGGCCGGCTGGACACGCGCCGTCGCGATCTTCGATCAGTGATGGCGAGCAAACCGCGTGTTCTCATCATTGGCGCGGGCATTGGCGGGCTCACCGCCGCGCTCGCTTTGCTGCGCCGCGGCTATCCGGTTGCGGTCTTCGATCAGGCGCCGGCGCTCAGCGAGCTCGGCGCCGGCATCCAGGTCGCCGCCAACGGCTCGCGCGTGTTGCGCGAGCTCGGCCTCGGCGAAGAGCTCGATCGCATCGGTATCATCGCCGGCAAGGTCGATCTGCGCGTCTGGAACAGCGACGAGCGCTGGCGCATGCAGGATCTCAGCACCGCCGGCGCGCGCTACGGCTCGCCGCATTACACGATGCATCGCGCCGATCTGCAGGAGATGCTGCGTCAGGCGGTGCTGCGCGCCGACCCGAAGGCGATCAGGCTCGGCAAGCGCTGCACCGGCTTCGAGGCCTCGGGCAAAGGCGTCACCGCCGCCTTCGAGAATGGCGAGCGCGTTACCGGCGATGTTCTCGTCGGTGCCGACGGCATCCACTCCATCGTGCGTCAGACGCTCTTCGGCGCCGACAAAGCCGAATTCACCGGCTTCATGGCGTGGCGCGGGCTTTGTCCGAAAGAGAAGCTGCCGGCAGCGCTGATGCGCCATGGCGGCTGGATCGCGCCGGCCTCGCATATCATGCATTACCCGGTGCGCAAAGGCGCGATGCTCAACGTCATCGCCGTGGTCGAGCGCGACGATTGGCAAAAGGAATCCTGGTACGACCGCGGCACGCATCAAGAATGGATCGCCGATTTCGCCGGCTGGCACGACGATGCGCGCGCGATGATCAGCGCGACCGCCGAGCCCTTCAAATGGGCGCTGATGGTGCATTGGCCGGCCGAGCGCTGGAGCGTCGGCCATGTCACGCTCTTGGGCGATGCCTGCCATTCGACCTTGCCGTTCCTCGCGCAAGGGGGCTCGATGTCGATCGAGGACGGCTATGTGCTGGCGCGCTGCCTCGCTGAGTTCGACGATGTCGAGACGGCCTTGAAGCGCTACGAAGCGGCGCGCGTCGAGCGGACGAAGCATATCGTCCTCGCCTCGGTCGATCAGAAAGACCGCCTCCACGGCGAGGCGCTGAAGAACCTCGACACGGCGAAGCAGCACGTCGACGAGAAATGGACGTCCGAGCGCATGGCCGCGCTCTATGACGGCATCTATGGCTACGACGCGGTAAGCGTGGCGATTTAATCCACCCTCACCCTCCCTCTCCCGCTTGCGGGAGAGGGGGCCGAGCGAAGCGAGGCGGGTGAGGGCTACGCTGCAGGCTCCTTCGATCCCGCCGCATGCAGCTCAAGGATCTGTCGCACCAGCTCGGGCTTGCGAGCGCGGGCGATGCCACATTCGGTGGCGATGCCGAAATTCTTCGCATAGCGCGACGCGGCTTCGGCGCGTTTACGAAGACCCTCGACGCCGTCCGCCGCGTGCACGATGCCGAGATAAAGCTCGGTCGATGGCGCGAGCTCCAGCCTGGCAAGCGGCTGGAAGTAGGCCTCGTCGCTGCGCGCGATCGGCACCGGCATGTGGATCCAGGCGATTGGATGCTTGACCGATTGCGCCAGCGCATTGGAAAGCTCGACTAGCTTCGCCGCATCGATGGGATCGATGAAATGCTTGGCGTCAAGATCGCCGTAGCAAAGGTGATAGCCGAGCTCGACATCGCCCGGCACCGCGTCGCCCAAGCGTTTCAGCCGCGCCAGAATCTCGCCCGGCGACGTGCCTTCCTTCGGGTAGCGCGACGCGAGCTGGCCGTCCCAGATCACCATCTCGATGCAGACATCCCATTGGATCGCGAGATCCTGGTGCGGGATCGCGGCGCAAAGCCGCGCGACCTCGGCGAGCATCGCCTTCTCGTAAGCCGGCTCGATCGCCGCGATATCCTGCGGCATGCAGAAGGGCAGGATCACCGCCATCGGCGTCGGCAGGCTGACCTGGAAGCGCGTGCCGGGCGCGAGCTCGCCGCGCGAGCGGCTGCTGAGGAAATCCTGATACGAGGCGCGCGCTTCGCGGGCATAGCCAAGCTCGCCGAAATGGATGTCCTCGGTCTTCACGCCTTCGCCGAGGCGCAGCTTCGGGAACATGCCGGCCTGGCCGAGCGAGACCGGATCGATCTGCAGATAGGGGTTGGCGCGCAGCAGCGGATATTGCCAGCTGATCCACAGCCGGCGGCCGCCGGGCTCGCCATCGGGACAGCGCTTCAAGCGCCGGCCGAGCAAGGTGCCGGCGGTGTGGAAGACTTCTTCGACGCTGTCGAGCGCGACGCTGCCGACGAGATGAACGTGGTCGGGAATCGGTGCAGGCATTGGTTCCTCCCGCTGGTAATTGGACGCATTCTAAAGGGCCCGGGCAGCTTTCGCCAAGAAAGGGCCCATGGATTGCCGGGTCGGATTCTGTTAGGAACCTACGTTACATGACAACAATCGAGCGCCCATGCCGACGATCACACACGCCGAAGCCATAGCCCGCGCCAAGAAAGTGGGAGAGGTTTGCAAGGCCAACGCCGTCGCCACCGAGAAGCTGCGCCGCCTGCCGCCGGAGAACGTGCAGGCGATGGCGGAATCCGATCTGATCGGTCTTATCATCCCGAAGGATCGCGGCGGCTACGGCATCGACAGCTGGATGACCGTCGCCGATGTCGTAACTGAGGTCGGCCGGCATTGCGGCGCCAGCGGCTGGTGCTTCGATCTCTTGATCCAGCATCACTGGGTCTTCGGCATGTTCCCGCCCGAATGCCAAGATGAGGTCTATAAGCAGGATCCGCGGCCGAAGATCGGTACCTCTTTCATGCCGGTCGCCAAAGTCACGCGCGCGCCCGGCGGCTTCCGCGTCAGCGGCGAGTGGAGCTTCTCGTCCGGCGTTGATCATTCCGATTGGGCGATCCTCGGCGGCGCCGTGCCGGCGGCCGATGGCAAGGGCCCGCCCGACATTCGCTTCTTCATGTTCGGCCCGGGCGAATTCAAGCCGAAGGACACATGGTTCGCGGTCGGGCTCAAAGGCTCGGGCAGCAACAACGTCGTCGTCAACGACGTCTTCATCCGCGAGGAATTCACCGTGCGCGGCGCGGAGTTCGCCACCGGCACCGCGCCCGGCACCAAGACCAACAAAGGCGTGATGTTCCGCGAGCCGGGCTATGTCGCCTTCCCCTTCGGGATTTTCTGTCCGCTGATCGCGATCGCGCGCGGTGCGCTCGATTGCTTCACCGATTTCGCCAAGACGCGCGCCGAATCCGCAGTGCGCGATCCGATGCTGCAGCTCCTCAACACACAGCGCGTGATCGGCGAGGCCGCGGCCGAGATCGACGCGGCCTATCTCCTCGCCAAGGACAATGACGAGAAGCTGCGGAACGGGCTGCCGAACAAGGAAGCCGATGTGCAGGCGATCCGGCGCAATTTCACCCTCGCCTCGCGGCTCGCCATGCGCGGCGTCGATCGCCTCTTCGAGGCGTCGGGCGCGCGCGGCGTGATGGAAAGCAATCCGATCCAGCGCTTCTGGCGCGATGTCCACGCCGCCGGCAATCACGTCGCCTGGGGCGTCGATACGGGCTACGTCAATGCCGGCGCCTTCGCGATGGGCATGCCGCCGGTCGGCTCCCCCGAGATTCGCCCGGGCGGCGCGCACTGATGGCAACGGCACAGGGACGGCCGCCCGCCCGCGAGCGCATCGCGGTCGAGGAAGGTTTCATGATTCCCGAGGTCGCGGCGGCGGCGCGCGCCCTCGATGAAAAGCTCGGCCTCGCCGGGCCGGTCTCCGAATCGCGCAAGGCGATGTTCCGCGATCTCATCGATCTCGGCGAAGGCCGGCTCAAGCAGATGGACGAGGACGGCATCACCAAGCAGCTCATCGTCATCGGCTCGCCCGGCGTCCAGGCCTTCGATCCGGTGCAGGGCCACGAGCTCTCGAAGTTGGTCAACGACCGGCTCGCCGCGGCGTGCCGCGCGCATCCCGATCGTTTCGCCGGCCTCGCCGCGGTCGCGCCACAAGCGCCCGAGAACGCCGGGCGCGAGCTCGAGCGCGCGGTCAAGAATCTCGGCCTCAAAGGCGCGCATATCAATTCGCACACCCACGGCGAATATCTCGACGATAAGAAATTCTGGCCGATCTTCGAGAGCGCCGTCGCACTGGGCGTGCCGATCTACATCCATCCGCGCGAGCCGAGCCCATCGATGGCGAAGCCACTCTCGATGCCGGGCTTTCGCGTCGCCTGGGGCTACGCGGTCGAGACCGGCACGCATATCATGCGGCTGATGGCGGGCGGCGTGTTCGATCGCTTCCCGAGCCTCAAGATCGTCATCGGCCATATGGGCGAGAACATCCCTTTCAGCCTCGAGCGCATCGACAACCGCTATCTCTGGGAGATCGAGATGGCGGGGCTGCCGAAGCCGATGAAGCGCCTGCCGAGCGAATATTTCCGCGACAACATCATTGTCACGACCAGCGGGATGAATTTCCGCCTGCCGCTGATGATGACGATCGCGGCGCTGGGCATCGACAATCTGCTCTTCGCCGCCGATTGGCCGTTCGAGATCGCGCGCTCCGCAGTCGATACCGTCGACGCGCTGCCGATTTCGGAAGCGGATAAACAAAAACTCTACGCGGACAACGCCAAGCGCGTGTTCAAGCTATAACCACTACATTCGTCGTCCCCGCGAAAGCGGGGACCCAGAAAACAGACTGGATGCCCGCTTTCGCGGGCATGACACTAACAATAAAAGGGTCGCGGGGAGGCGCCGTGAATTTCTGGATCATCAATACGCTGAACGGCCTGTCGCTCGCGATGATCCTGTTCCTGCTCGCCGCTGGCCTCACGCTGATCTTCGGGCTGATGCACATCATCAACATGGCGCATGGCTCGTTCTATCTCTTGGGCGGCTATATCGCGATCAGCGCCATCCGCCTCACCGGCGATTTCGGCACCGGCGCGCTCCTCGCCGTGCTCGCGATCGCGGTCACCGGCGTCATCGTGCAGCGGCTCTTCCTCGCGCGGCTTTACAAGCAGGAGATGCCGCAGGCGCTGCTGACATTGGGCCTTCTCTTCATCGTCGCCGATGTCGCTTTCTTCACCTGGGGCGGCGATCCGCTGCTCGTCCCCGAGCCGCGGCTCTTGCAAGGCGGCGTGCGCTTCCTCGGCGTCATTTATCCGCTCTATCGCCTCTTCCTCATCGGCTGGGGCCTCGCGACCGCGTTCTTCCTCTGGGCCTTCCTCGAGCGCACCAAGATCGGCGCGATCGTGCGCGCCGGGATGGATGACGAAGAAATGGTGCGCGGCCTCGGCATCAACATGCCGCTGGTCTTCACCGCGATCTTCGCGCTCGGCGCGGCGCTCGCCGCGATCGGTGGCGTCCTCGGCGGGCCGCTGCTCGGCATGTTCCCCGGCGCCGATTTCGAGGTCGCGCTCTTGGCCTTCGTCGTCGTCACCGTCGGCGGACTCGGCAGCATCCGCGGCGCCTTCCTCGGCAGCCTGCTGGTCGGCCTGGTTGACAATTTCGGCAATGTCTGGTTCCCGCAGCTTTCGCTGTTCACCATCTTCGTGCCGATGGTGATCGTGCTGGCGCTGCGGCCGACCGGCTTGATGGGCCGCGTTTAAAGGCGGCGCCGCGATGGCGGACAATCGCTGGGGCCTCTGGAGCGCCATCGCCTTCGTCCTGATCGCGGCGGCGATCGGCGGCATGATCCCGCCTTACGACACCGGCCTCCTCACCCAGATGCTGATCTATGGCATCTTCGCCATGAGCCTCGACGTGCTGCACGGCTATACCGGCATGCCCTCGCTCGGCCATGCCGCCTATTTCGGTCTCGCCGCCTATGTCGCGGCGATCTGCTCGTTGAAGCTCGGCTGGGGCTTCGAGGCTGCGGGCGCCGCCGGCATCGCCGCGAGCGCGCTCGCCGCCGCGCTTTTCCATCTCCTCGCGCTGCGCACGGCGCATTCCTATTACCTCATGATCACCCTCGCTTTCTCGCAGGTGTTGTGGAGCCTCGCGGTGAGCTGGACGGATGTCACCGGCGGCGACAACGGCCTACCCGGCGTGCTGCGGCCGCAGATCGGATCGTGGTCCTTCGGCTCGACCATCGCTTATTTCTATTTCGCGCTCGCGGTTTTCGTCGTCTCCGCGGCGATGCTTTATGTCTTCGTCACCTCGCCTTTCGGCTATGCGCTGCGCGGCATCCGCGACAACGAGATGCGCATGCGCGCGCTGGGCTATCACGTCTGGGCCTATAAATATCTCGCCTCGATCGTCTCCGCCGCCTTCGCCGGCGTCGCGGGCGAGCTTTATATGTATCTCAACAATTTCGTCTCGCCCTCGGCGCTCAGCGTCACCGTCTCGGCGCAAGTGCTGATGATGATCCTCGTCGGCGCCGCCGGCACGCTGTTCGGCCCGGTGCTCGGCGCCGGCGTTTTCGTGATCCTGCAATACGTGCTCAGCACCTATACCGATCGCTGGCTCTTCGTCATCGGCGTCATCTATGTGCTGCTGGCGCTCTACGCGCCGCAAGGCGCCCTCATCTATCTGCGCGACCGGCTGAAAGCGCGGCAGCGCCGGAGCGCGGGGTGAAGCCGCTCGAGATCCGCGCTCTGTCGCGCAATTTCGGCGGCGTGCGCGCTATCGCCGATGTATCGCTGGCGCTCGATTCCGGCGAGCGGCGCGCGATCATCGGCACCAACGGCGCCGGCAAGACGACGCTGTTCAACGTCGTGAACGGCCAGATCCCGCCTTCGAGCGGCGAGATCTTCCTCTTCGGCGAGAATGTGACGCGGATGCCGCTGCATCGCCGCGCCACGCTCGGCCTCGCCCGCACCTTCCAGATCACCAGCCTCTTCCGCAATCTCGCCGTGATCGACAACATGATTATCGCGGTGCAGGCGTTGACGACGGCGCATTTCGTCTTCTGGCGCCGCCTCGCCCATTATCGCGAGGTGCTGGGTCGCGCCGAGGCGCTCCTGGAGAAATGGCGCCTCACCGAATTCCGCCATGAGATCGTGCGCAACCTCTCTTACGGCACGCAGCGCCAGCTCGAGATCGTGATGGCGCTCGCCGGCAATCCCAAGCTCCTGCTGCTCGACGAGCCGATGGCCGGCTTGTCGGCGGCGGAGACGCATCTTGCGACGGACATCATCCTCAATCTCGATCGCGGCATCACCGTGCTGCTGATCGAGCACGATCTCGCTGCGGCTTTCAAGATCGCCGACCGGATCACGGCGATGGATCAGGGCCGCATCGTCGCCGAAGGCACGCCCGAAGAGATCCGCCAGGAAGCGAGCCTCCAGAAAATTTATGCACGCGGCGGCGTCCGCCATGAGTGAGGCAATGCTCGCGGTCGAGGACATCCACACCTATTACGGCGAAAGCTATGTCCTGCAGGGCATCTCGCTCGCCGTCGAGGGCGGCCGCATCGCCGCCGTGCTCGGCCGCAACGGCGTCGGCAAGACGACGCTGATCCGCAGCATTATCGCCTTCACCCCGCCGCGCCGCGGCCGCGTCGTCTTCGACGGGAAGGATGTGACGCGCTGGCCGTCCTATCGCATCGGCCAGGCCGGCATGGGTCTGGTGCCGCAAGGCCGGCGCATTTTTCCCTCGCTCAGCGTCCGCGAGAATCTCGAGATCGCCGCGCGCGGCGCTTCCTCGCAAACAACGGCGTGGACGATCGAAAGCGCACTTGAACTCTTCCCGGCACTGCGCGAGCGCCTCAAGAACGGCGCCGGCACGCTGTCGGGCGGCGAGCAGCAGATGCTGACCTTGGCCCGCGCCCTCGTCGGCAATCCGCGGCTCGTTTTGATGGACGAGCCGACGGAAGGTCTCTCGCCGCAGATCGTTAGCGAGCTGAAGCAGCTCGTCCAAAAGCTGCGCGAGAGCGGCCTCGCCATTCTCCTCGTCGAGCAGAATATCGAATTCGCGCTCGAGGTCGCCGACACCGTCTCAGTGATGGATAAGGGCAAGATCGTCTGGCACGGTTTGCCGCGCGATCTCGCCGCCGATGAAGGCGTGCAGAAGACCTATCTCGGCCTTTAGCCCGCGGGCTGCGCCGGCATCTCACGGGCCGCGGAAATTTTTGCGCGCAGCGCATCGTCGCGGCGCTTGCGGCTCAGCGCCGCCTCGCCGCCCGCGGTCGCGTGATAGAGATCGAGCGTGTCGAACTCGTCCGCTTGCGGCGGCGCGATGGCGAGGTCGGTATAGGTGAGCCGGTCCGGCGCCGCTGCGAGCTCGTCGTACATCGCTTTCGTGCGGCGATAGAGCGCCCAATAACCGGCGGCTTTGACGGCGATTTCCGCAAGGTAGCGGGGATAGAAAACGATCGCGCTCTCGCGTGGCAAGCCATGGCGCCGATCGCGGCGGAACTTCAGCCGGAACGCGCCGCCTTCGAGCGGGTGCACGCCTTCGAATGCGATCATGAGCTTGAACCACAAGAGGTTCGACAAATTGCGCTTCGGACGGCTGTTCGGCGACGCAAAGCTGCGGCGCAGGACCGTGCGCATGTGCTCATCGGTGTAAAAGGCTTCCCAGGCCGCGCGGTAGGCATCCTCCCATTCTGCGTCGGACATTTTGGCGTGACGCGATACGCGGTGGTTGAGATCGTATTTGTTCATATCGGGATCCATCCACGCGCCCTTCTGCCAGAGGACCTTATGGTCCTCCGAGCCCGGCAGCGGCGTCAGGAAGAAGAATTCCAAGACGTCGAGCGGCAGCTCTCGCTTGATGATCTCGATATCGCGCAGGATCGACTCTTTCGTATCGCCGGGAAAGCCGAGGATGTAGCCGGCATACGTGATTGCGCCATGCTCGCGCCAACGCTGCAGCATCACGCGGTATTCCGTGATCTTGTTCTGATGTTTTTTGGTCGCGATGAGATTTTGCGGGTTGATGTTCTCCAAGCCGATGAAAATCCGGCGCACCCCGGCACGCGTTGCCTTTTCGATGAAGTTGGGAATGCGGTGGCAGAGCGTGTCGACCTGGATGGTGAAGCCGAGGTCCATGTCTTCCTCGACCCGGAGTTGAATCAAGCGATCGAACAGAGGCTCCCAATTGGTGTTGCGCGCGAAATTGTCGTCGGTGATGAAAAATCGCTTGATGCCTTGCGCATGGTTCTGCCGCACGATGGCTTCGAGATCATCGGCGGTGCGAAATCGGCTTTTGCGGCCCTGGACATTGATGATGGTGCAGAAAGAGCACTGGTAGGGACAGCCGCGCCCAAGATCAAAGCTCGATAACGAGCCGGATGTCCGGCGGACATGCTGAAAGGGCAGGATCGGCGCGGGCGTTCCCTCTAAGCCCGGCAGCTCGTCCATGTGATTGTAGAGCGGCTTGAGCGATCCGGCCCAGGCGTCCTGGAAGAGCTGTTCGAGCCGGCCATCCTCGGCCTCGCCGGCGAAAAAGGAAATCCCAAGCTCTTGCGCCGCGCGCATCTCGGGCGGCATCTCCGGCAGCATCGCGATACAGCCCGAGATATGGAAGCCGCCCATGCAGACCGGAATTCCCGCCGCGAGAAACGGTCGCGCAAGATCGACCGCGCGCGGGAATTGATTGCTCTGGACGCCGACCAAACCGATGAGAGCCCGGCCGCGCGAACGCCGGATCATGCGGATGATCCGGCCTGGATTCACGCGTCGGTTGGTTTCGTCATAAGTGTGGAGACGGACATCGACATCCGGGAGGAAGCCGCGCCGGCGCGCGTCTTCCGCCAAACTGTTCATGCAGGCCAACGTATTTGAAGGAAGGGCCGATTTTACCCATTGGATGGGATAGCCATCGTCATCGTAATGCGTCGGCTTGATCATCACGAAGTGGAAGACGGCGTCCTCGAGCGCGTTACCATTCTCCATTGTACCGCCCCCTCCGTCGGATCACCCGCAAGGCTAAGTCTAGCACTCCCGCGGCTTGTTTCATGTCATCGTTTTATTCTGTTGCGACCTGCTCACGCACTCGCTTGCTGCAACACTTGGTTACCGTCACCTGCGTACCGTGGAGCTCACGACGATAGCGTGCCACGCGCGCCCGACGCTGCGCCTCTGAAAAGCCAAAATCAGTGCGTCTGGATGGTTGATCGATGAAAATGGCAAAGCAATGAACGATACCCCGAGCACATTGGAGCGGACGCCATTCCAATCCCTGGTCGCGGGCCGCTTTGGCGTTCTGCCCAATTTCTTCCGCTCCGGCGCGGCCGCGCCCGGACTGATCGAGCGGCTTTGGGAATTCGCGTGCGCGGCCTATCTCGATAATCCGCTGCCTTCGCTCTTCAAGGAACGGCTGTTTGTCTATCTCTCGCAGTTCTGCCCGGTGCGTTACTGTATCGTGCGTCACGTCGGGTTCTTGATCGGGCGGGGCCGCCCTGCCGGCGACGCCGAGGCGCCGACGCAAACCATCGAACAAGTGATCACGATGCTACGGCGGCCGCGGCCCGATCTCGCCGGCTTCGATCTGGCGGTCAGGCGATTGTTGGAGCGACCGACCGCCGCCGAGATGCCCGAGGCCGACACGGAATTCGAGAACGATCTGTTCGACGCGCTCACGCTGCTTTTCCTGACGCCGCTGGCTTCGTTGCGGGCGCGGGACGCCATCCGCGCCGCCGTCGGCGAGACCAAGTTCGAATATCTCGCGGCATTCCTCGTCTTCATTCGCGCGGCCCATTACTGGACCGAGACTCATCCCGAGGTTGAAATCGAGGCTGACATGCGAGCGGTGATGGAGGCAAATCGCGAGCTGGAGCGAATCCTGATGCACGGCCCCGAGACGGGGCGGCCGCCCCCCTTGTAACCCGCTCGCCTTGCGTCGCGGGGGGGGGGTACTTCACCTATCGCCAGCAAGACCGTTCGGGTGCTGGCGGCTGACAGACAGCAATTTCGGCGAAAACTCAAACGCCGGTCACGCGCTGCCGCTCTGAATGAGGGGAGGCGCGCATGGCCGAATACCGGCTCTATTTCCTCGACGACGAAGGACACATCCAGGCGCGGCAAGGCTTCGTTGCCGCGGACGACGCCGACGCCATCGAGAGCAGTGCATTCGTGTTCGACGCCTGCTCGGACCGCTGTGTCAGCTACGAGCTGTGGAGCGGCACGCAACTTGTGGTGCAGAGCTGTTCAAGGATGCCGATGATCCGCTTTGAGTCTCTCAGCGCGGCTCGGCAAGATGGCATCATCACCCTGGAAGCCATGCTGCAACAGAGCCATTGGGCTATTGCCAATAGCACACGGCTTCTCCGGTCGCTCGAAGCAGCGCGCGGGAATGGCCTCGTCCGTCCGCGCTAAAGCCTAGCGCCTCGCCAAGCTCGGTCGGCGGAACGGCAGCCGAGCCGTCCGGGTTTTGTGTCCATGGACCGAGCCCTTATCTTGGATCATCTCGCGCAAGCCGAGCGGCACGTAGCCGAAGGAAAAGAGCACCTCGACCGGCAACGCCAGATCCTCGCCGAGCTTCAGCGGGATGGTCACGATACGGCGGAGGCAAAAAAGCTTCTTGCGACCTTCGAAGCGCTACAGGCTCAGCATGTTGCGGATTGCGCGAGGCTGCGCCGGGAATTGGAAAACGCGCCTTAGCCCTTCGACCGCTCGGGCTTCTCTTTCGCGTCGTCGCAAAAGCCTCGTCGCGATGGCGTCAGCCCAAGCCTTGAACCATGCCTTATTGCCGACACCGTTGCGTGTTTCCATATAGCGATCGTCAGCAAAGACCCTTTGGGCGCTGACGGCTGAGAGACAGCGGCAACGACAAGATTGTCCCCGCGCTCCCGCTCGCAAGAGAGACGAGGAGGCGTGGTCATGAGATCACCCCAAGAGTGCCAGGCCGAGGCCGAGAGATGCGAGCGGCTTGCCGCCGCCGTGCGCTTCGATGACTCGCGCGCGCATTTGCTGCTGATTGCGTCTCACTGGCGCTTATTGGCCAAGGAAGCGGACAGCTAAAAGCGCGCCGATAAATCGCCACAATCCCGCGCGTACAATGACCGGGATGGGGAGCGGGGGTATGCGGCCACCGGAATACTGGCGCGATAAAGCGGAAGAAGCTCGCAACATGGCGGGCGAAATGACCAACGAAGACAGCCAGCAAACGCTGCTCGGCATCGCGCAGCAGTACGAAGATCTCGCTCGATTGGCCGAACAAGAGCAGCAGCGCGAACGCAGGCTCGGTCTGTAGGCTTCAGCTTCTCCCTGGCGATCTTCTTAAGCCGTCATCAAAACTGCCCTCGTCTTCGCTGGCGCCGACTTTCGCCGCGCCTTCGAACTGATCGTGGAACGCGGCGAGCTTGAGAGGCCTGTTCTTGGGACGCGGTGGTCGTTTGCTCAAGCCAAAGATTCGCGATGCCGTGCAATATAGAGGCCGGCATTCCAAGCAACGGAGACGCTGAGGGCAGCAATGAGGGCCAGCACCGATCCGAGCGGCACTGCCGCAAGGTGCAGCGTTAGCAACGCTACGCCAAAACCGGCAAGGCCGAAAACAGCATTCGCTAGCACTGCGGCCGTGGCAGGACCGCCGACGCGGCGATGCAAGATCAGCATCATGCTCGTGTAAATAACCGGGAACACAGCAAGCACGCCGCTTCCCGTCGGACCAATCCGAAAACTTAGGGTAACGACCGCGCCGACCAGTAGTGCGACCAGGCCTGCCCTCATCACGAAGTCGTACCACGGCCGTATTGTCGGCGGCATGGCGACCCGGCCATACGGTTTGACGATCCACAGGCACAGAACGAACACAATCAGATTGAGAACCGATGCCGAAGGGGCGGTCCACTGAATGGGAACGAGCGCCAAAGTCACCGCGAGCCAAATTGTCATTGCCAGGGATAGGCTGATCCATAGTGAGCGCCGTTGTGCAGTCAGCACATAGACTGTTATAAAAATTGCGGTCGCGGTGTTCAGCGCGAGACTCGCCACCGCGCTCGCGGAAATGAAAGGCGCATCGTGATCGAGCGCCAAAAATACATAAACCGGTCCAGCAGAGACTGGCAGCGTCGCCACGAGCGCGCCCGCCACGGCGCCCAGTCTTTCGGCGATGGTGGTCGCGACGCTCACGAAAAGGGCGGTCACCGCCATCTTGATCGTCAGCGCGAGCCAGAACACGAGTTCGGGAGACATGGTGCGCAGCACGGCGCAATTAAACCAGGAAATGACGCCCGGCGAAATCGATGGAACAGCAAATCTAGAC
>DATNGE010000195.1:0-37328 GCA_035606035.1 Allostellaceae bacterium
CGCGCCTGCGAGGCGGTGTAGGCGGTCAGGGAAACGATCGGCGTGCTGGCTTTGCGGGCGCGCAGCGCGGCAGGGGTCTGTCTCTTCTCGAGCGGGGTAACGCTCATAGGGGTCTCCACAAGGCCCTGAGGCGTGGGCAGACTGACCGCGGCTGCCCGGCAGGTCAAGCCGAGCAGTCATGCGCTCAGCCCGGGTGCTGTCTTCGCAGCCGGAATGCCAGTATTAACATGGCGATACCGAAGATCAGGGCATAGGCTCCGATCCACCATGCCCAGACCAAAATGCCGGCGATCGGGAAGAGGGCGACCAGGATGCCCCAGGCGATCGACAGCAGCCCGGCGAGGATCATCATCCATTCGCCGTGCTGGCGGTGGAGGCGAAAAGCGGCCACCAGCAGGGCGATCCCGCTGACCAAGGCCCAGAAGGCCGCCATATAAACGAAGAGGACCAGGGTCAAACCGGGCCACATCACCACCAACGCGCCGGCGACCAGATTGAGAATGCCTTCGAGCGACAGCGCGCCCCAGCGCTCATGGCGCTCGGCGGCCCGAAGCCCGGCGACGAGAGCAAAGATGCCGTCAACCAGCAGATAGGCGGCGAAGAACAGCACCAGGACGGTCAGCGTCAGCCCGGGCAGGGCAAAGGCAAGGAGGCCGAAGATCACCGCCGCGACGCCGCGCAGCGCCAACGCCCACCAATTGCGGATGAGAATGTCGTTCATGGCTCGCTCCTGATCCTCTTTACCGATTATACGCCTATATGGGCGCGGAGTATGGGCGCCGAGGCTTCACGTCAGGGTGCCAAGACTTGTCAAACACCCGCCAATTCGGCTAGGTGGGTCTACCAATCAGGAGCTTTTGCCTATGGCGTATAAGGTCGCGGTGGTCGGCGCCACCGGGAATGTCGGCCGTGAGATATTGAGCATCCTCGCCGAGCGCAAATTTCCGGTCTCGGAAGTTCACGCCGTCGCTTCGGCGCGGACGGCCGGCAACGAGGTCTCGTTCGGCGAAGACGATGTGCTGAAGGTCCACGACCTCGAGAAATACGATTTCAAAGGTGTCGATATCGCCTTGTTCTCGCCGGGCGCCAAGGTCTCGGCGGTGCACGCGCCGCGCGCCGCCAAAGCCGGCGCGGTGGTGATCGACAACACCTCCTATTTCCGCATGGACAAGGACGTGCCGCTGGTCGTGCCCGAGGTCAATCCGCAGGCGATCGCGCAGCACACGAAGAAAGGCATCATCGCCAATCCCAATTGCTCGACCATCCAGATGGTCGTGGCGCTGAAGCCGCTGCACGAGTTGGCGAAGATCAAGCGCATCGTGGTTTCGACCTACCAGTCGGTCTCGGGCGCCGGCCGCGCGGCGATGGACGAGCTCTTCGCTCAGACGCGCGGCATCTATGTCAACGATCCGCCGAAGCCTGAGCTGTTCACAAAGCAGATCGCGTTCAACGTCATCCCCCATATCGACATCTTCATGGATGACGGCTCGACCAAGGAAGAATGGAAAATGGTGGTCGAGACCAAGAAGATTCTCGATCCTGAGATTGCCGTCAGCGCGACCTGCGTGCGCGTGCCTGTCTTTATCGGCCATGCCGAGGCGGTGAATATCGAATGCGAGCGGCCGATTGACGAAGAGACGGCGCGCGATGCCTTGCAGCACGCCGAAGGCATCGTTGTCGTCGATCACCGCGCCAATGAAGGCTATGTCACGCCGGAAGAGGCGGCGGGCGAGGACCCGGTTTATGTCAGCCGCATCCGCAAGGATCCGAGCGTGGCGAACGGGTTGAGCCTCTGGGTCGTCGCCGACAATCTCCGCAAGGGCGCGGCGCTCAACGCGGTGCAAATCGCCGAGGTGCTGTCGCGCGATTTCCTGGCCGGCAAGAAAGCTCCCGCGAAAGCGCCGCAAAAGGCGATGTGAGCGATGGCGGTGCCGGGAATAGCACATCCCCCGCGCCGCAGCGTTCTCTTCCTGCCCGGCAATAATGCGCGCGCGCATGAGAAAGCGCGCGAGCTCCCGGCCGACGCGCTGATTTTCGATCTTGAGGATTCGGTCGCTCCCGATGCGAAGCTGGCGGCGCGCACGCAGATCGCCGCCGCGCTCAAAACCGGCGGCTACGGCAAGCGCGAGCTCATCCTGCGCGTCAACGGCGCCGAGACACAGTGGCAGGACGACGATCTGCGCTTCGCCGCGCATCTGCGAATCGACGCGGTGCTGCTGCCCAAAGTCACCGGCCCCGACGATGTGCTTTCGGCGGAAACGATGCTTGCCGGCGCGGGCTTGAAGCATCGCATGCCGCTGTGGGCGATGATGGAGGTGCCGCTCGCCTTCATGCGCGCAGAGGCGATCGCCGCATCGACGCCGCATCTGCGCGCGCTCGTCATGGGCACCGAAGATCTCGGCAAGGATTTGCATACGCGCGTTATGCCGGATCGCTCGACGCTGACGGCGGCGCTGCAGCTTTGCGTCCTCGCGGCGCGCGCGCATGGTCTCGATCCACTCGATTCCGTCTCGCCCAATTTCAAGGATATCGACGCATTCGCTGCCGCTTGCCGCCAAGGCCGCGATCTCGGCTTCGCCGGCAAGACGCTCATCCATCCCAACCAGATAGCGCCGGCGAATGAGGCGTTCGCGCCGAGTGTCGAAGAACTCGCCGAAGCCAAGCGCGTCGTCGAGGCTTATGCAGCGGCCAAAGCGGAAGGCCGCGCCGTCGCCGCGCTCGACGGCCGCATGATCGAGCAGCTGCATGCCGACACGGCGCAGCATGTCCTGAATATGGCCGCGGCAATCGAGGCGCTCAACGCGGATCCGTAACCACCGCCTGCCCTGCTTCCACCGGCGCGGCCTCGACCTTCGGCAGCCAACCGAGTCTCTGCACCAGAAAGAATCCGCGGCGGCCGAGCGCGATGCTGCCGAGCAGCATGACGCCGAGACTGATGCCGCCCGCGATGGATCGTATCGCCATTGCCGTCGCCAGCGGGAAAGCCTGGCCGATCGCGTAATAGGCGGCTGCCTTCAAGAAAAAATAAACCGCCCATGCATCGGTGAAGAACTCGAAGTAACGACGGACATCGGCGCGTTCAGGGAACGGCCCCGATCGCTGCTCGGCGAATTCCTGGATCAAGGGCTTGGCACCGCGCGCGCCGAAAACGAAGAAGATTCCCGTCGCAACATTGGTCACGACCGCTTCGTATCGCAGCATGAAGGGCGTCGCCGCCAGAAGGTCGATCGCGCCGAAAATGACGGCGAGGCTGCTCGACAAGAGATAGATGCGGGTGAAACGCCGGCCATAGCGCAGGCGGTAAGCAAAATCGGCGATCACATAGGCGACGGTCGCGCCGATCGCGGCGCGAATGCCGAAGGGTACGTAAAAGGCCCAGAAGGCGATCAAAGGCCCGAAATCGCCGAACAGGAAGCGCAGGAATCGCCGCATCCGCGCCATCGCTTCTCTCCGCTTCGACAAAGCTTCGCTGATGAAAGCGGCAGCGCCGCTGCGCTGCAAGCGGGCGCAGGCATACCCCACCGACGCGGCATGCCAAACCATTGATCTGGAACCAGCAATCGAGGCTCTAAGAGCCGCATAGGAGGGCTGCGATTGGTTGACTTGGCCCACCACGCGGGTTAAATCAACGCCGCTTTTGCCCGCCCCGCGATCGAGCCGAGAATCTCCGGATGTCGCAAGTTCAACGGCCGCTGTCGCCGCATCTTCAAGTCTATAAATGGCAACTGACCTCGGTCCTCTCGATCCTCCATCGAGCGACCGGGTTGGCGCTGGCTTTCGGCACGATCTTCCTCGTGTGGTGGCTGTTCGCTGCGGCCAGCGGGCCCGATGCTTTCGCGACCGCGCAGGGCTTCTGGTATTCGTGGTTTGGCCGCCTGCTGCTGCTCGGCTGGACCTGGTCGCTTTTCTATCACCTGTGTAACGGCATCCGGCATCTCTTCTGGGATGCGGGCTATGGCTATGATCTCAAGACCACCTACGCATCGGGCTGGACCGTCGTCGCGGCGAGCTTCGTGCTGACGCTGATCGCCTGGATCGGCGCCTATATGGTGCGGGGCTGATCATGGCCGATGCGCGTCTGCGTTCTCCCCTCGGCCGCGTGCGCGGCTTCGGCTCGGCCAAGGAAGGCGTCAACCATTGGTGGGGCCAGCGCATCGCCGGGGTGGCGCTGGTGCCGCTCGTCATTTGGTTCGTCATCGCGCTCATCCAGCATGTCGGTGCCGAGCGAGCCGTGGTGGTCAGTTGGCTGCACCAGCCGGTGACGGCGATCGTCATGGTGTTGACGCTGCTCGTCACCTTCTACCACATGGCGCTCGGCGTGCAGGTCGTGGTCGAGGATTACGTCCACACCGAGTGGACGAAGATGACGCTGCTCGTCCTCAACAAATTCTTTTGCGCGATCCTCGCCGCAGCCGGCATTTTCGCGGTGCTGCGCATCGCCTTTCAGGGCTGACACAAGATGGCGCAAGCCTATCCCGTCACCGAACATCTCTACGACGTCGTGGTCGTCGGCGCCGGCGGCGCCGGCTTGCGCGCGACGCTTGGCATGGCCGCGGCCGGCCTCAAGACCGCCTGCGTCACCAAGGTCTTCCCGACCCGCAGCCACACCGTCGCCGCCCAAGGCGGCATCGGCGCCGCGCTCGGCAATATGGGCGAGGATGATTGGCGCTGGCACATGTACGACACCGTCAAGGGCGCCGACTGGCTCGGCGACCAGGACGCGATCGAATATATGTGCCGCGAGGCGATTCCCGCGGTCTACGAGCTCGAGCATTTCGGTGTGCCCTTCTCGCGCACGGAGGATGGGCGCATCTATCAGCGGCCGTTCGGCGGTCACACCGTCAATTATGGGAAAGAGATGGCGAAGCGTGCCGCCGCCGCGGCCGATCGCACCGGCCATGCCATCATCCACACGCTCTATCAGCAGTGCCTCAAAGCGCAGGCGGAATTCTTCGTCGAATATTTCGCCATCGATCTGGTGATGGACGAAGACGGCACCTGCCGCGGCGTCCTTGCGTGGAATCTCGAAGACGGCACGCTCCATCGTTTCCGCGCGCATATGGTGGTGATGGCGACGGGCGGCTATGGCCGCGCCTATTTTTCCTGCACCTCGGCGCATACCTGCACCGGCGATGGCAATGCGATGGTGCTGCGCGCCGGCCTGCCGCTGCAGGATATGGAATTCATCCAATTCCATCCGACCGGCATCTACGGCGCGGGCTGTCTCATCACCGAGGGCGCACGCGGCGAAGGCGGCTATGTCACCAATTCCGAAGGCGAGCGCTTCATGGAGCGCTACGCGCCGTCGGCCAAAGACCTAGCCTCGCGCGACGTCGTCAGCCGCGCGATGACGATCGAGATCCGCGAGGGGCGCGGCTGCGGTCCCTTGAAGGATCACATCATGCTGCATTTGGAGCATCTTGATCCCAAGGTGCTGCACGAGCGCTTACCCGGCATCTCCGAGACCGCGAGAATCTTCGCCGGCGTCGAGGTGACGAAGGAGCCGATCCCGATCCTGCCGACCGTGCACTACAACATGGGCGGCATCCCGACGAATTATCATGCCGAGATGATCGCGCCGACGGCGAGCGATCCCGAGCATGTCGTGCCCGGGCTCATGGCGATCGGCGAGGCGGCTTGCGTCTCGGTGCATGGCGCGAACCGTCTTGGCACCAATTCGCTGCTCGATATCGTCGTCTTCGGCCGCGCCGCAGCGCTACGCACGGCGCAGATCGTCAAGCCGGGCCAGGCGCATAAGCCGCTCGCCGCCTCGGTCGACGATAAGGCGCTGGCGCGTTTCGATCGTGTCCGCAACGCCAGGGGCAAGCTCAAGACCGGCGAGATACGGCTTTCGATGCAGCGCGTGATGCAGGAAGACTGCGCTGTCTTCCGCACGGCAGAGACCCTCGAGAATGGCCGCCGCAAGATCGACGACATCGCGGGCTCGGTACGCGATCTTGTCGTCAACGATCGCTCGCTGATCTGGAACAGCGATCTCGTCGAAGCGCTCGAACTCGAGAATCTGATCGCACAGGCCAAGGTCTCGATCTATTCCGCCGTCAACCGCACGGAAAGTCGCGGGGCTCATGCGCGCGAGGATTTCCCGGAGCGCGATGACAAAAATTGGATGGTGCATACGGTCGCCTGGCTCGGCGACGATGGGACGGTGAAGCTCGGCACGCGGCCGGTTCACATGCACACGCTGTCGAACGAAGTTCAGGTCTTCCCGCCGAAGGCGCGGGTCTATTGAGGCATCATGGCTGAGTTCACCCTTCCCGCAAATTCCAAGGTCGGCACCGGCAAAACCTATCCGGCCGCGGCCGGTGCCAAGCGGGTCAGGAATTTCAAGATCTATCGCTGGAATCCCGAGGATGGGCAGAATCCGCGGCTCGATACCTATCAGGTCGATCTCGATCAATGCGGGCCGATGGTTCTGGACGCACTGATCAAGATCAAGAACGAGATCGACACCACGCTGACCTTCCGCCGCTCCTGCCGCGAAGGGATTTGCGGATCCTGCGCGATGAATATCGACGGCACCAACACGCTCGCTTGCTTGAAGGCGATCGATGAGGTGCAGGGCGACGTCAAGATCTATCCGCTGCCGCATATGGAAGTGGTGAAGGATCTCGTTCCCGATCTCAACCGTATCTATGCGCAGTACCGGATGATCGAGCCCTGGCTCAAGGCGGATTCACCGCCGCCGCCAGATCGCGAGCGCCGCCAATCCGTCGAGGAGCGCTCGAAGCTCGACGGGCTTTGGGAATGCATCCTCTGCTTCTGCTGCTCGACGAGCTGTCCGTCCTATTGGTGGAACGGCGATCGCTATCTCGGTCCGGCGATCCTCTTGCAGGCCTATCGCTGGCTCGCCGATAGCCGCGACGAGCATACGGGCGAGCGCCTCGATGCGCTGGAAGATCCCTTCCGGCTCTATCGCTGCCATACAATCATGAACTGTACGCGCACTTGCCCGAAAGGCCTCAACCCGGCAAAGGCGATCGGCGAGATCAAGAAGATGATGGTCGAGCGCCGATGAGGCGCATCGCAGCGCTTTGACCGCGGCTGCTGATGAGGACGCGGCAGAGACCGGGCCGCTCGGCCTCTTCCATGCGCGCCTGACCGCGGGCGAGCTAGCGCCCGATCCGTTCCAGGCCCGCGCCGCCGAGCGGCTCCAGCAGCTCTGGAACGAGCTGAAAGATTATCAGCCGCATAATGGCAGCGGGTTGCTTTCGCGCCTCGGCTTCGGCAAGCCTGCGACCGCGCGCGCGCCGAAAGGCCTCTATATCTACGGCCGGGTCGGGCGCGGCAAATCCATGCTGATGGATGCCTTCTTCTCGACCGTGCCGAGCGAGAAGAAGCGGCGCGTGCATTTCTTCGCCTTCATGGCCGATGTCCATGCCCGCATCCATGCGCGCCGCGCCGAAAAGGGCGATCCGATCGCGCCTGTCGCGCACGACCTCGCCAGCGAGACCACGGTGCTGTGCTTCGACGAATTCCATGTCGTCGATATCGCCGACGCGATGATTCTGGGCCGACTCTTCGCTGCGCTTTTCGCCGCCGGGGTTGTCGTCGTCGCGACGTCGAATCGCGCGCCCGACAAGCTCTACGAGGGCGGCTTGCAGCGCGAGCGCTTCCTGCCCTTCATCGATCTCCTGAAAGAGCGGCTCGAGCTGATCGAGCTCGACGGGCCGCGTGATTACAGGCTGCGGCGCTTCAAGGGCCGGCAGGTTTATTTCACGCCGCCCGATGCGAAGGCTAAAGCTGCGCTAGAGCAAGCCTTCGCGGATCTGACCGACAACGCGACTCCGCAACGCGAGACGCTTAGCGTACTCGGCCGCGCGATCGAGGTGCCGCGCGCCGCGAAGAGCGTCGCCTGGTTCAGCTTCGACGAGCTCTGCGTCAATCCTCTCGGGCCCAATGATTATCTTGCACTGATCGGCCGCTATCACACTTTCATCCTCGAGGGGATCCCACGGATGAATTTCGAGCGTCGCAATGAGGCCAAGCGCTTCAACATCTTCATCGACACACTCTACGACGCGCATGGCAATATCGTCTGCTCGGCAGAAGCGCCGGCGCAAGAGCTCTACACCGAAGGCGACGGCTCCTTTGAATTCCAGCGCACGGTGTCGCGCCTCATCGAGATGCAGAGCGATGATTACATCGCCGCGCGGCGCGACGGAAACGGCGGCTAAAGCTCCTGGCCGATCTGGCTGTCGAGCGAATAGGGGCCGCTGCCGCGGAGCGCGATCGCGAAGAGGACGATGCCCCAATAGAAGACATATTCGGCCCCGTGATAGCCGCTGCGCGACCAGAACACGGTGAAGGAGATGATCGCCATCTCTATCGCGGCCGCGGCGGCGAAAACGCGTGTGAAGAGGCCGACCGCGATGCAAATACCGCCGATGAACTCGAAGAAAACGAGGGCAATATTCTCTGCCGGATCGAAGTTTCCCGGCAGGCTGGCGACCGTCCCAGAGCTCATAGCCGCGAGAATGCGCGGCAAGCGCTCGACCTTCTCCCAGCCATGGATGGCGAGATCGATGCCCGACGCGGCTCGGATGACGAACCAGGAAAACGGAATTGCCCAATCGTAGAACGACGCAAGAAAAGGCAGCAGCAACTTCTGTTGCCGATCGACCATTGACATAACACTACCCAACCAAACTTGTCACAACCGATCTATCTAGGCCGCCGCACGCGAATTCGTTGCTATGCCCGCCTTATCCGGCGGCGGCCCGTGCGGCTGCGTCCTGCTTTAGCCGCTCCAGCGTATCCTTGCCATAGTAATTGCCGCTGCGGATCACGGCGTTGATGCGGTGGAGATTGGCAGCGCTCGCGACCGGATCGGCATCGAGCAGGACGAGATTGGCGTCCTTACCGGTCGCGACGGTCCCCATATGGTCTTCGCGGTGGAGGAATCTGGCGCCGTTCAGGGTCGTCATCTGCAAGATGGTCAGCGGCTTCAAGCCGGCTTGCCGCATCAGATCGATCTCCTGGTGCAGCGCGGCGCCCGAGATCTCCCAATGCCCGGCGCCGCCGGAATCCGTTCCGGTCATCATCGGCGCGCCGGCCTCCTCGAGCAGCTTGGTCAGCCGCAATTGCAGCGCCCAGAACTGCCTTAGCATCGCACGCCGGTCAGGTGTGATGATCTGCGGGAACTGATCCGCCATCTCTTGCCACAAGCGCTGCGTCTTTGCGGGCACGTAGCGCAGATTCGGGCTGCGGCGATAGGCCGGATCGTCGCCGAACTCCATTGTGCGCAGGCGGATGAGCGTCGGCGTCATCCACATGCCGTCTTTCTTGATGCGCTGGACCAGCGCGCGGCATTTCGCATCGCTATAGGTGGCGGCGACCCGCTTCATTAGATCGAAGGTGATCGGGTCGGTCGCCATGATCGGGTTGGTCGTGGCGCGCAATGCGATCTCGGCCGGCGCCGGTCCTCCCGCGCTCGGCGGCGCCTTCGGCGGCGTGGCCGCGATCACGCGGCGCAGCGCGTCCTCATCGGTCGAGCAGCCGATCAGCACTGCCTCCCTGGGGCCGAGGTGCTCGATCGCCGACATGCCTTCATCGGCCGCCTTCTCGATGGCCGAGGACGACTGCAAATGCCCGTCGAAGACGAGGCCGAGTTTCTTCGATTCGGTGAGCGCAGCGAAGAACGGATCCGGCTTCACATCGATGACCTTGATGAAATCCGCGCCCATTTCCTTCTGACGGTCGACCTCCACGACCGCGGCTTCGGGCGTGCCGGCATTGGCGCCGGTGAGTACGGTTCCCGGCATCGCCAGCAATTCAGGCCCGTCGGCCGGCAGGTTGATCTGTCCGGCGCGGCGCTTTGCGAGCAGCTCAGGCGAGCCGGTCATCTGGCGCACGCCGGTGATCCCGTTCGCCAACATCAATTCGAAGCTCGCGGTCGGATCGGGATTGTTCAGCGAATGGACATGCATATCGAGATAGCCGGGCACGAGAAATTTGCCGCGCGCGTCGACCACTTTCGTTCCGCCGCCGGGCTTGATCGATCCGGCGCGGGCGATCCGCACGATCTTACCGCCATCGATGGCGACCGACTGGTTGCGTGTCAGCTTGCCGGTCTGGGTGTCGATGATCGTGACGCCATTAAGCAAAAGGCTCTGGGCAAAAGCCGGTGGCGCTAGCAGCAGCGCGACGACGAGCAAAGCCAGCCAAACGAAATTCCGAATCATAAACGTCTCCCCGAAGGTATCTTGTTTCAGCCGCGTCCCACGAAGGGCATCTTCGTCGCCATCACCGTCATGTTGAGAATATTCGCGTCGAGCGGCAGCGCAGCCATGGTGAGCACGGCCTTCGCGACATGCTGCAGATCGAGCACCGGCTCCGGCGCGATACGTCCGTCGGCTTGCACCACGCCTTGCTTGAATTTATCGGCCCAGCCGGTATCGGCATTGCCAATATCGATCTGGCCGCAAGCAATGTCGTATTTGCGTCCGTCGAGCGCCGTGGACTTTGTGAGACCGAGCACGGCGTGCTTCGAGGCGGTGTAGGGCGCCGTATTCGGCCGCGGCGTGTGCGCGCCGATCGAGCCGTTATTGATGATGCGGCCGCCGCGCGGGTTCTGATCCTTCATGAGGGCAAAAGCGGCGCGCGTGCAGAGGAAGACGCCGGTCACATTGGCATTGATCACGTTGAGCCAGGTCGCGACCGGCAATTCCTCGATCGGCACCGCCGGCGCGTTGACACCGGCATTGTTGAAGAGGAGATCGAGCCGGCCAAAACGCTGCTTGATCGCGGCGAAGAGCGCGTTGACGGAATCGGGATTGGCGACATCGGTCGGCACGGCCAGCGCCTCTTTTCCTTCGCGCGCGACCGCGTCGAGCGGCTCACGGCGCCGCCCGGCGAGAACGGTGGCGTAGCCTTCGCCCATCAGCGCAAGCGCTACTGCCTTGCCGATGCCGCTCCCCGCACCGGTGACCAGCGCGACTTTGCCGCCGCTCATGCATTCCTCCTAAACCTCTGCGCTGATTAAGTTTTGCTCATCTTTCTCGGCGCCGCCAGCCCTTGCCGGTGGCGGCGAATCGCGCTAAGACGCGGCCAATTCCAATCCGAAAAAATACGAGGACCTAAGATGGCACGCAGGAAGATCGCGCTGATTGGCGCGGGACAGATCGGCGGCACGCTCGCTTTGCTCGCTGGTCTCAAGAATCTCGGGGATGTCGTGATGTGCGACGTCGTCGAGGGCGTCCCGCAGGGCAAATCGCTCGATCTCGCCGAAGCGTCGCCGGTCGAAGGGTTCGATGCGAGCTATGTCGGCTCGAACGACTACGCCGCCATCAAAGGCGCGGATGTCATTATCGTGACCGCCGGTGTTCCGCGTAAGCCCGGCATGAGCCGCGACGACCTCATCGGCATCAACGCCAAGGTCGTTTGGCAGGTTGGCGAGGCGATCAAGCAGCACGCGCCCGGCGCTTTCGTCATCTGCATCACCAACCCGCTCGATGTGATGGTGTGGGTGATGCGCGAGGCAACCGGCCTGCCGCATGAGCGCGTCGTCGGCATGGCCGGCGTGCTCGACAGCGCGCGGTTCCGCTATTTCCTCGCCCAGGAATTCAACGTCTCGGTCGAGGACGTCACCGCTTTCGTGCTCGGCGGCCATGGCGACAGCATGGTGCCGCTGGTGCGCTATTCGACCGTCGCCGGTATTCCGCTGCCCGATCTCGTGAAGATGCGTTGGACGACCCAGGAGAAGCTCGACAAGATCGTCCAGCGCACGCGAGACGGCGGGGGCGAGATCGTCAATCTCTTGAAGACCGGCTCGGCCTTCTACGCTCCTGCCTCCTCCGGCATCGCCATGGCGGAGTCGTTCCTACTCGACAAAAAGCGCGTTCTGCCCTGCGCCGCCTATCTCACCGGCCAATACGGCGTGAACGGCCTCTATGTCGGCGTTCCGGTCGTGATCGGTGCCAAGGGCGTCGAGCGGATCATCGAGGTCGAAATGAATGCCAAGGAGAAGGCCGAGTTCGACAAATCGGCGAACGCCGTCCGCGATCTCTGCGAGGTCGGCAAGAAGCTGCTGAAAGAGGCCGGGAAGCTCTGAGCCCCGCCCTTTTTCGGGTAAAACCCGGAATTAACGGCGGTTTTCCGGCGTTTTTGACGGCCTGGTAACCAAAAAGGTAACATTTACGGGCTAGGTATTGGGGTCGCGAATCCCAATCTTTAGCCTGTCCCTTTATCCCCAATCGATCATGCCCGAGAGCCAGCACAGCAGCTTCCTGACCGGCCATAACGCCGATTACATCGCCGAACTCCACGCCCGCTATGTCGAAGACCCGACGAGCGTCGATGAGAGCTGGCGGCAATTTTTTGCCGAGCTTCAGGACGAGCCGGAAAGCATCGAGAAAGATGTAACGGGTCCGGGCTGGGGCCGCCCGGTGCCGATGCAGATCGTCAATGGTCATGCCGCACCTGCCGCGCTGACGAACGGCCACGCGGCGACCGCGGTGCTGCCGTCCGACGCACAGCAAGCAGCGCTCGACAGTTTGAGGGCGATGAATCTGATCCGCGCTTATCGCGTGCGCGGCCATATGATCGCGGATCTCGATCCACTTGGGCTGCAGCGGCGGACATACCATCCCGATCTCGACCCCGCCACCTACGGCTTCACCGAGGCCGATTTCAACCGGCCGATCTTCGTCAACAATCTGCTCGGCTTCAAAACCGCCACTCTCAAGGAGATTCTGCCGGCGCTCAAGGCGACGTATTCGGACAAGATTGGCATCGAATACATGCATATTCAGGAACTCGAGCAGCGCCAATGGATCCAGGCGCGGATCGAGGTGCCGCGCAACCACACGGAATTCACCGTGCTCGGCAAGCGCGCGATCCTGCAACGCCTCACGGATGCCGAGATGTTCGAGCGCTTTTGCGATAAGCGCTACACCGGCACCAAGCGCTTCGGCATCGATGGCGGCGAGGCGCTGATTCCGGCGCTCGAGCAAGTGATCAAGCGCGGTGGCCAGCTCGGCATGAAAGAGCTGGTGATCGGCATGCCGCATCGCGGGCGCCTCAACGTGCTCACGAACATGATGGGCAAGCCGTTCACGGCCGTGTTCTCGGAATTCCAGGGCAATTCCGCCAATCCCGAGGACGTGCAGGGCTCGGGCGATGTTAAATACCATCTCGGCACGTCGAGCGACCGCAGCTTTGACGGCAACCTCGTCCATCTCTCGCTGCAGGCGAATCCCTCGCATCTCGAGGCGGTCAATCCCGTCGTGCTCGGCAAGGTCCGCGCCAAGCAGCAGCAGCGCAAGGACACAGTGCGCGATCAGGTCGTCGGTCTGTTGATGCACGGCGACGCGGCTTTCGCCGGCCAGGGCCTCGTGGCCGAATCGCTCGATCTTTCCGAGCTCAAAGGCTATCGCACCGGCGGCACGATCCATGTCGTCGTCAATAACCAGATCGGCTTCACCACCAGCCCGGCCTATGCTCGCTCCGGCCCGTATTGCACGGAAGTTGCCAAGGAAGTTCAGGCGCCGATCTTCCACGTGAATGGCGACGATGCCGAAGCGGTCGTGCATGTCGCGCGCATCGCCACTGAATTCCGCCACCGCTTCAAAAAAGACGTGGTCGTCGACATCTTCTGCTATCGCCGCCATGGCCATAACGAAGGCGACGAGCCGGCTTTCACCCAGCCGCTGATGTACAAGGCGATCGCGGCGCATCCCTCGACGCGCGAGATCTATGCCAAGCGTCTTATCAGCGAGGGCGTGATCAAGCAGGAAGACATCGATCAGATGGCCGCGGAGTTCACGGCCAAGCTCGATGCCGAATACGAGGCGTCGAAGAGCTACAAGCCGAACAAAGCCGACTGGCTCGAAGGCGCCTGGACCGGGCTGAAGGCCGCGTCGGGCGATGATCGTCGCGGCGAAACGGCGGTGCCGATGGAGCTGCTCAAAGAAGTCGGCAGGGCGCTGTCGCATGTGCCGGAAGGTTTCGATCTCAACCGTAAGCTGGTGCGTCAACTCGAAGCCAAGAAGCACGCGATCGAGAGCGGCGAGGGCATCGATTGGGCGACGGCCGAGGCGCTCGCTTTCGGCACGCTCTGCGCCGAAGGCACACCGGTGCGTCTCTCCGGCCAGGATTCGGGCCGCGGCACCTTCTCGCAGCGTCATTCGGTGCTGATCGATCAGACCAACGAGAACCGCTACGTCCCACTTAATCACGTGCGCGACGGCCAGGCGCCGTTCGAGGTGATCGACAGCCCACTGTCGGAAGCGGCCGTGCTTGGCTTCGAATACGGTTACAGCCTCGCCGATCCCCACGCGCTGGTCCTCTGGGAAGCGCAGTTCGGCGATTTCGCGAACGGCGCGCAGGTCATCATCGACCAGTTCATTTCCTCGGGCGAAGCCAAATGGCTGCGCATGTCCGGCGTCGTGCTGCTGTTGCCGCACGGCTATGAAGGGCAGGGGCCGGAGCATTCCTCGGCGCGGCTTGAGCGCTATCTCCAGCTCTGCGGCGAGGACAATTGGCAGGTCTGCAACCTGACCAGTTCGGCGAACTACTTTCACCTGCTGCGCCGTCAGGTGCGGCGCAATTTCCGCAAGCCGCTCATCCTGATGACGCCAAAATCGATGCTGCGCGCGCCGGAGATGATGTCGAAGCTCGCGGATATGGGGCCGGGCACGTCGTTCCACCGCGTCCTTGCCGATCGTGATCCGGCGATCGATCCGGCGAAGACGCGCCGCGTCGTGCTCTCGACCGGCAAGGTGCATTTCGATCTCGCCAAATACCGCAGCGAGAACAAGATCGCCGACGTAGCCCTGATTCGTGTCGAGCAGCTCTATCCTTTCCCGTTCAACACGCTGGCGAAGGAGCTCGGGCCCTACAAGAACGCGGAGTTCGTGTGGTGCCAGGAAGAGCCCGAGAATATGGGCGCGTGGCATTTCGTCGATCGCAAGATCGAGCGTGTGCTGAGCGGCCTCGATGTGAAAGGCAAGCGCGCGCGCTACGTCGGCCGTTCGGAAGCCGCTGCGACCGCGACTGGCATGCTGCGTCGTCACAACGCCGAACAGGCGCGGCTCGTCGCCGAAGCCTTCGCGAAGTAAGCCGCGAAGCGAAGCGCCAAGGCGCGAGAGGGGAATTCGATGGCAACCGAGATCAAAGTCCCGACCCTGGGGGAATCGGTGACCGAGGCGACCGTCGCGCGCTGGCTGAAGCACCCGGGCGATTCTGTCGCGATGGATGATCCGCTTGTCGAGCTCGAGACCGATAAGGTGACGCTCGAAGTCAACGCGCCGGCCGCCGGCACGCTGACCGAAGTGCTCGCCGCCGAAGGCGCCAACGTCGCGGTCGGAGCCGTGCTCGGCCGTATCGGCGAAGGGGCGGCGAAACCCGCGCCGCAGCCTGCTTCCGTCGGCATCGCCCAGACCGCCGCGCCCGCCGCGCCACCGGCGCCGCGTCCGCCTTCGACCAAACCGGCCCCGCCGCCGCCGCAAGCGGGCAATGGCGGCGCCGACATCCTTGCGCGTTCCGGTCCCGCCGCGCGCAAAGCCGCCGCCGAGACCGGCGTCGATGTTACGAGGGTCCAGCCGACCGGCAAGGACGGCCGTCTCACCAAGGGCGATATCGCTGCGGCCGCCGCCGCGAAGCCCGCGCCAGTTCCTGCACCTATGGTGCGCGAGCCGCGCGAATTGGGCCCGCGCGAAGAGCGCGTGCGCATGACGCGACTCCGTAAGCGCATCGCCGAACGCTTGAAGGAAGCGCAGAACACCGCGGCCATGCTCACCACCTTCAACGAGGTGGATATGACCGAGGTCATGGCGCTGCGGGAGCGCTATCGCGAGAGCTTCGAGAAGCAGCATGGCGTGCGCCTTGGCTTCATGTCGATCTTCGCCAAGGCCTGCATCCAGGCGCTGAAAGAGTTACCGGCCGCCAATGCCGAAATCGATGGCGACGACATCATCTACAAGAACCATTACGATATCGGCATCGCCGTTGGCACCGAGCAAGGCCTTGTCGTGCCGGTGGTGCGCGACGCCGATCAACTAAGCTTCGCCGAGATCGAGAAGCGCGTCGCCGATCTCGGCCGCCGCGCCCGCGATGGCAAGCTGTCGCTCGACGAGCTCTCGGGCGGCACTTTCACGATCACCAATGGCGGCGTCTACGGCTCGCTCTTGTCGACGCCGATCCTCAACCCGCCGCAATCGGCAATCCTGGGCATGCACAAGATCCAGAAACGGCCGGTCGTGGTCGGCGACAAGATCGAGGTGCGGGCGATGATGTATCTCGCACTCTCCTACGATCATCGCATGATCGATGGGCGCGAGGCGGTGACCTTCCTGGTACGCGTCAAGGAATGTATCGAGGACCCGCAGCGCATGCTGTTCGGCGTCTGACCCTATGGCGGACAATTACGACGTCATCGTCATCGGCAGTGGGCCTGGCGGCTACGTCGCGGCCATCCGCGCGGCGCAGCTCGGCATGAAGACCGCTTGCATCGACAAGCGGTCATCGCCCGGCGGCACCTGCCTCAACATCGGCTGCATCCCGTCGAAGGCGCTGCTGCAATCTTCGGAGAAATTCGAGGAAGCCAATCACGCCCTCGCCGTGCACGGCATCAAGACCGGCAAAGTCGAATTCGATCTGGCGACGATGCTCGCGCGCAAGGACAAGGTCGTCAGCGAGAACACCAAGGGCGTCGAATTTCTTTTCCGCAAGAACAAGGTCGCCTTCGTCAAAGGCGCTGCCAAGTTCACCGCGAAAGACGCGCTCGAGGTCACGGGCGAAGACGGCAAGGTGCAGGAGCTGAAAGCGGGCAAGGCGATCATCATTGCCACCGGCTCGGATAGCGTGAACCTCCCTGGCATCACCATTGATGAGAAGACGATCGTCTCCTCGACCGGCGCGCTGTCGCTGCCATCGGTGCCGAAGCACCTCGTCGTGGTCGGCGGCGGCTATATCGGCCTCGAAATGGGCTCAGTGTGGCGGCGCCTCGGCGCGCAGGTCACCGTGGTCGAATTCCTCGATCGCATCACGCCGACGATGGACCTCGAAGTCGGCAAGGCGCTGCAGACCTCGCTGACCAAGCAGGGCTTCGCCTTCAAGCTGGGCACCAAAGTGACCGGCGCGAAAAAGGCGAATGGCGGCTGGTCGCTTTCGCTCGAAGCAGCCGCCGGCGGCAAGGGCGAAGAGCTGCCATGTGATGCTGTGCTCGTCTCGGTCGGGCGGCGGCCTTACACCGACAATCTCGGCCTCGATGCAGTCGGCGTGAAGCTCGACAACAAAGGGCGCGTCATGGTCGACCCGCATTTCGCGACCAATGTGCCGGGCATCTATGCGATCGGCGACGTGATCGCCGGGCCGATGCTGGCGCATAAGGCCTCGGAAGAGGGCGTCGTACTGGTCGAGACGCTTGCGGGTCAGAAGCCGCATATCGATTACGACGCGATTCCGGCGGTGATCTACACCCATCCGGAAGTCGGTTCCGTCGGCAAGACGGAAGAAGAGCTGAAGTCCGCGGGCGTGCGCTACAAGATCGGCAAATTTCCGTTCTCCGCCAATGGCCGCGCGCGGGCCAATGCCGATACCGAAGGCTTCGTCAAAATCATCGCCGATGAAAAGACAGATCACGTGCTCGGCGTGCATATCATCGGGGCCGATGCCGGCACGATGATCGCCGAAGCGGCGCTGGCGATGGAGTTCGGCGCGACCTCGGAAGATATCGCGCGTACTGTCCATGCGCATCCGACGCTGAACGAAGCTGTGAAAGAAGCCGCGCTTGCCGCCGGCTCGGGCGCGATTCACATCTAACCGCGCTTTATCGTCAGCTCTTGAACCGGTCGCGCAGGAAGTCCCATTCGGCCGCGCCCATGCGGCGCAGGCGTTCGCGCACATCGATGGTGGCGGTAGGCATACACCGCTGGGTCCTCAATTCCGCAAGCGCGCTGGCGAAAGCGCGCATCGCTTCCTGCAGCAACAGGCCGGGAATGATGAGGATTCGGTAGCCGGCGCGCTCGGCCTCGCCCAATTCGCGCAGCGGCGTCCGCCCGCCGAGCGACAGATTAAGCAGGCACGGCCCGCGCACCAGCTTCGGCACCGCCGCCACTTCCTCCAGAGTCCGGGGTGCTTCGAGGAAGGCGATATCGGCACCCGCCTCGAGCGCCGCGTTCATACGCTCGACCGCGGCCTCGAAGCCCAGCACGGCGCGCGCATCGGTGCGCGCAATGATGACGAAATCGGGATCCGCCCGCGCTGCGACCGCGGCTTTCACCTTGGCGATGAACTCGGCGCGCGGGATCACCTCCTTGTCGTCGAGCTGGCCGCATTTCTTGGGGAAGGTCTGGTCTTCGATATGCAGCCCGGCGACACCGCGCTGCGCATATTCTCGCACGGTGCGCGTGACGTTAAGCTCGTTGCCGTAGCCCGTGTCGGCGTCGGCGATCACCGGCAGTTTGACGGCGGTGGCGATGCGCCCCGCATTCTCCGCCATCTCGGACATCGTGACGAGACCATAATCGGGATAGCCGAGGGCAGCCGCCGTGCCCGAGCCGGTCATATAGACGAGCGGAAAGCCGGCATCCTCGATCGCACGCGCGCCGATGCAATCATATGCCGCCGGGGCGACCAGCATCCCTTCCTTGCGCAAGAGCGCGCGTAATGTGGCCGCATGGCTTGTTCCGGATATCATGCGTCAGCCCTTCGCACGCGGATGCGCCTTGTCATAGACCGCAGCGAGGCGTGCTGCGTCGACCGCGGTGTAGCGCTGCGTTGTCGAAAGGCTCGCATGGCCGAGCAACTCCTGGATCGAGCGCAGATCGGCGCCTTCGCCCAAGAGGTGTGTCGCGAAACTGTGGCGCAGCGCGTGCGGCGTCGCGCGCGCATCGAGCCCGAGCATCAACCGCAACTTCGCCATCTCGGCCTGCACCGGCCGCGCGCTCAGCGCCTTGCCGCGCGCACTGACGAAAAGCGGCGCATCGCGCTTCAGCTCGTGCGGACACGCATCGAGGTAATCGCCAACCGCCGTTGCCACAGCGGGCAGGATCGGCACCATGCGCGTCTTGTTGCCCTTGCCCGTGATGCTGATCGCGCCGGCCTTCAGCGGCGCCTCGCCGCGTTTTAGCGACAGCGCCTCGCCGATACGTAGGCCTGCGCCATAAAGGAGCATCAGGATCGCAAGGCTGCGCTTGCCCTGCCAATCCTGGCGCGCGAGCTGCGGCGCGAGATCGAGCGCGGCGCTTGCCTCGTCGACGGTGAGCGCCTTGGGCAGAGCTTTCGGTAGCTTCGGGGTGCGGATCGCGGCAAGGCCGGCGTTCTTGGCGAAGCCGCGGCGATCGAGGAAGCGGAAAAAACCGCGCAGCACCGAGAGCGCGCGGGCCGACGAAGAATGCTTGATCGCGGCGTAAGCGCGCGACGCGAGGAAGGCGCGGAAATCGGCTGGCGCGAGCGCGGCGAGATCGGCCAGGCCTGCCGCGCCGCCGCGATGCACGGTCAGGAAAGTGAGGAAGTGCATGAGGTCGCTGCCATAGGCCGCGATCGTATGCGGCGAGGCGCGACGCTCCGCCTTCATCCAGCTCTGCCATTCGGCAATCGCGTGCTGCAGATCGGGCGTCGCGGAGAAGCGCGCCGGATCTTTCGATTCAGGACGGAGCGGCGCGGGCTTTACGCCGGCAGGTCGAGCCATGCGGCGATGGTGATGCCGAGCGTGCGGGCGAGGAATGACAAGAGCTCGGTGCTTTGATGCCCGGTCTGGAATTTGCCTGCGCGGCGCGTGCCGATGCAGAGCATGCCGGCCGGCGAGGCACGGCCGACCGGCAAGCGCACCAGGGCCGCAGAGCGCACGAGGCCCGCGCCGGCGCCGAAGAGCCGCGGATCACCGTGGATATCGGTTTGGAACACGACGTCGTGGTCATCGCCCAGCACCTCGGCGACCGTGCCGGGCTCCAGAATCTCGATCCCGTGGTGTGGCATCCGGGCCCTGGCACCGCCCTGGCGCTCGACCGCGATGGTGACGACATCGGCATCGAGCAGGCTCGCGAGATCGGTGATGACGATCTGGATGAGCTGCTCGAAGCTTTGCGCGCCGATGATCGCCAGCACCGCGCTATGCACGCGCGCCTGACCCATGAGATTGGCGCGCGTCGCCGCGACAAGGCTCTTATTCTGCGCCTTGAGCCGTGCGATCTCGCTGCGCTGGTGCTGCACCATGAAGTGCTGCATATCGACCACGCGCTCGCCGCGATCGAGTTTCGGCGGCGTCAGCACGCCTAGCAGATCGGGATGCTGGTTGAGGAAATCGGGATGTTGCTTGAGGTAGCCGGCGACATCGCTGGCCGACAACCCTTTGCCGAGGGCAGGCGCCGCCGGCTGCGGGGCAGGCAGCGAGGGTAGCGCGTGTTTCTTGTCCTTCGGCAAATCCATGAACCGATCCTACGCGCCTATTGTTACTCCGCCGCAGCCTTCTCGTCGTCCCCCAAAATGCTCTGCCCCGTCTTTTTCCAGTCCGCAAGGAAAGCTGCAAGTCCCTTGTCGGTCAGCGGATGCGCGTACATTTGCCGGAGCACCGCCGGCGGAATGGTGCCGACATGCGCGCCGAGCTTCGCCGCTTCGGTGTCATGCAGCGGATTGCGGATCGAGGCCACCAACACCTCGGTCTTGATCTCGGGATAATTGCGATAGATCGTGACGATTTCGCGAATCAGCTCCATGCCGGTCTGGCCGACATCATCGAGCCTGCCGACGAAAGGCGAGATAAAGCTCGCACCCGCTTTCGCCGCGAGCAGCGCCTGCGCCGCCGAGAAGCACAGCGTCACATTGACCATCGTCCCTTCCTGGCGGAGGGCGCGGCAGGCCTTCAGCCCGTCGACGGTCAGCGGCACTTTCACCGCAACATTCTTCGCGATCTTCGCAAGCTTGCGTCCTTCGGCGAGCATCGTCGCCATTTCCGTCGACGTGACTTCCGCGCTGACCGGGCCGGGCACGATCTGACAAATCTCGTGCACCGCATCGAGGAATTTACGTCCCGATTTAGCGACCAGCGACGGGTTGGTGGTGACTCCGTCGACGAGTCCGGTCGCCGCGAGCTCGCGGATCTCGCCGATATCGGCTGTATCGATGAAGAACTTCATGTCGAAGCCTCTCTCCTGCTTTCCGTAGCGCGCGGCAGGCTTTCACTCTAAAAGTCTAACCTATGCCAGAGCGCCACGCCAGTTCCGCCGAGAGCTCGGAACGCCGCGTCAGCGTATTGCTGCCGCTGCCCTTGGCGGGTGCCTATGATTACACCGTTCCCCATGACTTAAACGTCGCGCCGGGCGATTTTGTTGCCGTGCCGCTCGGCCGTCGCCAACTCGTCGGCGTGGTTTGGGGCGACGGCAGCGGCGACGTTGCGGATACGAAATTGAAGCCGGTCGAAGATATCCTGCCGGCGCCGCCTCTGCCCGACGAGTTGCGCCGTTTCGTCGATTGGACGGCGAATTACACGCTCTCCGCGCCGGGCGCGGTGCTGCGCATGGCGATGAGCGTACCCGATGCGCTCGTGCCGATGCGCGCGCTCGCGGGCTATGCGCTGACGGATGCCGGCCGCGCCGGGTTGTCGGATAGCGCTGCGGTTCTGACCAAGCCGCGGCGACGCGTGCTCGAAGCCGCAAGCGACGGCGCGGCAACCGCGAGCGATCTCGCCGAGCGTGCGGCGTGCAGTACCGGCGTGGTGAAGGCGCTCGCCACGGCCGGCTTCTTGCGCAGCGTGGAACTGCCGCGCCGCCTCACGCCGCCCGCGCCCGATTTTCGCCGCGATGGCCCGCCGCTGTCGTCGGCGCAGCAAGGCGCCGCGCGCGAGCTGATCGAGCATGTCGTGCAGGATGCATTTTCAGTGACGCTGCTCGACGGTGTCACCGGTTCGGGCAAGACCGAGGTCTATTTCGCCGCGATCGCCGCTTGTCTCGCGCGCGGCAAACAAGCGCTCGTGCTATTGCCCGAGATCGCTTTGTCGGCGCAATTTCTCGAACGCTTCGAGGTGCGGTTCGGTGCCCCGCCCGCGCTCTGGCATTCGGAGTTGCGTCATGCCCAGCGCCGCGACACCTGGCGCGAGGTCGCCGAAGGCAAAGCGCCCGTCGTCGTCGGCGCACGCTCGGCGCTCTTTTTGCCCTTTCCCGATCTCGGCCTCATCGTCGTCGATGAGGAGCAGGATGGCTCCTATAAGCAAGAAGACGGTGTCATCTACCACGCGCGCGACATGGCGGTGGTGCGCAGCTCGCTCGCGAAGCGTCCGGTGGTGTTGGTCTCGGCAACGCCATCCCTCGAGACGCTGGTGAATGTCGAACAAGGCCGCTATCGCCGTCTCCACCTGCCGTCGCGCTACGGCGCGGCGCAGCTGCCCGAGATCCGCGTCGTCGATATGCGCCGCAACCTGCCGGAGCGGCAGCGCTTCCTGTCGCCGCCGCTGGTCAAAGCGCTTGCCGAGACGCTGGAGAATGGCGAGCAGGCGATGCTGTTCCTCAATCGCCGTGGCTATGCGCCGCTGACGCTCTGCCGCAATTGCGGTCATCGCCTCGAATGTCCCAATTGCACGGCCTGGCTGGTCGAGCACCGATTGCTCGGGCAGTTGCAATGCCATCATTGCGGCCACGCCGAGCCGCTGCCGGCGCTCTGTCCGAATTGCGGCGAGGCGCATAGCTTCGTGCCGTGCGGGCCGGGCATCGAGCGGCTCTCGGAAGAAGTCGCGCTGCGCTTCCCCCAAGCGCGGCTCGGCGTGATGGCTTCCGACACGCTCACAGGCCCGCATGCGGCGGAAGAGATCATCCGCGCCGTTGAGGCGCATGAAATTGACGTGCTCATCGGCACGCAGGTGGTGGCGAAGGGCCATCACTTCCCGCTGCTCACGCTCGTTGGCGTGGTCGATGCCGATCTCGGCCTCGAAGGCGGCGATCTGCGTGCCGCCGAGCGCACCTTCCAGCTGCTGCATCAGGTCTCGGGCCGCGCGGGCCGGGCCGAGCGGCCGGGCATCGTCTATATCCAGACGTGGATGCCCGATCACGGCGTGATGGGCGCGCTGCTCGCCGATGATCGGGATCGCTTCTTCGCGCTCGAAGCGGAAAGCCGCAAAACCCACGGCATGCCGCCTTTCGGCCGGCTCGCGGCGCTGGTCATCTCGGCCCCCGATGATGAATCAGCCGATTTCACCGGCCGGGCCTTGGCGCGCGCGGCGCCGCATCTGCCCGGTGTGGAGACGCTCGGGCCGGCGCCGGCGCCTTTACGCGTGCTGCGTGGCCGCCATCGCCGCCGCTTCCTGGTGAAGGCACGGCGCGATGTGAATTTACAGGCGGTGGTGCGGCAATGGCTTGCCCGGGTGAAGGTTCCGGGCAATGTCAGGCTGCAGGTCGATATCGACCCGTATAGCTTTCTTTGATTCGCTTGATCGCATTCCCTCTCCGCCCTCGAGGGCGGACAGGGTAGGGTGAGATGGCTGAAGCGAAGGTCAGTGGGATTGTGCTGTTGCCGCACACCTCACCCTCCCATTGCCTCGCAACGGGCCCCTCCCTCTCCCCGCAAGCGCGGAGAGGGAAACCTACACCAGCGCTTTTTCCTTCTTCGGCGCGCTCGCCTTCTTGGCGTCGCGCTCCGCATTGGTCTCGGCGCGCTCGAAGCCGTGCTCGCTCAGATCGAAGCCGTTGCCTTCGGTGTCGCAGCCGCGGAACTCGGCGTAAGGCCGGTCGGCCGGGCGCTTTTTCGGCTCCTCGATCTCCGGATCGAAGGCAGCCATCTTCTTCATGACTTCATCGACGCTGTCGATCTGGAAGCCGAAATGATTGATGCCGAGCGACCCGTCGTTCTCGAGCTTGTGCGGCAGCACGGCCAGGGTGATGTAGCCGTCGGACAGGAAGAAGGCGGTGCCGGCCGGATTCTTATGGATGATCTCCATATCGAACACTTTGGTGTAGTAGTCGGCCATCTTCTTCGGATTGCGGGCAAGAATGGCCAGATGACGGATCTTCGGACGTGCCATAGTTGACCTCGATCTTCAGGGCGTTTGCAGGTAGGGGTATTCTCGCGCGTCTCAGGAGGGCCGACAATCCCTTTTGCCGCAGCGCTTTTTCCCGGATGCCCCGGGTTGCGCTGCAGCAACCCCTGTGTTAAAAACCGCGCGCTTTCCGGGCGGGTAAGCAGCGGGGATTGAACCCTGCGGACCCTCTTGCCGGAAAGCGCGTCATTTCAGGCACTTCCGGCGCAATCCGCTTTCGTCCTGGAGCAAACGAGGGCTCTTTCACCGTGGCATCCCAAACCGCAGGCGCAACCGGTCTAGGCGAGCGCTACGCGACCGCGCTTTATGAACTCGCCGACGAGCAAAAAGCGCTCGATTCTGTGGCTGCCGATCTGCGGACGGTGCGGGGCCTCATCGATGAAAGCGCCGATCTGCGGCGCATGATCCGCAGCCCGGTCCTCTCCCGCGCCGAGCAGGGCAAGGCGATCGCCGCCCTCGGTGAGGCAGCAGGGCTCCAGCCGCTGGTGCGCAACATCCTCGGCCTTCTGGCCAAGAACCGGCGGCTCTTCGTGCTGCCGGAGGTGATTGAGGCCTTCCTTGCCGAGCTCGCGTCGCGGCGCGGCGAGGTCACGGCACATGTCGTCTCGGCTCAGCCGCTCAGCGATCAGCAGCGCCAATCGCTCGACGAGCGGCTGCGGCGCGCCGTCGGCGGCAAAGTCGCTATTGAAACCCGGGTCGATCCGAGCTTGCTCGGCGGCCTGATCGTCAAGCTGGGCTCGCGCATGGTCGATGCGTCGCTCAGCAGCAAGCTGCAACGCTTGCAGCTCGCCATGAAGGGGGTCCGGTAAGATGGAAATCCGTGCGGCGGAAATCTCCGCCATCCTGAAGCAGCAGATCGCCGATTTTGGCACCGAGGCGGATGTCGCCGAGGTCGGACAGGTGCTCTCGGTAGGCGACGGCATTGCCCGCGTCTATGGCCTCGACAAGGTCCAGGCCGGTGAACTGGTCGAGTTTCCGAACGGCGTCAAAGGCATGGCGCTCAATCTCGAGAGCGACAATGTCGGCGTCGTGATCTTTGGCGACGACAGCGGCATCACCGAAGGCGCGACGGTCAAGCGCACCGGCGCCATCGTCGACGTGCCGGTCGGCAAAGGCCTTTTGGGCCGCGTCGTTGACGCGCTCGGCAACCCGATCGACGGCAAGGGGGCGCTGAAAGACGTGACCCGCACCCGCGTCGAGGTGAAGGCGCCCGGCATCATTCCGCGCAAATCGGTGCATGAGCCGGTGCAGACGGGCTTGAAGGCGATCGATGCGCTGGTGCCGGTCGGCCGCGGCCAGCGCGAGCTGATCATCGGCGATCGCCAGACCGGGAAGACCGCTGTCGCGATCGATGCCTTCCTCAATCAGAAGGCGATTAACGAAGCCGGCGACGAATCGAAGAAGCTCTACTGCGTCTACGTCGCGGTCGGCCAGAAGCGCTCCACGGTCGCGCAAATCGTCAAGACGCTGCAGGACTACGGCGCGCTCGAATATTCGATCGTTGTCGCCGCTACCGCGTCGGAGCCGGCGCCGCTGCAATTCCTCGCGCCCTATACCGGCTGCGCCATGGGCGAATTCTTCCGCGACAACGGCATGCACGCGGTGATCGTCTACGACGATCTCTCGAAGCAAGCGGTCGCCTATCGCCAGATGTCGCTGCTGTTGCGCCGCCCGCCGGGCCGCGAAGCCTATCCCGGCGACGTGTTCTATCTCCACTCCCGCCTCTTGGAGCGCGCGGCGAAGATGAACGAGGATCACGGCGCGGGCTCGCTGACGGCTTTGCCGATCATCGAGACGCAGGCCGGCGACGTCTCGGCCTACATCCCGACCAATGTGATCTCGATCACCGACGGCCAGATCTTCCTCGAGACCGAGCTGTTCTATCGCGGCATCCGTCCGGCGATCAACGTCGGTCTCTCGGTGAGCCGCGTCGGCTCGGCAGCGCAGATCAAGGCGATGAAGCAGGTCGCCGGCCGCATCAAGCTGGAGCTCGCGCAATATCGCGAGATGGCGGCCTTCGCGCAATTCGCCTCGGATCTCGATCCGGCGACGCAGCGCCTTCTTGCACGCGGCGCGCGCCTGACCGAGCTGTTGAAGCAGCCGCAGTTCAGCCCGATGCCGGTCGAAGAGCAGGTCGTCTCGATCTTCGCCGGCACGCGCGGCTATCTCGATAAGATCGATACGGCGGCGGTCAACCGCTACGAGGCGGCGATGCTGGGCGAGATCAAAGCGAAGAAGCCCGAGATCCTCAAATCGATCCGCGACAAGCGCGAGCTTGCCTCCGACACGGAGAAAGATCTGGCCAGCTTCCTCGACAATTTCGCCAAGACCTTCGCCTAAGGACGAGATACACCGGCGATGGCGACGCTTAAGGAATTGCGGCTGCGCATTCGCAGCGTGCGCTCGACGCAGAAGATCACGTCGGCGATGAAGATGGTCGCCGCGTCGCGTTTGCGCCGCGCGCAGGAACAGGCCGAGGCCGCGCGTCCTTATGCTCAGCGCATGGAACGCATGCTCGGCTCGCTCGCCGCCAACCTCCGCGGCATGGTCAACGCGCCGCCGCTGCTCGCTGGCACGGGTAAGGACCAGACGCATCTCTTGGTGGTCGCAACCTCGGATCGCGGCTTGGCCGGCGGCTTCAATGCGTCGATCCTGCGCGAATCGCGGCGCGTCATCCGCGACATCACCGGCTCGGGCCGGGCGGTAAAGATCATCACCATCGGCCGCAAGGGGCGCGACGCGCTGCGCCGCGACAATGCGCGGCTGCTGGTCGACAGTCTGACCGAGATCGGCCGGCCGCGCCTCACTTTCGAGAATGCGCGCGACATCGCCGACCGCTTGCTGACGCGTTTCGCCGCCGGCGAATTCGACAGCTGCTCAATCGTGTACAACCGCTTCCAATCGGCGATGACGCAGATCGTGACGCGTCAGGCGCTGATTCCCTTCGCGCCGCCCGAAGCCGCCGCACCTTCGGCCAATCAGGGCGTTTATGAATTCGAGCCGGAAGAGGCCGAGATCCTCGCCGACCTGCTGCCGCGCAATCTCGCGGTCCAGATTTTCACCGCGCTGCTCGAGAACGCGGCATCGGAGCAGGGCGCGCGCATGACCGCCATGGACAATGCGACGCGGAACGCCGGCGACATGATCGACACGCTTAACACGACCTACAACCGCTCGCGTCAGGCGGCCATCACCAAGGAACTGATCGAAATCATCTCGGGCGCCGAGGCGCTCTAGCGAGGACTTGCGACTATGGCGAAGAACAACATTGGCACCATCACTCAGGTCATCGGCGCCGTCGTCGACGTGAAGTTCGATGGCGAGCTGCCGCCGATCCTCTCCGCGCTGCACATCCAGAACCAGGGCAAGACGCTGGTGCTCGAAGTGGCGCAGCATCTGGGCGAGAACACCGTCCGCACCATCGCGATGGACACGACCGACGGCTTGGTGCGCGGCGCCGAAGTGACCGATACCGGCGGACCGATCTCGGTGCCGGTCGGTCCCGAGACCTTGGGCCGCATCATCAACGTCGTCGGCGAGCCGGTCGACGAGCGCGGGCCCTTGAAGACCAAATCAACCTCGCCGATCCACAAGCCGGCGCCGGATTTCGTCGATCAATCGACCGAGGCGGAAATTCTCGTCACCGGCATCAAGGTGGTCGATCTGCTCGCGCCCTATGCGCGCGGCGGCAAAGTTGGGCTCTTCGGCGGCGCCGGCGTCGGCAAGACCGTCATCATCATGGAGCTGATCAACAACATCGCCAAGGCGCATGGCGGCTACTCGGTCTTCGCCGGCGTCGGCGAGCGCACCCGCGAGGGCAACGATCTCTATCACGAGATGATGGAATCGGGTGTCATCAAGACCGACGGCTCGGGTTCCAAGGCGGCGCTCGTCTATGGCCAGATGAACGAGCCGCCGGGGGCGCGCGCCCGCGTCGGTCTGACTGGCCTTACCCTCGCCGAATATTTTCGCGACGAGGAAGGGCAGGACGTGCTGTTCTTCGTCGACAACATCTTCCGTTTCACCCAGGCGGGCTCGGAAGTATCGGCGCTCCTCGGCCGTATCCCGTCAGCCGTCGGCTATCAGCCGACCCTCGCCACCGATATGGGCACGCTGCAAGAGCGCATCACCACGACCAAGAAAGGCTCGATCACCTCGGTGCAGGCGATTTACGTCCCCGCCGACGATTTGACCGACCCGGCGCCGGCGACGTCGTTCGCGCACCTTGATGCGACAACGGTGTTGTCGCGGCAAATCGCCGAATTGGGCATCTATCCCGCCGTCGACCCGCTCGACTCGACTTCCCGCATGCTCGATCCGCGCGTCGTCGGCGACGAGCATTACAAGGTCGCGCGCGACGTGCAGCGCGTGCTGCAGACCTACAAGTCGCTGCAGGACATCATCGCCATTCTCGGCATGGACGAGCTCTCCGAAGAGGACAAGCTCACCGTCGCGCGCGCGCGCAAGATACAACGCTTCATGTCGCAGCCCTTCCATGTCGCCGAAGTCTTCACCGGCACGCCCGGCGTGTTCGTGAAGCTCGAAGACACGATCAAAGGCTTCAAGGGCATCGTCGCCGGCGAATATGACGAGTTGCCCGAGAGCGCCTTCTACATGGTGGGCACGATCGAGGAGGCGGTCGAGAAGGCGAGGAAGCTCGCCCAGGAAGCGGCCTAAGCACCGATGGCCGACAAGCTGCAATTTGAGCTCGTTTCGCCGGAGAAGCTCTTGCTCTCGGAACCGGTCGGCATGGTCATCGTGCCCGGCAGCGAAGGCAATTTCGGCGTGCTGCCGGGCCACGCGCTCTTCATCTCGACCGTGCGGCCCGGCGTCATCGACGTCTATGAGGATAAGACCGTCAGCGAGCGGATCTTTGTGTCGGGCGGCTTCGCCGAAGTGACGCCCGAACGCTGCACCGTCCTCGCCGACGATGCGGTGCCGGTCTCCTCCCTTGATCGCGCCGCGATCGAGGCCGAGGCGCGCACGCTCGAATCGACTGTCGGCGGGCTGAAGGACCAAGCGACGCGGCTCTCGGGGGCCGAGCGCGAGGAAGCGCAGGCGAGGCTCCGCAACGCCGAGCGCCAGCTCGCCGTCGCCGCAGCGAAGCTCGTCGCCATCGGCGCGGTGCACTAAGAAAATCGGCTATTTCCGTTGATCGTCATGCCCGCGAAAGCGGGCATCCAGCCTGTTGCTTCTGGACCCCCGCTTTCGCGCGGATGACGAATGGTGAGTAGGCGCGCTTAGGACGCTACACTCCATCCATGCCGCATTGGACGCTCGACGATATTCCGTGGGCGCATTTCGAGCGGCAAAAGCTCGATCCCGAACTGTTGCGCCTCGTCAAAGCCGCGAGCCTCGTCGAGCAGAATGGCGCCGATTACGCGCGCTATCTCTGCGGCGTCTTCGCCGATGATACGGCGTTTCAAGAAGCCGCGCGGCGCTGGGGTGAGGAAGAGATCCAGCACGGCCGCGCGCTCGGCCGCTATGCGCATCTCGCCGATCCCGGCTTTGATCACGCCGCGGCTTGTGCGCGCTTCAGCGCCGGCTTCCGCGTCGAGCTCGACGCCACCAAATCGGTGCGCGGCTCGCGGGCCGGTGAGCTGGTGGCGCGCTGCATCGTCGAGACCGGCACCAGCTCCTATTACATCGCTCTCTCCGAGGCAACGGACGAGCCTGTACTGAAGGCGATCTGCCAGCGCATCGCCGCTGATGAGCTGCGCCATTACAAGCTCTTCCTCACCCATCTGTGCCGCTACCTCGCCAGCGAAGGCCTCGGCACCTGGGGCCGGCTGAAGATCGCGCTCGGCCGGATTCGCGAGAGCGAGGATGACGAACTCGCTTTCGCCTATCACGCCGCCAACGATCCCAGTGGCGATTACGATCGCAAGCGCGCGATCCGCGCCTATGCGCGCCGCGCTTACGCAGTCTACCGCCGGCATCATGTCCAGCGCGGCATCGCCATGGTGCTGAAAGCTGCGGGACTCAAGCCGAACGGACGCGTCAATCGCGTCGTGACCGAGCTCGCCTGGTGGGGGATGCAGAAACGCGTCGCGCGCCTCGCGCGCGGAGCGGCTTAGCTTTTATCGAAAAGCGGCGCGAATTCCTTGAGCGCGGCCTCGTAGAGCGGCCGCTTGAAAGCGACGATGTCGCGCAGCAGCTCTTCGCGCGTCACCCATTTCCAGGCGTCGAATTCGGCTTCGTGGGCATCGAGCCGGATGTCCGCATCCTTGCCGAGAAAGCGCATCGCGAACCATTTCTGCCGCTGGCCGCGAAAGCGCCCGCCCCAGGCCTGGAGATGCAGATCGCCGGGGAGCTCGTAGGTGAGCCAGTCGCGCGTCTCGGCGAGGATTTCAGCCTCAAGCGTGCCGACTTCCTCATGCAGCTCGCGCAACGCGGCGTCACGCGGCGTCTCGTCCTTGTCGATGCCCCCTTGCGGCATCTGCCAGGCGCCGGGCGTATCGATGCGCCGTCCGACGAAAATCCGCTTGTCGGGAGCCAGCAGCGTGATGCCGACGCCGCGGCGATAGGGCTTGGCCGATGCGTCGCTCATGCGAATAGGCTCACTGCACGGGTTGCGACGCGCTCTGGCGGTTCGCGATCGCGCTGGCCGGCGCGAGGGCAATGCCCTTGCCATCGAGCGTGGGCAGCCAGGCCGCGATGCGATCGAGCAGCGCCGGCGACAGCGCGGCGATGCCGAGCGCGGCGCCGCCGCGTTTCGCGCTTGTCTCAAGGCCCGCGAGCGCCTGATCGATCGCGACCGGATCGCTCTCGCTGTCGATGACACTGTTGCCGGCGGCCCAAGGCAGCTTCATCTGCGTCGCAATCGGCGCAACGATGCTCTTCTCTGGCGCCCGGTCGTCGGCGAACATCAGGCCGCGCTGCTTCAGGGTCTCCAGCAGGGGCATTAGGCTCGCATTCTCGCCTTCGAAACGCGCGCCCATGATCGCGACGACGCCGACATAGCCGGTCGCCTTGCCCATCAGCTTCGTTAGCCGCTCGGCGTTCTGCGCCGTATCGAGCGAGGTCAGGAGGGTCAGCGGGCCGGGATCCTGACGCGGATAATCGAGCGGCTCGAGCGGCAGGCCAAGTAAGGCTTCATGGCCGAGGCGTCGTCCGTTGACGGCATTGTCCTTGACGTTGTCGGCATAGGGATCGAAGCCGAAGGTGATCGCGCCGGGCAACCGATCGAGTGCCGCCTGGCTGAGCGTCTGGTCGAGGCCGATCCCGGTGACGATCAGCGCGATCCGCGGCCGCGTGTCTTTTGCATCGAAGGGCGCCGCATAAACCTGCCACGGCTGACGGCCATCCTTGCCGATGATCGGCAACGGGCCGTTCGGGCTGTCTTCCACCAGGTCCGGATCGGGTGCCGGCTTGAGCAAGCTCGGCCTGCTCTCGGCGGCCGGCGGCAGCGGCACGTCGATCGCATTGCCCGCCGATAGCGGCGCTGGCGGCGGGCTGAAATAGGCAAGGCCGATGCCGGCGGCGATCAGCGCGATCGCGCCGCCCAACCAGACCAAACGGGTGAGGCTGAGATTCATCCAACCCGACAACGAGCGGCGCGCACTGCCTTGCCGCATCCGCGGAGCAGTCGCGCTCACGGTGTCGCGGTCGGGCGACGGCCGAACAGCGCCACGCCGCGCAGCATGTCGATGGCGCGGGCAAGCTGATAATCCTCGGTCGTGCCGATCACGGTCGCATCGACGTTGGTGCTCTGGTCGCTCGGTGCCCCTTGGGACGAGCCGCCACCTGGCTTCGCCGGCTGGTTGCCGGGGGCCGGCGCATTGGACTTGTTGCCGGGATCGGTGTTCTTGAGCGCGCCGCGCAGATCGGCTTCGTGCTGCACTAGGCCTTCGTTGATCTTTTGGATCTTCGCCGCCTCGACGACGATGTCCGGGTCGATACCCTGCGCCTGGATCGAGCGGCACGACGGCGTGTAGTAGCGCGCCGTGGTCAGGCGCATCGCGCCATGGCCCTGTAACTGAACGATGGTCTGAACCGAGCCTTTGCCGAAAGAGCGCGTGCCTAAAAGGATCGCGCGGTGATGGTCCTGCAACGCGCCGGCGACGATTTCCGAGGCCGAGGCCGAGCCGCCATTGATCAGCACGACCATGGGGATTCCATGAGTCAGGTCGCCGGGCGGCTTCGCGTCATAGCGCTGCGCATCCTCGGAGCGGCGCCCGCGCGTCGAGACGATCTCGCCCTTGTCGACGAAATCGTTGACCACGGCAATTGCCTGCTCGAGCAGGCCGCCCGGATTGTTGCGCAGATCGAGCACGATGCCGGCAAGCTTCGATCCGTCCTTCGCCTGCAGCGATTTGATCGCGTTCTTGACGCCGCTATCGGTCTGCTCGTTGAAGCTGGAGATGCGGATATAGCCGATATCGTCGCCCTGAGGCTGCGATTTGACCGACTGCACCTTCACCACCGCGCGTTTCAGGGTCACATCAAAGGGCGCGGTGTCGCCGCGCTTGATGTTCAACTTGATCGAGCTGTTGACCGGGCCACGCATCTTGTTGACGGCATCGGTCAGGGTCATGCCCTGCACCGGCTCGCCGTCGATGCCCACGATGAGGTCGTTGGGCTTCAAGCCGGCCTGCGCCGCTGGCGTGTCGTCGATCGGCGAGACGACCTTGACCAGGCCGTTCTCCATCGTGACTTCGAGGCCGAGGCCGCCGAACTGGCCCTGCACCTCGACTTGTAGGTCCTGGAAGTTCTTCGCGTTCATGTAGCTCGAATGCGGGTCGAGCGACGACAGCATGCCGCTGATCGCGGCTTCGACGAGCTGTTGATCGGTGACTTCGTCGACGTAATCGGCGCGCACCCGCTCAAACACCTGGCCGAAGAGGTCGAGCTGGCGATAGGTGTCTGAGCTGGTCTCCGGCTTTGCGGCGGGTTTGTCCGCGGCCCGCAGTGTCGGAGCCGGCACGAGCAAAAAGGCCAACATCGCGACCGAGGCCGCCGCCATGGGAAAACGCATCATCCTTTTACCTTTGCATCGCGGGTCGCCAGCCATGGCAACGGATTGATCGGCTGGCCATTGTGGCGCAGCTCGAGATAAAGGCGCGGCTTCGCCTCATTGGCAGACATGCGGCCGATCGGCTCGCCGGCGACCAGCCATTGGCTGACGCTGCTGTCGATTCGGTCGAGTCCCGCCACGAGCGAATGATACCCATCGCCGTGTCCGATGATCAAGATTTGGCCATAACCGCGGAACGCGCCGGCGAAGACGACGCGCCCATCGAACGGCGCGACGACCTCGGCGCCGGGGCGTGTCGCGAAGGTAATGCCTTTGGCCGATTCGCCGCTGGACGCGGCGGCGCCGAAGCCGACCACGAGCTCGCCGGCGGCGGGGACGACCATCCGCCCTCGAGCCTGCGAGAACGAACGGAGGCCCGCCGGTCGCGTCGCATCGGGCAGGGCCGGCGCGGCGGCGACGGCCTGCTGCTCGGCGGGATTGCCGGTACGCGTGCCAGGCGCTGGGGCGGCGGCGGCCGCAGAGGCCGCAGCAGCCGCGGCGGCGACACGCGCGGCTTCGGCCTCGCGTTTTCGGCGGGCTTCGGCCTCGCGCGCTTCGCGCGCCTCGCGGGCGCGTTCGGCGGCCTCGGCGCGTTCGATCAAATCTTTGAGATCGCGCGCTTGCGCGGCGAGGCGCTCGACCTGCTGGGCGCTGTCCGCCGCGCCTTGCGCGGCCTGACGCTGCAGGATCGATTTCTGGCTGGCCAGGGCGGCCAGCCTTGTCTGCTCACCGGCCAGCGCATCGGCTTCGCTCCGGTTCTGCGCCTCCGCATCGCGCAGCTGATCCTGCAAAGCGTTCATCGTCTGCAACTCGCTGCCGAGACGTTTGCCGTGCTCGACCAGCGGCGGCACCGCGGCACCCATCAAAATGCCGCCGCGCAGGAGATCGATCGGCGTGCCATCGGCCAGTGCCAGGCCGATCGGCGGGTTGCGCGCGAGGTGGAGCAATGCGGCGAGCAGGGTTTGCTGCTCGCCGCGGCGTTTTTGCAATTCGGCGCCCTTGGCTGCGATGTCCTGCATCAGCTTCGCGCGCTGCGCTTCGAGCCGGGTCAGCGCCGCTTCATGCGCCTGGGCCGATTGGGCGGCGGCAACCTGCTGCGCGCGCAACTGCTCGATCTCGGCGGCGAGCGCCGCCGATTGCTGGGACAGGGTCTGTTGTTCCTGCTTGCTCTGCTCGATCTGCTTCTGCACCGCTTCGAGCTGCGCTTGCGGCGTCTCGTCGGCGTGCGCCATGCCAAAAACAACGACGGCCGCGACGATCAGCGGCGCGAGCAGCGCGAGGAAGCGGTCAGGCCGAGGCACGCTCGCGCAGTTTTACCAGCGCATGGCCGGTCATCGCCTTGGGTTGCGGCATGTCGAGGAGCCGCAGCAAGGTCGGCGCGATATCGCTGAGTTGACCGTCGCTGATGCCGGTGACACTCGCCGGCGGATTGACCAGGATCAGCGGCACCGGATTGGTGGTGTGCGCCGTATGCGGCTCGCCGGTCTTCGGGTCGCGCATCATCTCGGCATTGCCATGATCGGCAGTGATCAGCATCGTGCCGCCGGCGCGCTTCACCGCGGCGGCGAGGCGGCCGAGACATTGATCGACGGTTTCGACCGCCTTGATCGCGGCTTTGAGATCGCCGCTATGCCCGACCATGTCGGTATTGGCGTAATTCACGACGACGACGTCGAACGTGCCGCTGTCGATCGCTTCGACCAGTCTATCGGTGACTTCCGGCGCCGCCATTTCGGGCTTCAGATCGTAGGTCGCGACTTTGGGCGAGGGGACGAGGATGCGGCTCTCGCCCGGGAATTCCTCCTCACGACCGCCATTGAAGAAGAATGTCACGTGCGCGTATTTCTCGGTTTCGGCGATGCGCAGCTGCTTCAAGCCGGCATGTGAGACCACTTCGCCGAACGTATCGCTGAGATCCTGGGGCGGGAAAAGCGTCAGGAGAAGATGGCCGAGCCTCTCGGAATATTCCGCCATGCCGGCCGCGGCGGCGAAGCGCACGACGCGCGCGCGGGCGAATTCCTTGAAGTCGGGATCGACCAGCGCCGTGAGGATTTCGCGCACGCGATCGGCACGGAAATTGGCGCAGATGACGCCGTCGCCGTCTTTCATTCCGGCATAATCGCCGACGATCGTGGGCAGCATGAATTCGTCGGTCTTGCCGGCGGCATAGGATTGCGCGATCGCGCTCGCGGCATCGGCTGCGCGCTCGCCCGTGGCGTCGACCAGCGCCTCATAGGCTTTGCCGACGCGGTCCCAGCGCTTGTCGCGATCCATTGCATAATATCGGCCGCTGACCGTCGCCACGCGGACGTTCTTGCAATCGGCGACATCGCTCGCGAGCTTTGCGACGTAGCCCGCGGCGCTTTTGGGCGGTGTGTCGCGGCCGTCGAGAAAAGCATGGATGGCGACCGGTACGCCTGCGGCTGAAAGGGCCTTAGCCAGGGCGGCGATGTGGTCTTGATGCGAATGGACGCCGCCGGGCGAGACCAGTCCCATCAAATGCGCGGTACCTTTCGCTTTTTTCACCCGCGCGATGAATTCCTCCAGCGCGTGGGTCTTGGCGATCGAGCCGTCGGCGACCGCCTTGTCGATGCGCGGCAGATCCTGCGTCACGACGCGGCCGGCGCCGAGATTCATGTGGCCGACTTCGGAATTGCCCATCTGGCCGTCGGGCAGGCCGACATAATGCTCGCTCGCCTGCAATTGGGCGTGGGGGCTGGTCTTGAGGAATTCGTGCCAATGGGGCGTGTCGGCGTCGAGGATGGCGTTGTCGGCCTTGTCGGCCCTTTCGCCCCAGCCGTCGAGAATGCAGAGGACGACGGGGCGCGGAACAAGACGGTCGGAATCCTGACGATCAGGCATGGGCAGCCTTATAAAGGAATGTGCCTCATAAAGAAACGCGCGCAAAGACGCATCTCCGCGCGCGTTTCGGGGTCGAGGCCGGCCTTTAGCGGGCGACTCGGCGGCCGCGCCGTGATGCCTTGGCCTGCCGGGGCGTGGCGACCCGCCGGGCTTTGCTCACGGGTCGCGCGGCCTTGCGCTTGGTGCTCGTGCGGACCGAGCGTGTTGCCTTACGGCGCGGCGTCGGGACGCCGCGGAGCTTGCGGTCGGCTGCCTGAACAGTCTGCAACGCCACCACCAGCGCCTGATGCGCCGCATTGAGCGCTCGGTCGCGAATGAGTTTGCCGGCTTCCGTCGTCAGCGCGCTTGCGCCGCGCCGGATGTGAGAGATTGAGGGTCTCGTGGCCATAATCGCTCCACACAAAGATGTTCCTAACCAAGGAACAATCTGTCGCGAGCTTCGTTCCGCGCTGCAACCTATTCGCGATGATAAGGGTGGCCGGAAAGGATTTGCTGCGCGCGATAGAGCTGCTCCAAGAGCATGCCGCGTACCAGGAGATGCGGCCAGGTCATGGCGCCGAGCGACAGCACCAGCTTGGCCTTATCGACGATACTGTCCGCGAGGCCGTCGGCGCCGCCGATGACGAAAGCGACGCTCGCATCGGCATCGCGCCAGCGCGCGAGACGGTCGGCAAGATCGGCGCTCGATAAATTCTTGCCGCGTGCATCGAGTGCGATCAGCACCGCATCTTTCGGCAGCGCGGCGAGGATCAATTCGGCTTCGCGTGCTTTGAGCGCGGCGGACGGCAGCTTGCGGCGCTCTTCGACCTCGCGGATGGCCAGCGGCCAGCGGATGCGTTCGGCGTAAAATTCCTGCAGCGCTTTGAGCGGGCTGGCCTTGTGCCGCCCGACCGCGATGATGCTGAGGCGCATCACGCGCTCTCTCCGCTCGAGGCGCTATTGGCCAGCGGCTTCGGACAGCGCCTCGCCCCACATTTTCTCGAGATTGTAATGAGCGCGGGTTTCGGGGCGGAAGAGATGCACCACAACATCGCCGGCATCGATCAGCACCCATTCGCCATGCCGCATGCCTTCGACCGCAACGTGCTTGCAGCCCGCTTCCTTGAGGCCTTCGGTCAGGCGCTGGGCAAGCGCCATGACCTGCCGCTGGGAGCGGCCGGTGGCGATGAGCATGAAATCGGCGATATCGGATTTGCCTTGGAGTTCGATAGCGGCGACATCTTCCGCCTTGCCATCGTCGAGCAGCTTCTCGGCAAGGGTGAGAAGCTTTTGCGCCGGCGATTGTTTTGCCTTGCGCTTGGGTTTGGTTGAGCTGCTGGTGCGCGGGATGGGCATTACCTCTTCAAAAGAACGCCCTTCAGGGCGGAGATTTTAAGCCACGCCTTTCGGGGCGCGGATCGCCGTGGCAGAATGGAAATCGAGCTTGACCGGCAGGAACGTCCAGGCCGGCGGCTCGATCTCGCTGAA
>DATNGE010000196.1:0-19328 GCA_035606035.1 Allostellaceae bacterium
GCGGCGACGAAATCCGCGCCTTCGCCGATGCCGGCGCGGAACGCGGCGACCTCGGCCTTATGCTGATCGGCCCAGTCGCGCGTGGTCACATACATGATCACCGGCTTGCCCGAGGGAATCTCGCCGGCGAGCGGTACGGCGATATAGCCGACGCCCGCATCGGTGATCTGGCCGATGAAGGGATTGACCGCGACCACGGCGTCGACGGTCTTGGCCGCGAGCAGATCGCGCATGCGCGGCAGCAGCGTCTCGGCGAATTGCACCTGATGGAAATCGACGCCGCGCTCGGTCAGCCAATAGCGATAGAGCACATGCAGCGCGGCGCCGATGCCGGGCACGCCGACCTTGCGGCCGATGAAATCCTTCGGCTCGTGGATGCCGCTGTCCTTGGCGGCGAGTACCGCCTCGTCGGTCGGGCGTTTCGATGTCGCGGTGCCGCCGAGGATGACGACGAGATCGAGCCCGCCATCGACGGCTTGGAAAAAGGTCGTGGCGCTGGTCGCGGCGATGTCGAGCGAATGGGCGAGCAGCGCGGATGGCATATTGGAATCGAGCCCGCCCATGAGGATCGAGACATCGAGGCCGCGCTTGCCGAAATAGCCTTCTTCCTTGGCGGCAAAGAGCGCGGCGGTCGCGGTACCGCCGCCGGCGGTGCCGATGGTCAGCTTGCTCTCGGCAGCCGCGGGCGGCGCGGCGAGAAGCGCGATGAGCGGCACGGCCCAAAACCAGCGATACAAGGAAATCATCCATCCTCCCTCGGCTGCGTTGCGCTTCGCGTGTGGCGGAGAAGCTAGGCGGCGTCGCGCCCGCGCGCAAATGCGAGCGGCCGCGCTATGATCTCGTGAGAACGAGAGGAAGGGGGATCGTCCGATGACCGTGCCGCGTATGCTGGTGCATCTGTTTGCCGCGGCCATCGTCTCGCTTCTTGCCGCCGCGCCGGCGCCGGCGGCGATCAAGACGCAATGGATCGATTACCAGCAGGGCGATCAGGCGCTGCAGGGCTATCTTGCCTATGACGAAAGCCGCAGCGGTAAGCGGCCCGGGGTGCTGCTGGTGCATCGCCGCGACGGCATGTCGGCGATGACCCAAAAGGACGCCGAGAGGGTGGCCAGGCTCGGCTATGTCGTCTTCGCACCCGACATTTACGGCAAGGAGTTCCGCCCGACCGAGGTCAAAGAGATGATCGCGCTGAGCCGTAAGTTCCAGGACGACCGCCCTCTGATGCGGGCGCGGATCGCGGCCGGCTTCGACATCCTGCGCAACAACCGCGTTGTCGATCCGGCGAAGATCGCGCTGGTCGGCTATTGCTTCGGCGGCAATGTCGCGGTCGAATTCGCCGAGCAGGGTCCGCCCATCGTCGGCAGCGTCATCATCCATGGCAGCTTCCGGAATTTCGCGCCCGGCGCCGCCAAGAATATCCACGGCCGCATGCTGATCCTCCATGGCGCCGACGACAGCGAGGCGCCGCTGAGCGATATCAATCGCCTGACCGGCGAAATGACCGCCAACAAGGTAGCCTGGGAATTGCGGCTCTATAGCGGCACGACCCACAATTTCACGGCCGATCCGCAGAATGACGACGACCGGCACTCGAACATTGAATCGCAGATCGCCACGGCGGGTTTCCTCAAAGAGGTCTTCGGGCGCTGAAAGAGATTTTGCGCTATCCTCGGCGCAACGACCAACAAATGAAGCGAGGGCGGCCATGAAAGGCGTGGGATTCTTCGATTGGGGCGGACCCGAGGTGCTGCAGGTCGTCGATCTCCCGGAGGCGCATGCCGGCGCGGGGCAGGTGCGCATCCGCAACCATGCGGCGACGGTCAACCCGACCGATCTCGGCGCGCGCGATGGTTCGCGCAAAGAGCAGCAGAAGGCCGATCCGCCGCCCTACGTGCCGGGCATGGAGGCGGGCGGCATCGTCGATGAGGTCGGCGCCGGCGTCACTGGGCTCAAAGTCGGCGATGCGGTGCTGGCGATCATCGTGCCGAAAGGCAGCCAGGGCGCTTATCGCGAGCAGATCGTGGTCGATGCGCGCGCGGTCGTGCTCGCGCCCAAGGGCAAATCGCATGCCGAGGCCGCCAGCCTGCCGATGAACGGTCTCACCGCGCGCCGCTCGCTCGATCTCCTCGGGCTGAAGCCCGGCCAGGTCATCGCCGTCACCGGCGCGGCCGGCGCCTATGGCGGCTATGTCGTGCAGCTCGCCAAGGCGGAAGGGCTGAGGGTGATCGCGGATGCCTCCGAGAAGGACGAGGCGCTGGTCAAATCATTGGGCGCCGATATCGTCGTGCGCCGCGGCGACGATGTCGCCGCGCGCATCCGCCAGCACTTCGCGCAAGGCGTCGACGGCCTCGCCGATGGCGCGGTGCTGAAAGAGAAGGTCATCCCCGCGGTCAAGGACGGCGGCGCCTTCACCTCGGTGCGCGGCTTCCCCGGCGTGCCGACGCGCGACATCCGCTTCTCGACGACCTTCGTGCGCGACTACGCGCTCGATCACGACAAGCTCGACCGGCTGCGCCAACAGGTCGATGAAGGCAAGATCACGCTGCGCGTCGCCGCGACCTACAAGCCCGAACAGGCCGCCGAGGCCCACCGCCGCCTCGCCGCCGGCGGAACAAGAGGGCGGATCATCATCGCGTTTTGAGACGAGGACAAATTGCTCGAGCGCTCGAAGCGCTACCTCCTGCGATGTTATCGGCGTGCGTATAACGCGCTTGAGTTTATAAAGGTACGAGCGTGGGTTCTTGAAATCCTATTCTACCTGGTCGCTGTTCCAGCGTTTTCGCACCTTTGGCTTCACTCGTCGATCGCCCAAATCTCTGTTCGCGACTACGTACAATATATTTGGGCGATAGTACCTGTTCTGGCAATCACAAACGCTCTGCCCGTGGTTGCGGTCACGACCTTTCTCAGCCGCTACACTATTGCGGATCGGCCTTCTGAGACGATCGCAACGCTCTGGAACTTGATTCAGGGCAATTATAACCGCGTCGTCGGCCATCCCAGAACCAGCGTCTTCCAAAGGATCGACGCTTATCGCCGGGCGGTCATGGCGGCCCGAACGTCTACTTTCCAGTTCAGCGAAAATGGCAATCGGTTCTACACCGTACGCCCATATTGGGATGGAATTTGGTTCTATGGTTCTGAAAACTACCGATCTCAAACTGATCGACTAGTCTTTTATTCGGCCCACGAGCTGATTTTTTGTGGCATGCAACTTTTGCAAGTCGTGGCCGTCTTTAGACGGAGTAGATTAACTACTATTTCAAAAACGGGCGCGACCGGCGCCACTCAGGGCTCGCGCTGGTTCCTGGAAAAGTTTGCACAATACGATCACCTGTACCGAACGCATAACGCATCAATCACGTTGGGATGCCGGGCGAATCATTTCTCTTGCCGTTGATTCGACACATTACATGATGGAGGAGCTAAGAAACTACCAAGAATCCACCGTTTCGAGCGAGTGGCGTGAGACTAAGTTCATTGGCTATATGGTCGACTATCTAATCTGGTTGCACTATTTCCACGGCAAGCTGTTGCGAGCGCGGGTCGCGCGCGCGGTTCAGCGCATAAACGTCCAAAAACTCGAACATTATTTTGAGACGCAGACGACGAGCTTGAATCAATTTCATCAGGAGTTGATGAAGTTGCGAACTGCTAATCTAACGCGGATAGCAATCGCTGAGCGTATCCACCAGGTCCGTCTCGGGGCAGTTTTGCCGATCATAGTCACTGCAGCGGCGCTACTATCCTATATCTGCCTACCGCCGCTAGCCTACGGGCCAGTAGATGCAGTTTACGCTCGCGTTTTATCTGGAGTCGCCTACGTTTTGGCATCCACGGCAATCGGTATGAATGTGGGGTTTGGGCTGTGGCTTTTGCTACCGGTTACGGAAGGCCCGCGGGCAGATCTTGTTTATGGGGACGTCGAGTAAGGTCACCGATCCTCTTCCAGTGAACTGAACTAGCGTCGATGGCGGTCGCTTGCCTTCGCCTTGGCCCCCTGCAACAATCTGCGCCCAGAGCGACGCGAAACGGCCCTTCCGGGGCCCGCGCATAGGGAGGACAGCCATGGCGTTCGGCATCGGACAACCCGTTACCCGCAAGGAAGACCCGCGTTTCCTGACCGGCCGCGGCAAATACATCGCCGATATCGACTTGCCGAGGCAGACGCATGGCGTCTTCATCTTCTCGCCCTATGCGCATGCGACGATCAAATCGATCGATGCCAGCGCGGCGCTGAAGCAGCCGGGCGTCGTCGCGGTCCTGACCGGCAAGGATTACGTGGCCGATAAATGTGGGCCCATCATGGCCGAGGCGATGCCCGAAGATTTCGGCGGGCCCAAGGCCTATCGCAGCCAGCATTTCCCGCTCGCCGTCGACAAGGTGCGCTTTGTCGGCGAGCGTGTCGCCATCGTCATCGCAGAGACCGAGGCGCAGGCGCGCGACGCCGTCGATCACGTTCACATCGACTATGAGGAGCTGCCGGTCGTGGTGCGCGCGACCGATGCGGTGAAGGACAATGCGCCGCAGCTCTATAGCGAGAGCCCGAAGAATACCTGCTTCACCTTGCGCATGGGCAACATCGACGCGGTCGATCCGGCTTTCGCCAAGGCCGCGCATGTGACGAAGCTCGAGCTCTTCAACAACCGGCTTAACGCTTTCACCATGGAGCCGCGCGGCTGCTCGGCCGAATATGACGAGGGCACCGGCCGCTTCACGGTCTATAGCTCGACGCAGAATCCGCACGGGCTGCGCCACGGCCTCTCGCATCTGCTGCATCTGCCGGAAGCTTCGTTCCGCGTGATCGCCAAGGATGTCGGCGGCGGCTTCGGCATGAAGGGCAATCTCTATCCCGAAGAGGTTGTTGTCCCGTGGGCGGCAAAGCGTGTCGGCCGGCCGGTCAAATGGATCCCGACGCGTTCGGAAGCGCTGCTCGGCGACGATCAGGGACGGGACGTGTTCGTCAGCGCGGAACTCGCGCTCGACAAGGATGGCACCTTCCTCGCGCTGCGCTGGAAGGGCGTGCACAATGTTGGCGCCTATATCGAAGGCTCGGGCATCGTGCCGGTTCTGTTCGTGATGAAGCTCGCGCCGACCGTCTACGACATTCCCGCTGTCGCGGTGTTCAACAGCGCCGTCTTCACCAACACGCCGCCGACCATTCCCTATCGCGGCGCCGGCCGTCCCGAAGCCGTCTACATCATGGAGCGGCTGATCGACAAAGCGGCGCAGGAGATGGGCATCGACCGCGCCGAGATCCGCAAGAAAAACTTCATCAAGCCGGCGGCCATGCCGTTCGCGACCAAGACCGGCTGGACCTATGACAGCGGCGATTTCGCCGCCGCGATGAGCAAGGCGCAGGGCATCGCCGACTGGAACGGCTACGAGGCGCGCAAGGCGGCGAGCGAGAAAGCCGGCAAGAAGCGCGGCCGCGGCATCGTCGCTTATGTCGACAACACCGGCATCTTCAACGACCGGATGGAGATCCGCTTCGATCCGTCCGGCATGTGCACCGTGCATGCCGGCACCTTCAGCCACGGCCAGGGCCATGAGACGGTCTACGCCCAGATGGTCTCCGGCTGGCTCGGCATCCCGCTCGAGATGGTACGCTTCGCCCAGGGCGACACGGACCAGGTCGCCGCCGGCCGTGGCACTTATGCTTCGCGCTCGATGATGGTCGGCGGCTCGGCGCTCCGCGCGGCGGCCGACGAGGTGATCGAGAAGGGCAAGAAATGGGCGGCGCATTTCCTCGAGGCGAGCGCCGCCGACATCACCTTCGCCGACGGCAAATTCACCATCGCCGGCACAGACAAGGTGATGCCGCTGCAAAAGCTCGCGGCGATGTCCTTCATCCCGGTCGGCATTCCGGCCGAGCTCGGCGTCGGCTTGACGGGAGCGGGCGCGTTCTCGGCCAACGTGCCGAGCTTCCCCAATGGCTGCCACATTTGCGAAGTCGAGATCGATCCGGAGACCGGCGACATCAATCTCGACCGCTATACGGTGGTCGACGATATCGGCACGGTGGTGAATCCGCTCCTGGCGCAAGGCCAGATTCATGGCGGCGTGGTGCAGGGTGTCGGCCAAGCGCTGGTCGAGGACATTGTCCATGACGAGCACGGCCATTTCCTCACCGGCTCGCTCATGGATTACTGCGTGCCGCGCGCCGATCTCGTGCCGAGCATCAATGTCGATTTCAGCCCGGTGGCTTCGAAATCGAATCCGCTCGGCATCAAAGGCGTGGGCGAGGGCGGCACGGTGGCGTCGACGCCGACTGTGGTCAACGCCATCCTCGATGCGCTGCAGCCTTATGGCGTCGGCAATATCGAAATGCCGGCGACGCCGCAACGCGTCTGGGCCGCGATCCATAACGGCCGCAAAGCGGCTGAATAATCCGAGCCATACGGACGATCGAAAAGGCCGCAAGCTTATGCTTGCGGCTTTTTTCTTTTGCCTCCGGATGTCGGTGTGCTGTGAGGGGAACCTCGCCGAAAGTCGCACGGTCGACTAGATTGAGCGCACCAAAAGCGGTTCTGGAGGAGAGTGCACATGGATCCGAACTACGGTTCGTACGCGCCATCGCTTCCCGTGCTCGTCGTATTAATCGCCTTGTGGATCGCGCTCGCGGTCGGCAACGGCTTCATCGCCCGCGCGCTGGGCAAGCATGTCGCGCTCTGGGTGATCCTGTCGCTGATCCCGATCGTCAATTATTTCTTTTACATCTACATCGTCTACGCCGTGGTTCTTGGCATCCTTCACCGCCTCAACGCGATCGCCGCGCGCAGTGGCGTGGTTGTGGATACGTAACGCGTCACCGCGAGGCTAAGGAGCGGGCAAAAGGGGGCGGCGATGAGCTTTTTCGAGGCGATCAGGATCTGCTTCAGCAAATACGCCGATTTCACTGGGCGGGCGCCGCGCTCGGAATATTGGTGGTTTCTGCTCTTCGTGTTCCTGCTGTCGCTTGTCGTCGCGCTGCTCGGTCCGACACGCGTCTTCATCTTCCATGTCGCCGTGCTCTTGCCGCAGCTCGCGGTTGGCGCGCGGCGGCTGCACGATACCGATCGCTCCGGCTGGTGGCTGCTGCTCGGGCTCGTGCCGTTCATCGGGCCGATCGTGCTGATCGTCTGGTTCTGCCAGAAGAGCGATCCCGTTATCAACAGCTACGGACCGCCGCCGCTACCGCAGGAAGCGCTTGCGGCAAAGGCGTGAGGCGCGAATATTTACGCGGTGGAAAGACACGTTGATGAAGTGCAAATCCCGCGTAAACGAAGCATGAAGTTTGCCTACAATTGAATCCGTAATCCGCGTCGCACCCCAAATTGGGCCCGTTGTTGCCGCAATTGGACGGTACTCATCTCAGCACTCGATTGGGCGCGCTCTTGCACAGAACGTTGTGAGGGGATCGTGCCGGAGAAGGGGTCACCGTTTCAATGAATGGCAAGAGAGGTAATTCCATGCTGAAGATGATGGTGCGACCGCGCCAAGCGCCGTGTCTGCTTCTTGGCATCGGCACCTACTACGTCAGCGCCGCACATAACACGAAGCTCGATGCGCATCGCTGGGAGATGCTCGAGCTGAAGAACCCGCTCATCGTCGACGGCCAGCGCGCGCGTGCGCTGTTCCGCCGTCACCGCACGACCGCGGCCGATTCCAAGACGGCGTCGGCCGGTGCCTGGGCGCTGCGCGACGAAGCCATGGCCGACGGTCACGATGCGATCATCGCGATCGAGGGCGCCGGCCCGGAGCGCCATCTGACAATCGCGCATTTCGATACCGCCTCGGCGATGCGCGGCACGGTCATCACCTTCCCGGCGCGCGAGCGCGATCGGGCCAAGACCGCTTCCGTCGGCGAAACGGCATTGGCGGCGGCAGGCTGATTTCGACTGGGTGGTGCCAGGACGGGGCGCGGCCGACTCGGCGGTCGCGCCCCGTCAATTTTCGGCGCCGGTGTCTCAGCTCGCGTCCGAGAGGCGGAACTCGTAGGGCGGCGGATTTTTAAGATCGAGCTGCCGCCAGTCGGTGTCGCGCGGGAAGCGGATGGCAAGAGCGCGGATCGCGCGATAATCGATCCCTTGATCGAGGCCGAAGGGCAGCTTGCCGCCGGCCGCATGCTCGTCGAGCGCTTTGAAGAACAGCCGCCGCGCGCGTACGATCACCGCATCGGAGGAGCCCAAGAATTCGCGGCTGCGATCGGCGATCGGGCCCATCGATTCCTCGATGATGAAATCCTCATAGACGAAATTCCGCAGCAACCCGCTGAAATGGCCACCGGCCATCGCGCGGCGGTCCTGATGCCAGGTGTTCGTGATGTCGCCGCGATCGGCGGCGAAATCGTCGTGGTCCGGACCGCTGCGGTCGAGCGCCTGTTGGCGATACCAATCCGGCACCGGGCCGAACGGGTGCATGTAGTAATACCAATGCGCGCTCCATTCATCGTCGATCGGCACGACCGCGACGACGAAGCGCGGCTCGCCATGATTGCCGGGAATGAAGGAGAAGTAAGGCAGCACGACCTCGCGGATGCGCGCATAGATCGAGCCGTCGGGCATGGTGCGCATTGCGGCCTCGCGGAAGCCGTAAGGCTTGTCGATGAATTCGAAACGCGGCGCGGTGTCCGAGGAGACCATGTTGCCGGTGCTGTTGGCGTTCGAGCGGCCCGGCACCGAGGAGCGGTGGAGGAAATTGAGATGCGCAGAATCGAGCTGGCCTTCGAGGCCCTGCAGCCAATTGCCATGCACGATCGCGCAGCGCAGCAGCGCATCCGCCGGCGGATGGTGGAATTCGAAATCGTAAAATTCGGGCGGGCTCGCGCGGCGGCCCATATAGATCCAGACCATGCCGCCGGCCTCGCGCGCCGGGTAGTGCGTCACCGGGACGGTGGCGGCGAAAGCGGCGCGGCGCTCGGCCGGCTCGGTCGGCGCATCGACGCATCTGCCCTCGACGTCGAATTTCCAGCCATGGAAGATGCAGCGCAGCCCATTCTCCTCGTTGCGCGCGAGGGCGAGGGAGGAGCAGCGATGCGGGCATTGCCGGGCGAGCACGCCGACGCGGCTGTCGGTGGCGCGGAAGGCGATCAGGTTCTCGCCGAGGAGGCGAAATTGCTTCGGCGCGCCGTCGGCAATAAGCGAGGCCGAGCGCAGCGCCGGCGTCCAGCACTCGCGCAGCACCTCGCCCATCGGCGTGCCCGGCCCGACGCGCGTGATCCGCTCGTTTTCATCCCTCGACAGCATCCGGCACCTCTCTAAACCGCCGCGATTTTATCCGCTAGATTGGGCTTATGTCCAAACCCGATATCCTCATCCGTGGCGGCGAGGTCATCGACGGGAGCGGAGCGCCCGTGGTGGCGGCCGATATCGCCATCGCCGACGGCCGCATCGCCGCGATCGCGCCGAAGATCGAGACCGAGGCAATGCGCGTGATCGACGCGCGCGGCCTCGTGGTCGTGCCCGGCTTCATCGACATCAAGACGCATTCCGACTGGACCTTGCCGATCAATCCCAGGGCGGAAAGCAAGATCCGCCAGGGTGTCACCACCGAGGTGATCGGCCATTGCGGCTATTCCTGCGCGCCGGTGTTGCCGGGCAAGGCCGGGCTGCTGCGCGACTATCTCTCGCCGAGCGCGCCGTGGATCAAATTCGTCGATCAAAGCTATGCCGATTACCTCGGCGGCTTTCCGGCGACCTCGACCAATCTCGTGCCGCTGGTCGGCCACAACACCTTGCGGCTGATGGTGATGGGCCTCGCCAATCGGAAGGCGTCGAGCGAAGAGCTCGAGGCAATGGCGATGCTGCTGAAGCAATCGCTCGATGCCGGCGCCTACGGGCTCTCGACCGGGCTTTTCACGCCGCCGGGCGCCTTTGCCGCGACCGATGAGGTGATCGCGCTGGCGAAGATCGTACAGGCGAAAGGCGGGCGTTATTTCACGCATCTGCGCGATGAGGCGAATGCCGTGTTCGAGGCGCTCGATGAGGCGATCGCCGTCGGGCGCGAGGCGCACATTCATGTGCAGGTCGTGCATATGAAGCTCTCCGGCCTCGACAATTGGGGCCGCGCCGACGAGATGCTCGGCCGCATCGAGGCGGCGCGCGGCGCCGGCGTCGCGATCGATTGCGATCAATATCCCTATACGGCGGCGAGCAATCCGTTGAAGAATTTGCTGCCGCGTTGGGTGCAGAGCGATGATCTCGGCGAGATGATGGCGCGGCTCGCCGATCCGGCCAATCGCGCGCGCATCCGGCAAGAGATCGCGACCAGCGGGCTCAACAATTTCGGCCGCATCAAGGATTGGGATGCGATCCGCATTTCGGTGAGCCCGAATACGCCGCAATTCGCCGGCAAGTTCATGAGCGCGCTGGCCGTCGAGCGCGGCGTCGATCCGGTCGATCGCGTTTGCGATTATCTGATCGAGGACAAATGCGCGACGCGCGTGCTGGTCGATTCGATCTCGGAAGACGATATCCAGACCATGATCCGCTCGCCGAATGTCTCGGTCGGCTCGGACGGGAATTGCGTTGCGCCTTACGGCACGACCGGGCAGGGGCGGCCGCACCCGCGCTTCTACGGCACCTTCCCGCGCATAATCGGCCATTACTGCCGCGATCTGAACCTCGTCGATTTGCCGCGCGCGATCTGGAAGATGACCGGGCTCTCGGCGCGCTCGCTTGGCTTCACCGATCGTGGGCTGCTGAAGCCCGGCTTCGCCGCCGATGTGACGATTTTCGATCCCAGCGAATTCGCAGAGCGCGCGACCTATGACGATCCGCATCAATATCCCGCCGGCCATGCAACCACGGTGCTGGTCAACGGCGTCGTGACCGTGGATCATGCCGACCACACCGGCGCGCTGGCGGGGAAATTACTGAGGCGCGAGCTGCACTAGGAGTTTTTGATGTCGAGAAAATACGATTTCGATCTTTTCACCATCGGCGCGGGATCGGGCGGCGTGGCCGGATCGCGCCGCGCCGCGTCTTATGGCGTGAAGGTCGGCATCGCGGAGAACAGCCGCATCGGCGGCACCTGCGTGATGCGCGGCTGCGTGCCCAAGAAGCTGCTGGTTTATGGTTCGCAATTCGCCGACGCGTTCGAGGATGCGCGCGGCTATGGCTGGGACGTGACGCCGCCGCGCTTCGACTGGCCGACGCTCATCGCCAACAAGAACAAGGAGCTCGACCGGCTCGAGGGCATCTATCGCAACCTCTTGAAGGATTGCACGCTCTTCGAAGCGAAGGCGACGCTCGAGGACGCTCATACCATCGCGCTCTCGAACGGCAAGCGCGTCACCGCCGAGACTATTATCGTCGCGACCGGCTCGCATCCCGTGACGCCCCGCATTCCCGGCATCGAGCATGTCATCTCCTCGAACGAGGCGCTCGATCTGCCGCAGTTGCCGCGCCATATCGTCATCGTCGGCGGCGGCTATATCGCGCTCGAATTCGCCAACATCTTTTCGGGGCTGAAGGCCGAGGTGACTTTGGTCATCCGCGGCGAGGAGGTGCTGAAAGGCTTCGATGACGATGTCCGCATCGATATCGCGAAGGAAATGCGCCAGCGCGGCGTCACCATCCGGGCGCGCACGGAACTGGCCCATATCGACAAGATCCAGGGCGGCTTCACGGCGCGCACCAAGACGGGCGAGGATATCTCCGCCGATCTCATCATGTATGCGACAGGCCGGCGGCCCAATATCGCGCATATGGGCCTCGCCGAGATCGGCGTGAAGCACCATGCCAATGGGTGCATCAGCGTGGACGAATGGTCGAAGACCTCAGTGCCGAACATCTACGCGATCGGCGACGCCACCGATCGGCTCAATCTCACGCCGGTCGCGATCGCCGAGGGCCGCGCCATCGCCGAGACGCTCTACAACAACAATCCGATGAAGGTCTCGCATGAGAATGTCGCGACGGCGGTGTTCAGCCAGCCGCCGGTCGGCGCGGTGGGGTTGAGCGAGCGCGAGGCGCGCCGGCGCGGCCACAAGCTCGACATCTATCGTGCGCGCTTCCGGCCGATGAAGAATACGCTCTCGGGCCGCGACGAGCGGACGATGATGAAGCTGGTCGTTGACCGGCCGACCCAGAAGGTGCTCGGCATCCATATGGTCGGCGTCGATGCGCCGGAAATCGTGCAATGCCTCGCTGTCGCGGTGATCTGCGGCGCGACCAAGCAGCAATTCGATGCGACCATGGCGGTGCACCCGACGGCGGCGGAGGAATTCGTCACCATGCGCGACAAAGTGCCGGAGCCGCAGAAGGAAGCGGCGGATTAAGGGCTACAGCTCCAGGTGGCGCTGGGGCATGTTCCGATCAGATCGAAATACTCAAATCGTCACCCCCGCGCGAAAGCGGGGGTCCAGAACAACCGCTGGATGCCCGCTTTCGCGGGCATGACGATATGGATGGAGTGCCGCTTGAGAGCCACGTGATTGGATCCGGCACTACGGCAGCTCCGCGCTCTGTGCCGATTTCGCCTCGATCACGAAGCGGGGATCGAGGAGGGCGCGCGCGTCCATGTGATCCTTGATTTGCCCGTGGGTCTGATACCAATCGAGCACGTCCTGCAGCTCGGACACGACGATTCGGTTCTGCGGATCGAAATAGCCGATACCGCGCGCGACAACCTCGGGCTTTTCGCCGAGCGTCTTGGCGACAATGTCGATCATCTCGGGCGCGCTCGCCTGATCTTTGCGATTGCCGGCCGCGTCGAGGAAGGCCTTGTCCCAGGTCGCACCGCCCTTGGCAAAGGCTTTAAGGAATCGCTTGACGAGATCGGGGTGTTCTTTCGCCATCTTGCCGGTAGTGAAGGTCACCGTGCTCTGACCGCCGCCGAGCTCGTCAACGGCCCAGCCGAGGAGCTTGGCGTCGCCGCGCTCGATCAGCGGATTGACATTCGCGACCGTTTGGACGCCGACATCGACTTCACCGCCTTTCACCGCCGAGGCCACGTTTTGGTTCGATTGCAGCGGCACGATTTTGACGTCGTCGTCGGACATGTGATTTTTCTTCAATATGCGGGAGAGATCGTATTCGAGCGGCGTGCCGCGCTGCGTGATACCGACGGAATGGCCTTTCAGATCCTTGAAGGAATGCAGCCCTTTTGCATAGGCCTGGTTCGAGACGAGGAAGCCGATGGTCTGAAAGCCGTGCCGCTCCCAGCCGCCGGCGGCGATGATCTTGAGCGTGCCCTGATAGGCGAGATTCGCGAACGCCGCGGTCAGCGCGGTCGAGCCGAAATCGATATCGCCCGACGCGGCCGCGACGGCGATCGGCGCCGCCGACGTGAACAGCACGAGTTCGGCGTCGATTCCTTCCTCCTTGAAATAGCCCTTCGCCTTGGCGACGAAGGCCGAGGCGCCGCCCTGGGAATGGACGGTGCCGATCTTGATCTTGTCGGCGGCGGCGCTGGGCTGAATGGCAATACCGAGAGCGACGATCGCGGCGGTGGCGGCGGCCAGCAGGCGTGGCGTGATGCGGCGCGCGGACATCGTGCGGATCATGGAGCGGTCTCCTCCCTTGTTTCGTTCGGCTGCTCAGCTTTGCACCCCGTTAGGGGGAGCCGGCGGTCTGGGTTTTCACCGGGACGAAGCGGCGTGTCAGGATTTGATCATCGCTCGGGACGGAGGGCAAGGTTTTCATATCGACCCAGGATTGCTTGATGATCTTGAGCGCCTCCGTGTCGAAGATTCCATCCTTCGACATGATCGGCATTTCGCGCTCATAGGCACCCTCGATCACATTCTTGCCGTCATGCAGCACGTCGTCGGCGATCGCCACCGTCGTGTCGCGATGGCCACGCATGTAATTCAGCGCGGCGAAGAATGAGTCGACGAATTTCTTCACCGTATCGGGCTTGCTGTCGATGAGCTCCTTGCGCGCGAAGATCACATGGGTGATGAAGCGCGGCTCGAACTTGTCCATCGTAACGAGCGGATGGGCGCGGTGCTTTTCCTGGAGGGTCAAGCCGGTCTCGTAGGAGCCCATGCCGGCATCGACCTCGCCGGCAAGGATCGCCGAGCTCATCGCCGGGCCGCCGCCGGTCGCGGTGATGCGGATACCGTGCTGGCCCCAGCCTTGGCGCAGCGAGATCTGCTGCGTCAGCCAATCGGTCAGCGAGCCGACGGTGCTGACGGCCATAACCTTGCCCTTGAGATCGGCGACGCTCTTGATCGGCGAGTCCGCTTTGACGAGCACGGCGATATTGGCGGGGGCGCCGAAATAATCCGCGACGGCGCGCACCGGCGCGCCTTTGGCGGCGAAAGCCATGCCAGGCCCGCTGCCGAGCCCGAAATCGATGCTCGCCGCCGCGAGGCCCTGCTGCAGCTTGGCATCGCCTGTGAAATTGACGATCTGCACGTCGAGGCCGAATTTCTGGAAGACGCCTTGGCGGATGCCGATATCGAGCGGCGTGAAAGTGAAGGCAGTCGGCACGGCCTTGCCGACATGGATGGTTTCCGCCGCATAGGCTGGGCGCAGCGTTGCGGCCGCGACAAGCGCGGCCGCAACGACAGCGTGACCCAACCGGTCGCTTCGACTCAGCATGGTCAGCCTCCCTGCGAGCGGTCTTCGCGGCTGAGCCTCAGGACCCGCCCCGTTTCGCCGCCTGCAAAAGCGAGAATGGGCCATTGATTAGCTAAGTGCAACTATTTTCATAGGCTGCCGCCATTTGCACCAGCGAAGAGGCAGCCCGCGCTGATGAAGCCGAAGCGGCGGCCGATGTTTTGCGGCAACGCTAAACTCGCCGTAATGTTCTGCCGATTCAGGTGTGCCGCGCGAGGGGGGAAGGAGATGATAAAAACCATTATCACGGCAGTGTGCACTATCAGCGTGTTCGTGTGGGCGGACATCGCCAAGGCCGATATCTCGCGCCTGCCGCCCGATGTGGCAAAAGGCATCGCCGCGCTCGGCCCGACGCTCGACCAGCAGATGAGCACCAAGACCAGAGAGTTGATGAAAGACTTGGCACCGAGCAGCCCTCCGGCCTCGGTCGCGGTCGCGGTCGATGTTGCCTATGGCGATGACCCGCTGCAGAAGATCGATATCTACACGCCGGCCAAAGCGCGCAACCTGCCGGTGGCCGTCTATTTTCACGGTGGCGGTTTCATCGGCGGCGACAAGAAAAATCAAGGCAATATCGGCAGCTACCTGGCACAACACGGCATTGTTGTCGTCAACGCGAATTATCGTCTCGCGCCCAAGGTCACTTGGCCGGCTGAATCGCAGGATGTTGGTGCCGTGGTCGCTTTTCTTAAGAAGAATGCTGCACGCTACGGCGGCGATCCCAAGCGCATCGTGCTGATCGGCAGTTCCGCCGGTGCGAACATCATTGCGGGCTACGTGCTCGACAAGCGCATTTACCCGAAAGGGGGACCGGGCGTCGCGGCGGCCGTCCTCATCAGTCTGCCGGGGTCGCGCCCCTCGGGCGTGCGCGAGGAGGACCGCGCCTATTACGGCGATCCCGGTGTCATCCCGTCCCGCGTGCCAGGGCCATTCCTCGAGAAGAGCAAGGTTCCGCTGATGATCGTCACGGCGGAATACGATCCGATCTTTTTGGCGCCCGAGGCATACGAATTCGCGGGCCGGCTCTGCGTGCGCGACGGCAAATGCCCTGCTTTTGTCTATGTGAAGGGTCATAACCACATATCGGAGAACATCAGCATCGGTAGCGCCGACGATCAGCTCGCCCGGCCGCTTGCCGAGTTTGTGCGCGCCGCGCATTAGGCAGCGCGCGGCCGCTCGCAGGAATTTGTGTTGCGGGCCGGGGGGTCGGTCGGCCATAGGGAACGTGTAAAAAAAGGGGAGGGTTCGACATGAAACATTTAGCGATAACTATAATGGCTGCAGCGGCAATCGCGTTCGCCTGCAGCGCCAAAGCGCAGCAACAGGATTTCAGCAAAGTCCAGATCACGACGACCGATCTCGGCAATCACGCTTATGAGCTGGTCGGGCAGGGCGGCAACATGACCGTGGTCGCGGGCGGCGACGGCATCATCCTGGTCGACACTGAATTCGCGCCGCTGCATGACAAGATCAAGGCGGCGATCACGGCGATCAGCCCGGCGCCGGTGAAATACATCGTCAACACGCACTACCACAGCGATCACACCGGCGGCGATGCTCCCTTCGTCAAGGAAGGCGTCACGGTCATCGCGCAAGAGAACGTGAAACAGCGGTTGCTCACGGGGACGAACAACGGTGTGAACGGGTCCAAGGTCGCGCCGGTTGGCCCGGACGCCGTGCCAACCAAGACCTATCGCAGCGGCACGCTGACGCTGCACGTCAAAGGCGTGACCGCCACCGTCGGCCATATCGCCAATGCGCATACCGACGGCGATAGCTACGTCTGGTTCCGCAACGCGAATGTGCTCGCGACCGGCGACATCGTCGCGCTGGGCCGCTATCCGAGCATCGATACCGGCAATGGCGGCAACATCAAGGGCATCATCGCCGGCGTCGGCTTCTATATCATGCTGGCGAACGACAAGACGAAAATCGTGCCCGGCCACGGGCCTTTGACGGACAAGGCCGGTCTCATCGCCTATCGCAAGTTCCTCATCGAAGCACGCGATCGCGTCGCCAAGCTGATCAAGGCTGGCAAGAGCGAGCAAGAGGCGATGTCGGCACATGTCTTCGCCGATTGGGATTCGAAGTACAACGCCAATGAGCAGCAGAGCGCCAATTTCACGCGCGTCGTCTACGAATCGCTGAAGCCGCCGGCGAAGATGATGTAAGCGGGAGCGGACAACACCGGCGCGCATTCATCTGACGAAGCGCGCCGGCAATCCGGAAGAGCGATTGGCTAGCCGCGGTAGCTGAGCTTCGGGTACCAGCTCGCGCCGCGGCCTTCGCGAGTGAAATCGAAGACATTCCACAGCGGCCAGACCATATCGACATGGCGGTGGCCCATGTTGCGGTCGGGCTTGGCGTAGAGCAGTTCGCTGGCGGTGAAATGATGCACGTGCCCGCTGCGCTTCTCGAAGACGTTGAGGCAAGGCATCTGCGCGCCGCTCGCGGTCTCGCCGTGATAGTCGCGGTTGTAGCTGGTGCCGGCCGATGACAGCAGGCGGAGGTTGCGCCAGCCGCGCTCTTGGGCGAGATCGCAAATGCGCTCGATCGGCGATTTCGCGACGACGGCAAAATTGATCCGCTCCGCGATATGCGGTGCTTCGCCGTCGAGCGCATCGAGGATGCTGGTGCACATCGGGCAGGGCGCCGCCATGTCCGGCCCGTACATGAAGCTGTAGAGAACGAGGCTCGCTTGGGGCAGCGCGAAGAGCTCGGAAAGCCTCACCTGCTCCGTCGTATGGGCACCGAGATCGCGGGCGATTTCCTCGAAGACGTAATCCTCTGGGATCGTGCCGCCGGGCGGCAGGCGGCGGCGGAGCGCCGCGACGCTCTCGACCTCGCGTCGCAGCGCGTGCTCGGCCGCGAGCAGCTTGTCGCGGGCGCGGCGATAGGCAGCGCTTTCGTTGGGGAAGCGTATGGACGAGGTGAAGGCCGTCGCCGATTTGGCTTCGGTGCGTCGCGCTGCAGCTTTGCGCTGCGCTTTTTTCGGTCTTGCCGGAGCGGTGCTGCGCTTGCGTGCTGCCATGAGATGCCTCCTCTGCCGAGACGCCAAGCCTAGCACTCTTCCTGTGTCAGTCATGCGGCGTTACCATGCCAGCGAGGGAGGTGCCTTTGGTGAATGAGGCTTTCGTCGATGTAAGGGGCGCGAAGCTTTTTCTGCGCCGCGATGGCGCGGGCGAGCCGCTCTTATTCCTGCACGGGGTGCAGGGCTTGCCGGGCTGGACCGAGGCGCTCGGAAAGCTCGCCGAGCGCTTTACCGTGATCGCGCCGGACCATCCGGGCTTCGGCCATAGCGATGCGCCGGACGGGATCGACGATGTCGGCGATCTCGCCTTCTTCTATCTCGACGTGCTCGGCGCGCTGGCGAATGGCAAGGTCCATGTCGTCGGCCATTCGCTCGGCGGCTGGATCGCCATGGCGATGGCGATCCGCTCGACCGCCCAGATATTGAGCTTGACCCTCGTCGACGCGGCCGGCATCAGCGTCAACGGCGCGAAGCGTGGCGACATGTTCATCGGCTCGGCCGCCGAAACCGGCAAGCTGCTCTTTGCTGGCGAGGAAGCCGCGACGCGCTGGGCAGCGCTCTGGCAGGCGAGCGACGAGATGAAAGAGATGTATGACAAGAACCGCGCCGCCGCCGCGAAATATACCTGGCAGCCGCGGCTCTACGATCCGAAGCTGGCGCGCTGGCTGCATCGCATCGACGTGCCGACGCATATCGTTTGGGGCGAGGGCGATTTCCTCGTACCGCCGGCGCATGGCGAAGAGCTGCGCCGCCTCATTCCGGGCGCGAGCCTGACGCGGATCGCCGGCGTCGGACATCTCTGCGACATCGAAGCGCCGGCGGAATTCGCGAACGCCATTGTTCCTTTCATCGCGGGTCTGAAGCCATGAAGGTCCTGTTCTTCCATTTGATGCCCTATGCGGATCTCGATCTCAATTATCAAGAGAAGTACCGCACCGACTGGGTGATCCTGCCCAACACCTATTTCGATCCAAAGAAGGGCCACGCTCTCTACAACCGCTATCTCGACGAGCTGGAATTGGCCGCCGAGCTCGGCTTCGACGGCGTCTCGGTCAATGAGCATCACCAAAATGCCTATGGCTTGATGCCGTCCCCGGTGGTGACGGCCTCGGCGCTGACGCGGCGCGTCAAGACGGCGAAGATCGCGATCCTCGGCAATGCCTTCGGCTTGCGCGACAATCCGCTGACCCTCGCCGAAGAGCATGCGATGATCGATGTCATCACCGGCGGGCGGCTGATTTCCGGCATGGTGCGCGGCATCGGCGCCGAATATTACTCGATGGGCGCCAACCCGGCTTTCAGCCATGAGCGCTTCCATGAGGCGCATGATCTCGTGGTCCAGGCCTGGACGAAGCCCGGGCCGTTCAGTTTCGAGGGCAAGCATTACCGCTTCGAATATGTGAATGTGTGGCCGCGGCCCTATCAGCAGCCGCATCCGCCGATCTGGTGCCCGTCCTTGGGCTCGGGCGAGACCGTTGATTGGGCGAGCGCCAAAGAGCGGCGCTATGTCTACATCCAGAATTTCTCGCCGGTCACATCGGTCATCCGCTATCTCAACCTTTATCGCCAGACGGCGGAGCGCCTCCACGGCTACACCGCGAGCTCGGAGCAGATCGGCTGGGCGGCACCCATCTACGTCGCCGAGACCGACGCGAAGGCGCGAGAAGAAGCGAAGATTCATATCGAGCGGCTGTTCAGCAAATATCTCAACCTGCCGTTCGAGATGATGTTCCCGCCGGGCTATCTTT
>DATNGE010000197.1:0-42341 GCA_035606035.1 Allostellaceae bacterium
CGGACAACACCGTTTGCCTGATGCGCGGCCATGGCTTTGCGGCGGCGGAAGCCTCTCTGCAAGAGGTTGTGCGCATGGCGGTCTACTTGCCGCGCAACGCGCGCGTCCAAATGGCGGCCATGCGCATGGGCGACATCAATCCGCTGTCGTTCAACGAGATCGAGATCAAGCGCTCGGCGCATCGGCCATCGAGCCCGGAAGCGTGGCGCGCCTGGGAATATTGGGCGCACCGTGCCGGCTGCGCCGAGCTGCTCGGCAAGCCACCGCGCTGATTGGCGGCGGTTGCCCGCCGCCATCACTTACCCGGCCGAAGCGAGTGTGAGGCGCTTATCCAAAACTCCGCGACGCTGAAGCGCACCAGCTGTGAAGCCGAGAGTCCCAATCGGCGTTTGGAACGAACGCATCGACCGAAATCCATTCGGCGCCAATCCCTGATCGAGTGGCTCCAGCGGATAACGCTGTCGGAACGTCGAGGGGTAGCAGGCGAAAGTGGATATCTCTCATACCAGTGGCGAGCGAAAAGATTCGGTTGGACTTGTCGTGCAGCGCCACATACGCGTAACTCCGAAAACTGGGAGAATAGAAAACGGCGTCAGGAAGAGCTTTGCTCAACGCAATGAGTTTTGAGCCAACATCGGAATGCGCGAACGGGTTGGACGCCGTGATGAAGTCGAGCGCGGCTCGGTTGGCGGCGATGAAGAATTTCCGATCGGTAAGGTCGATGAGCGTCGAAATATTCATCTCCCTTCGGCCAGGAGCCCGCAACTAAAGACCGCTCCGCCTAGCCATCGCGGTTTGGCGGGTCGGCCGGCATCAACAAGATGAGGCTGCCAACCGCCGCCATGGCGAACGCAGCGGCCGCCGGACCGGTGAGGAATACGCCCGCAAGGCCGCATAGATTACCGGCCGTCGGGAAGGAGCACGCCCATTCGCCGCCTTTGATCGTTCCGAAGAAAAATCCGACGACGCCGGCAATCAGAAGAACAAAGATATAAAGCAGAACCGGAAAGCGACGCTCAGGATTCGGCCGGCGTTTGCTGTGCGCGCTGTAGAAGAAGATGGGTGAGAAAAGAGCGGCAACGGGTAACAGCGCCACGGCGAGCCACAGGAAGGCGAGAAGCGTCTGCCGCATAGCTTACCTCGCTCGGCACCCGGCCGAACCTACAGGAACCGGCCGCGAATCAGCCAAACCAATTTCTAAGCGACTGCCTTTTTGGAACTTCGGTGGTAGCGGGGGAGGGAGTTGAACCCCCGACCTTGGGATTATGATTCCCCTGCTCTAACCAACTGAGCTACCCCGCCGCCTTACCGATCAAGGGCTTGGCCCGCCCTCGCACGATCCCGAACCGCGCGCGTCGCCGGTGCCGGCGGACCCACGATCGGGAGCGCGCGAGATTAGGAAAAGTCAGAGCGCAGCGCAATCATTGCCAGCCCGCAGCCGCGCTGAGGCTCAGGCCTTGCCGAGCCCTTCGAGCCGGTCGGCGAGGCGGATGAGCGCCCATTGCCGCGCGAGGTCGGCCGCTTTGAGCCAGCTCGGCTTCTGGTCGCGCAGCGCTGGTAAGGGCGCGCGCTTGTCCATCGTGGCGATCGAGCGATAAAGCCGCAATTTATCAACCAGCGCCGGAAAACATCCGTCTTTCAATGCGCCTTCGAGGGAGCGGTACTTGCGCAGCGTCGCGGCGGCGCCTTTCGGGCCGACGCCCGGCGCGCCCGGAATTTTGTCCGAGGGGTCGCCGCGCAGGGCGATGAAATCGGGCACTTGCTTGGGTTCGACGCCATAGCGCGCCAATACCTCCGCCGGACCGATGCGCAGCATTTCGCCGCCGCCCGCCGGCTGCAGGATCGTTGTCTTCGGCGAGGCGAGCTGAAACGCATCGCGGTCGCCGGTGGCAACGATGGTGTCGCCACCCCGTTTTTCCTCGCGGACAACCGCCGCCGCCATGAAATCGTCGGCCTCGAACCCCGCGGCCTTCGCGCAGGCAAAGCCGCAGGCCGCGACGAATTCGGGAAGCAGCTCGAGTTGCTCGACGAGATCATCGGCGAATTCCCGGCCCGACTGATAGGCCGGAAGCGCGCGGTTGCGATAGGTCGGCGCATCGAGCGTGTCCCAGCCGACGAGCACGGCGCGGGGGCGTTCCGCCTCGTAGAGGCGCAGCAAAAAATTCGCGAAGCCGACGATCGCACCCGCCGGCTTGTTGCCTTTGCGGCGGATCGTCTTGGGCAGGGCGTGATACGCCCGATGGGCGAAAGAGTCGCCATCGATGGCGAGCAGCGGCCGGATGACGCGGGCGGGCATGAGCGCTAGATCATCAGCCCGGCGCGAGGCCCGTCAATGCCAGGCTCAGCGTCCGCAACCGATGGCGCGCATCGCGGTCGTAAGCCTGTGCATTGGCTTGCGCCTGGTTCACGCCGTTGAAATAGAGGCCGCTCTTTCCTGCGAGCGCCGGCGCGCGCGCAAGGTTCATGATCGCGTCGGCGCCTTCACCGACGCTGCTCCACGGCTTGACGCCGGCGCGCCGGACCATGGTCGTGTCCATGTAGGTCGCCGGGTGCAAGCAGGTCGCGGTGACGCCCGTGCCGGCGAGCTCCTCGGCGAGGTCGAAAGTGAAAAGAATCTGCGCGAGCTTGCTCTGGCAATAAGCGCGCATGCCGCTGTAGCCGCGGGTCAGCATGACGTCGTCGAAATCGATCGCTTGCTGGCCGCCCGATGACACATTGACGATGCGTGCCGGCGCGCTTCGTCGCAGCAGCGGGAGAAGCAAGCGCGTCAGCAGAAAACCGGCGAGATAATTGACGGCAAAGCGCAGCTCGTAGCCATCGGCACTCGTCAGACGCTCGGCTCCGGCGGTTCCGATCCCGGCGTTGTTGACGAGAATATCGAGGCGATCCGTCTTCCGCTCGACCGCGGTCGCGAGATGCCGAACCTCGGCGAGATATGCGAGGTCGGTCCGCAGGAATTCCGCCACGCCGCCCGCGGCAACGATTTCTGCGACCAGCGCATCGCCTCTAGCCTGGTCGCGGCCATGCACCAACACGCGAAAATCTTCGCGGCCCAAACGCTGGGCGACCGCGCGGCCCACCCCGTCGGTCGAGCCGGTGATGAGCGCCGTTTTGCCTTGGGCGCCGTCAGCCATTCCTAACTCCTCGCGAACGCGATCAGTTTACGCCCTCAACGATGCGCGCGCGATGCTCGCTTCGTGCCCGTTTGTCTGCTATCGCCGAGCACGACCCATGTCGGCGCATGATCGCTCGCCTTCTCCCAGCCGCGGACGTGGCGATCAACGCGGGCCTCGACGAGCTTGCCGGCAAGTCCCGGGCTGAGCAGCAGATGATCGATGCGCAAGCCGGCATCGCGCGCCCAGGCATTCCGGAAATAATCCCAAAACGTATAGATGCGCTCATCGGGATGCAGCTGCCGCACCGCATCCGTCCAACCGTGTGCCGTGAGCCGGGCGAAGGCTTTGCGGACCTCGGGCCGGAACAGCGCGTCAGTGACCCAGCGCTCCGGCTTGTAGACGTCGAGGTCGGTCGGCATCACGTTGTAATCGCCGGCAAGGATCGCGGGCGCCTTGCTCGCGAGCAGCTTCTTTGAATATTGCGTCAGGCGCTCGAACCAGCCGAGCTTGTAGTCGAATTTTGGTCCGGGCGCCGGATTGCCATTGGGCAGATAGAGACAGCCGACAACCAGGTCGCCGATCCCGGCCTCGATGTAGCGGCTGTGGATGTCGGCGGGATCGCCCGGCAGACCGCGGCGCCGCTCCACCGGATCGGCGCCCCGCACCAGGATGGCGACACCGTTCCAGCTTTTCTGCCCGTGCCAGATCGCGCCATAGCCGGCCTTTTTGATGGCGGCGAGCGGAAATTTTTCATCCGGCGCCTTCAGCTCCTGGAGGCACGCGATGTCCGGCGCGGCCTCTTTCAGCCAGCGCAGGAGCACGGGCAATCGACCGTTGACGCCATTCACGTTGAAGGTCGCGATCTTCATGACGGAGAGAATTATCGCCGCTAAGGGAGGGTCAGGGAAAGCGAGCGCCCGGGCAAAAGGCCGGTTCATGCTTCCATCAAGCGATATTGACCGAAGGTATGGCTTTCTGGTGTGGTGCGCGTGACGTTTGGCTGCGGATCACTCAACCGCTGGGGGTGGAGCATGATGAGAAGATGGGGATGGCTCGGCATCGCTGTGCTTGTGGCCGAGCTGTGGGCGCGGCCCGCGAGCGCGCAATCGGCGGACCAGGCTAAGGCTGAATGGGAGCGCCTCGTCGCCGCCGCCGAGAAAGAAGGTACGGTCGTCATCAATTCGCAGCCCAATCCGGTATGGCGCGATTTCATCCTGCGCGAATTCGCCAAAGCCTATCCCAAGATCGAGCTCAATTTCTCGATGATCCCCTCGGAGCAGTTCGTCGCCCGCGTGCGCGTCGAGCGGCAAACTGGCAAATATCTGTGGGATCTCGCGGCGGCCGGCGCGGCGGCGGGCTTCACGCTCTACAAGGACGGCGCGATCGATCCGTTCTTGCCGGAGTTGATCCTGCCCGAGGTCAACAAGCCCGAGCTCTGGGGCGGCTGGGATGAGGCCTTTGTCGACACACCGCGCAAATACGTCTTCTCCATGTCGGCCTTCGTCTTGAGCCCCTATTTCAATGCGGCCCATGTCCCGGCCGAGAAGGTGGCGCAGCTCGGCCTGCGCGTGATGCTCGATCCGGCCTATGCGGGCAAGACCGCCTGGCAGGATCCGGGTGTCCCGGGCAGCGGACAATCCTACGCCAGCTTGCTGAGGACGCTTGGCGACAATGATTTACGCAAGCTGCTCGTCGATCAGAAAGCGCTGCTCTTCGCGCAGCAGGCGCAAGTGATCGAGGCGATGGCGCGCGCCACCGCTTGGTTCGGCATCGGCCCGTCGGTCAGCGCGCTGATCGCGCCCTATGTGCAAGCCGGCGCGATCAAGCAGAGCGACATCCAAGCTTTCGGCAACAAGCCCGAGGTCAGCATCATCAGCATCGGCGGCAACTGCCTCTACGTCCTCAATCAGCGGCCGCATCCCAATGCGACGCGCGTTTTCGTCAATTGGATGCTGGGCAAAGACGTGCAGCTAAGCCTCGCCAAGGCGATCGAGCAGGACAGCCGCCGTCAAGACATCCCGCCGGTCTCGCCGCCCGAGACGGCGCCGATCAAAGGTGCCAAATACTCGGTGCCGCAGCGCGAGGAAGCCTTTGCCCAGCTGGTCGCGGACGCCAAATTCGTCGACGGGCTGCGCAAGCCGGCGCCGTAGCGGGCGAGCGCGCTACTGCTTCAAATTCTTCTTCGCGACGTCGGTCACCCGGTCGCGCAGCGGGATCGAATCCTCGGACTGGATGTCCTCGTAACGCACGCCGGGCTTGCCGGCGAGCGCGAGGTCGCTCGGCGGCACGTCGAGCCGGCGGCTGTTGCGGCCCGATTTGACGTATTCGGTCTGGCCCTCCTTCGAGAGCAGCCAGTTGAGATAGACGATCGCGGCGTTGGGATGCGGTGCCTTGTCCATCAGCGCCACCGCGCCGAAGCCCGGCCCGCCGGCAACGGTCTTTATGTCGCCCATCCAGACCTCGACGTTCTTGCCCAAACCCTGGCGCCAGAATTGCTCGAGATCCTGCGAGCCGGTGGCGAGGCCGATCGGGTATTGGCCGCGCACGACCCATTCGGCTTCCTGCCGGCCGTTGTTGCTGTAGGCGATCTTTTGCGTGCCGACGAGCTTCGCGAGGTAGGCTTCATCGAGATTGAGCAGCATGGTGGCGCCGGTGGCGATGCCGGGGCCGCCGAGCCGCGGGTCGTCCCAGACGATCTTGCCGGCGAATTCCGGCTTCAAAAGATCCTGCAGCGTTTTGAGATCGTCACGCTTCACAAAATCCCAATTGACGTAACCCGGCGCGCTGACCGTGAAGTCGAAGGCGAAGGTGAATTTCTTCTCGTGGTCCTGCCAACCCGCCGCGAAACCGCCGAACCATGCCTTGTCGTCGACGATCTCCGGCAGTTTCAAAGCGGGCCGCAGCGGCGCGAAGGCACCGGCGGGCTTGAGCGTGCTCAGGATCGACGGCGTGCCGCCGATGTAGACATCCCAACTGTAAACGCCTGCCTCGCGCTCGCGCGTGATCCGCGGAATCGATTCGAAGCCGTTGAGCCCGGTGTAGCTGACTTTGATGTCGGGATATTTTTTCTTGAAGCCGTCGGTGAAAGCCTCGGCATAGACGCTGCCCGGCGCGCCTTTGATCGCGAGCGCGCCCTCGTTCTTCGCGGCGGCGACGATCGCATCGAAGCTCTCATCCGCAGCCCACGCGGGTGAGGCGGCTACAAGCAGCGACAGCGCGATGATCGGTCCGAGCAAGGCCGCACCGGTGACGCGTTGCCCGCCCGCTTCGGTCTCCATGGCTCCCCCTTTTGCGTCGCCGCGCTCATGCTCCGTGGCCGACGCGTTGTCGATTGATCAAGGACCCTATGGCAAGCAGAGGAGCGCCGCAACACGGGCGCCGGCGGCAGGATCGGCTCGCTACCGCTCGGCGATGCCGGCTCGGCTAAGCGACGTCGTCCAGCGATTCCTTCGGCAGCGTGGCGCGGCGCCACGCCGCCAGATCGACGACTTTCTGTTGCTGCAACGCGCGGCGGCGGGCAAGCACCATGTTGAGATAGCGCTGGCGGTTGCGCAGCCAAGTGAGGTGATAAGTGTGCTCGCTGGTTTCGGCTGGGGCGGCGCTGAGCGTGGTCAGCAGATATTCGACCTTGAAGAGGTCATGCCGCAGATCGGCCGTCAGTAGGATCTGGGCACGGACGGCAGTAGATGGTGATAGTCCCAACGGCCCCTCCATCGTCTCACAACCAAGGCGCAACGCTCGCAAAGACGAACGGCATTCATGAGAGCATGGATTTTGATCAAAAACGGGGCGGCCCTGGGCAAAAATTGCGAATCCCGTGTCTTAGGCTCGGCCGTTCGCCTTCGCGCGCCGGCGTTATTCGCTGGGCTCTTCCTCGTCGGGCAGATGCTTGCCGATCGTCGTCATCGACTGCCAGTGATTGAGGCTGAAGATCGAGATGTCGGCTGCTTGCAGAATCGCGGTGCAGCCGATCAACGCGTCGGTCGCGGTGACGCCGCTGCCGCTCGGAAAAGTGCGTATGAGGTCGCCGCTCTCGACCTTCGCGGCGTAGAGGCGGAGCACGCTGGCAAAGAGCTGGCCGAGCGAATCATCGGGCACATCGTCGAGCCGCTCCTCCTTCAGCGCTGTCTCCATCAGGCTGTCGACCGCATTGATGAGCTCGGCGACTTTGCGCTGGCGATCGTCGGAATTCGGCATGGTTAAACCTCTATCGGCCGCGGCTTACCCGCGCCTCACGCATGATCTAGAGCAACCGGAGCGGCACTCCAAGCCCGGCAAACGAGGCTTTCCGGACCGCCTCGGGGCTTCCCGCCGCGCGGGCTCTGGTCTAGGCTTGGTCGCAAGGAAAACTCAGCCGCGCGACAGCGGCGGGAAATGACCGGCAGGTGACCCTTGATGCGCATCATCGACTCCCATTTCCATTGGCGGCCGCGCTCGGTCCTCGATTACCTCTGCCGGCGCACGGACTATCCGCGCGCTCAGCCCAATGCGAAGGGCGGCTACACCTATTGGCGGCATGAGGGCAAGCGCATCTCCAATGTCGGCGGCGAGTGGTTCGATCTCGAGGCGCAGCTCGCGCATCTCGACACGCTCGATCCAGGCATGGGCGTGATCTGCTCGGTCGGGCCGTTCACCGTTTCCTTCACCGATTTCGCGGGCGAGGAAGCCCGCGACATCTGCATGATGTGGAACGAGGAGATGGCGGCGCGCCAGCGCCAGTATGCCGGCCGCTTCTGGGGCACCGGCGTGGTGCCGCTGAACGACACCAAGATCGCCATCGAGGTGATGGAGCACGCGATCAACACGCTCGGCCTCGTCGGCATCAATCTGCCGGGCAGCGTCGGCGCGGATCCGCATATCGACGCGCCGCGCCTCGAGCCGTTCTACGACCGCGTCGAAGCGCTCGACGTGCCGCTCTTCCTGCATCCGACCGACGGCATCTATGAGGATCTCCTCGACGGCTATAACGGCGCGCTTTATCTCAGCCTTGGCCGTGTCGTCGATGTCAGTGTCGCCGCGTACCGCCTTGTGCTCTCGGGCATGATGGAGCGGCATCCGAATTTGAAGATCTTCATGTCGCATACCGGCGGGGCGTTGCCCTATCAGGCGGGCCGCATGGACAAGAATTCCGGCGCCGCCAAGCTGCCGCGGCTGCCGAGCGAATATCTCCGCCGCATGTATACCGATACAGTCTCGCCGCACACCGCCGGCATCAAATTCGCGATCGATTTCTACGGCGTCGATCACGTGATGTACGGCAGCGACTATCCGTGCTGGAACCCGGCCGCGGCGCTGAAATTCTTCGGCGAGACCGGCATGTCGCAGGCCGATCAGGAGAAGATCTTCCAGGGCAATGCGCGGCGTATCCTGAAGCTGCGCGACCCGGCGCCCGCGGCGGTCAAGCAGGCGATCCGCGAACCGGCTCCCGCGAAGTAAGCCTCAAACGACGGCGAGCGCGCAGGCGAAGCCGGCGATGCCGAGCATCAGCCACACGACGTAGTCGCCGACGAGGCCCGTGTGGAGGCTGCGCACGCCGAAGAAAATCGGCCTCAACAGCGCATCGCGCGCGACCAGCACACGCGTCGGAAAGCGATCGCGCAAAAGCTCCGATAGGGCGAGCGCAACTACGAGAAAAACCGAGAGCCACGGCAGCCATTCCGCGCCGCTCGCTGCGAGATCGCCGGGCGCGAGTTTCGGATAGAACCCCACCGCGACGGTCAGGAAGCGCCGGGCGGCCTCGCCCGGAATGAGGGCGAGTGCCAGCAAAAAAACGCAAGGCGCGAGCATCAGCCAGAGCGGCCGGTCCGCGACCTCGGCCTCTTCCTCGGTCGGCGATTGCTCTTCTTCCGGATTGGCCGTGGGGCCGAGATCGAGAAAAATGCGCAGCGCTGCGCGCAGCACGGTCGCGCCTGTCACCGCCGTTCCGAACAGCACCGTGCCCTCGATCCAGGCCACGCCGAGCGATGAGGTCGCACCGATCAGCTGCGTGCCAGCATCGAGAATGCCCCAGGGCAGGCCGCCAAGCAGCAGCGCGCCGACGGCCATCGCGATCCCGGCCGGAAAGATGTCGCGGCCGCGGCCGCGCAGGGTTATCTCGTCGGCACCCGGTTGGGTTGCGAGCAAAATCCCCGCCAGCATGAAGAGCGCGCCCTTCACGAGGCCATGGCCGACGAGATAGGCGAGCATGCCGCCGAACCCCGTCGCCGAGAGCGAGGCAAGGCCGAGCAACATGATGCCGAGATGGCTGATGGTCGAGAAGGCGAGCATGCGCTTCAAGTGGCGCTGCATCCAGCACATGGTCGCGCCGATGACGGCGGTCAGCCCGCCAAGAGCGGCGAAGCCGCCTTGCGCGAAGGATTGCGGCGCGGTCGCGTTTGGGAACACGTCGAGGGTGAGCTTTGCGAGCCCGAAGAGCCCGACCCCGACCATCGCGGCGGAGAAGATGACCGAGACCGGACTGGGCGCGACCGCATGCGCGTCGGAGAGCCAGAAATGGAAGGGGAAGATCGCGGCTTTGACCATCAGCGCGGCGGCGAGCAGGCAAAACGCGCCGGTCGTCACCGGATCGTCGCCGGCTCTGGCAATCGCCTCCCTCAGCGCCTCGAAATCGAGCGTACTGGCGCGCGCATACAGCAGGGCGACGCCGCCGAGCATCATGAAGCTCGCGATGCTGTTGACGACGACGAAGTTGAGCGCGCCGGCCAGCGACGGCCGCTCCAGCCGATAGGCGGTCAGGGCATAAGCCGCAACGCTCATCACCTCGAACCAGACGAAGAGGTTGAAGAGATCGCGCGTCAGGCAGAACCCGACCATCGCCGCCAGGAAGAGCAGCATGATGACGTGGAAATGCGCGTGCACCTCGTCGAAGAAGCCCCAGGCGAAGACCGAGGTCGCGGCGATCAACAAGCCGATGAAGGCGGCAAATCCCGCGCTCGCCGGATCGATGCCGAAGCCGATGCCGAGAACCACGCCCGGCCGCGGCATCCAGCCGCCGAACCAATAGGTGAGCGCGCCGTGCTGCATCGTATGGATGGCGAGCACGGCGCATATCGCCGCCGAGGCAAGCGCCGCAAGCAAAGCTGCCGCATCGGCGAGCCTCGGCGGGATGAAGTGTGCGATCGCGATGAGAAGCGCCGCGACAGCGAGCGGCACGGCAATGGTCAGCGGCACCAGCGCCGTCATGTCATCGTCGCCCTTCGTCGATGAAAGGCCGCAGCTTCTGCGGATCGAGGGTCTCGTGCTTGCGCGAAACCTGCAGCGCCATGGCGAGGAGGAGCGCGGTGACGGTGGCGCCGACGACGATATCGGTCAGCACGAGCGCCTGCACCACCGGATCGACGGCTGGCGTGCCGGGCGGATGATCGTAAAAGATCGGCGCCACCGCGCCCCATTGATAGCCGATGCCGAGCAGCAGGACATAAGTCGACGACTGACAGACCGAGAGACAGCCGATGAGGTGAACGAAATTGCGGCTCGTCACGATGCCGTAGATGCCAACGCAGAAGAGCCACGCTGCGACGAGCCACGGCAGCACGCTCACCGCTCATTCTCCGTTTCGGCAGCGCGCGTCTCCTCCATGAATTCGAGGAACAGCATCGCGAAGCCGCCGATCACGGCGATCGCGACGCTGGCATTCTCGATCACGATCAGACCGCCGGAAAACACGTCTTTGATGCTGCCGAGCGGCAGCAGATTTTCCATAAACACGCCGCCTGCCGCCATCGGCCCCAAGCCGCAGAGTAGGAAGAGCAACGAGCCGCCGCCTTCCATCGCGTCGAAAACGCGCGACGGAGCAAGGCAACGCCACGCGTCGTAACCTTCGCCGAGATAGACCAGCAGCAGACCCGACGCGATGATGACGCCGCCCTGGAAGCCGCCGCCCGGCGTTACGGTCGCGTGCAGCACCATGTAGAGGCCGAACAGCAGGATCAGCGGCGCGAAGACGCGCGCGACGAGGATCGTCGATTCTGCCCGGTCGAGGAGAGGGCGTCCCGGCAGCCGTTCCGCTTTGGCGCCGCGGTCCTCGCCGCGAATCCCGCGCAGCAGCGTCACCGCGCCCGTGACGGCGCAGAGCAGCATGAACTCTTCGCCGACCGTGTCGAGGCCGCGGAAGTCAAAATTCACCGCGCTCACCATGTTCGAAATATGCCGCAGCGGCGGACCGAGCGTATCGATGCTGCGGCCGTAGATCTCGATCGGATTGCCGAAAGGCGGCAGCGCGCGGGCGATCTTCCAGATCGCGGGCAGCAGGCAGAGCTGCGCCACAGCGAACAGTGCCAAGCGCAGTCGCGTGCTCATCACCCTTTCCTGTCCATGCGGATCGCCGCCAGGATGACGAGGAACATCAACGGCGTGGCGGCGGTGCCGACGGCGAGCTCGGAGAGCGCTACGTCCGGCGCCTCGAGCGCGAAGAACAAGGCGGACAGCACCAGCCCGTTTGCCGCGATGGCAAAAATCTGGCGCCGCGGATCGCGGCTAAGCACCACGCCGCTCCCCGCGGCTGCCGCGAGGAGCAGCAGGAGCGCGACAAGCCAGGTCACTTATCCGCCTCCTGGCGCGTCACGAGCGCACGTCCCAAAGCGTGGCTGGTGGCGGCGCCGATAATGAGCAGCATGAACATGAGACCGAGCGATTTCCACGCGCGCGAAGATGCGCCGTCGCCAACGAAGACGGCCGCCGTCGTGGCAAGGCCGCCGGCGACGGCGACGAAGGTGGCGCAATGCAAGCGCGCGAGTGCCGTGCGCAAGCGCAGAAGGCCGATCGCGCCGAGCCAAGCCGCCGCGACCATCAGCGCGAGCAGGATGCCGAGAGCGATGCTCACAGCCAGCGCTCGAGGAAGAGCGCGAAGAGCAGCGTCGCCGGCAAACCGAGGAACGCGCAGGTGAGGGCGAGATCGATCGACGATGCTTCGTCGAGGACGAAGCTCAAGGCGACGAGAAAAAGCGTGCCGGTGGCGACGATGAATTGCATGGCCGCCAGCCGCATCGGCTCGCTCCGCCGGCAGCAAAGCAGCACGCCAACGCCGAGCGGCGGCACGAGGGCGAGCGCGGCGGCCGTCCACAGCGTCGCCTCGGATGTCATGCTTGCTCGCCCGGCGCCGGCTTTAGCGAGAGACGATGGATTTCGACCGCCTCGCCGCGCTTCGACCAGCGCAGCGCGTAACGATCGGGTGCGAGCGATATCGCCAGGAGAGCTGCCGCGCGCTGGCCGGCATCGACGCCGCTCTTGCCGCCCCGCGCCAGGGCCTCCTGCGCGACACTGCCGCGCCGACGCCACAACAGCGCCGGAGCGACCGCGATGATCGCCTGCGGCACATTGCTCGCGGCGCGGCCGACGATTGCGAGCGCGCCGAGCGAAAAGCTGAAGTTGCGTCGCGCGACGCGATCGAGCGCCAGCGACCAGCCAAGCACAAGCAACCCGCAGGCGAGCGCGAGGCCGATTTCGTCTCCCGAAAGCTGGCCGACCAGCAGCAGATAGATCGCCGCCAGGGACAGCCCGCGCAGCACAATAGCGGCCATTCTCGTCTCCCGCGCACTAAACGCTGGCGCGCGGCACCGGTTCAAGTGCGTAGCGGAACCGCGCTTCGCGCTCCCGGTTGAAGGAAGACATACGTCCTTGTTGCGGAGGCGGAAGGCCAATCCGCGAGGCAATCGCTCGATGGCTGCCGACAGCAAGATCTTGCGCGAGGCAAAAGTCGCGCTCACGACGCGCCTCATTCCCGAAGCTCGGCGCTGGCACCAGATCGTGCGCCGGGAATGGTGGAGCATTCTCGTCGCGACCGGGGCGCGCATCGGTCGCGACAATGTCTCGATCCTCGCCGCCGGTGTTGCCTTCTATATCTTCGTTGCTATCCCTTCGATCCTGACCGCGATCGTCTCGATCTATGGCCTGATGTTCAATCCGGCCCAGGTCGAGGCCCAAGTCAGCTCTCTGATCGGCCTGCTGCCCGCCGACGTCATCGACATACTGACGGATTTCCTCAAGCTTCTCGCGACCAAGCCGCAAACGACCCTTGGGCTTCGCCTTATCCTCGGCTTGCTGGTGGCGATCTGGAGCGCGCAATCGGCGGCGTCTTCGATGATCTCGGCGCTCGACGCCGCTTACGAGCAGCCGGAGACGCGCGGTTATCTGCGGTTCCAGCTCGCAGCGCTGGTGCTTGCACTTTGCTCCATGGTGTTCGCGCTGCTCTCGCTGATGCTATTTGCTGTGTTGCCGGTGGCGATCAATTGGCTCTTTCCGTTTTCCCACGGTACGCGCCTGGTGTTCGAGCTCATCCGTTGGCCGGCGCTGACCGTGCTGGTCGCGCTCGCGATCGCCGGGGTCTATCGCTTTGGCCCGGCGCGGGAGGATAGCGACCGGCCATGGGGCGCTTGGGGCGTCATCCTGACGACGATCGTCTGGATCGGCAGTTCCGCGCTGTTCGCGCTCTATGTTTCGGAGGTCGCGTCCTACGATGCGAGCTACGGCTCGCTTGGCGGCGTCGTTGTGCTCCTGCTCTGGCTCTACATCGCCGCCTTCGTGGTGCTGCTCGGCGCCGAGCTCAATGCCGAGCTCGAGATCCGCATGGCGGCTGAGCGCGCTCGCACCGCCCGGCCGCCGCGCCGGCGCGCGCGCGGGTGAAAGCGCGCGCCAAAAAAGAGCGGGTTCCGGAGACCCGGAACCCGCTGCTTTGCGGCTTCAATGGTGGTGCGCTCAGGCGGCCTTGTCGAGATGCTCCAGATCGCGGTAATAAAGATCGCGCGCCCATGCCGGGACATCGCCGCGATCGAGCATATTCTGCAGCTCCGAGCGCGCGCGCGAGACACGGCTCTTCATCGTGCCGACGGCGCAACCCGCGAGCTTCGCCGCGTGGTCGTAGGAATAGCCGTTGGCGCCGACGAGCATGAGCGCTTCACGCTGCGCCGCCGGCAAGGTCGCGAAGCGGCAGGTCACGTCGCGCATCCGCAGATGCCATTCCTGCTCGTCGCTGATCGCGGGCGACGGCACGCTCGTCGGATCGAGCGGACCGATGCGACGCTGCCGGCGCTTTTCGTTGAAATAGGCGTTCCGGAGAATCGTCGTCAGCCAGGCGAGCAGATTGGTGCCGGGACGGAATTGATCGGCGTGAACGAGGGCGCGCAAAACCGTTTCTTGCACGAGATCGTCGGCAAAGCTGCGATTACCGGCGAGCCGGCGCGCAAAGCCCTCGAGGCGGGGAAGGTTCTGGACGACGTCGTCCGCAAATGTTGTAACGGCCATTTTCTTCCTCCTGCTAAGACCCACAACAGCAGTGGAAGAAATCTTTGTCGGTAATCTCGGCTTTTATGCGTCAAACCTGGAGTTTTGTGCGACATTTCCCCGCTTTCACAGGAAAATCCAATATCGGAAAACGGTCGCTTATTTCTCCACACTGCGACCACAATTCGTTTTCTACTTGAACAATCGGTCAACAGATTTGAACAATCCGTCGACAGATCGTGGCGATACTATGGCCGTGGTCGCGTGCGAGCGTGATCTGACGGAATTTTAATGCGTGAGATGGGCGCGGCTTGTCACGGGCACGTCGCCGAGGCAGCGCTCGACGAGGAGCAGCAGTTCGATCGGCTCGAAGGGCTTGCGCAGGATAGCGGTCGCCCCGAGCTCGTGCGCCATGGCGAGGAAATCCGCCGTGCCGGTCAGCGTCCCGCCTGAAATAGCAATGATTGGAATGTTCGGGCCTTCGCGCAGGATGAGGCGAATGGTCTCGATCCCTTCGCGCTCGGGCATGATGAGATCGGTGATCACGAGCGCCGGCCGCTCGCGGCGAAAGCAGGCGACGCCCTGGAGCCCGTTCGCGGCGCTGACGGTCCGGTAGCCGGCACGATCGAGGACCCGCGCCGCGAGGTGACGGATCATCGGCTCGTCATCGATGATGAGGATCGTATCGTCGCGCACGGCCATTCCTCACGCCGCGCTCTGCACGAGGCAGATGAGCTCGCGCCGCTCGGCCGCCGGGAGGGTGATCGCGAATTCCGAGCCCTGGCCCGGAGCCGTGCGCAGATCGATCCGCCCGCCATGGCTGGTGACGATGCCGTGCACCACGGAGAGGCCGAGGCCGCTGCCGCGGTCGGCCTCGCGGGTGGTGAAGAAGGGCTCGAAGATACGCTGCGCCAGCACGGCCTCCATGCCGCAGCCGTCATCAGTGACGGCGAGCCGCACGAGGCGAATGTTCTGGTCGGCCGTGTCATCGTTCTGGGTCAGGCTGACGGTGATCTTGCCGAGACGCTCGCCAATCGCCTGCTGCGCATTGGTCACCAGATTGACGACCACCTGCTGCAGCTGATCGGGATCGGCGAGGATTGCCGGAACCGCATCGATTTGCTCGACGATCTCGATCGAGGCCGGCACCGTCGCGCGCATCATGCGCAAGGTCTGGCGTATCGTCGTGGCGGGCTCGATCAGCTTTTTTTCCATTGTCTGCTTGCGGCCGAAAGCCAGAACCTGCCGCACCAGATCGCGCGCGCGCTGGCTCGCGACGACGACCAGCTCCAGATCCCGCCGGGTCGCGGAATCGGCCGGAAAATCCTCGAGCGCGACCGACGCCAGCGAGAGGACCGGCGCGAGGATATTGTTGAGCTCGTGCGCGAGGCCGCCGGCCATCGTGCCGAGCGCTTCGAGCTTCTGCGAATGGATGAGCAGCCGCTCCAGCTCGCGGGAGCGTTGCTCGGCGGCGCGCTGTGCCGTCACGTCCTGCAGCGTGCTGACGATACGGGCCGCCATGCCGCTTCTGTCGCGAATGATCTCGTGTTCGCCGTGGATCAGGCGCGCCTGGCCATCGGGGCGGATGATCCAGTACTCGATCGGCGCGGGTTTCACGCCGCGCTCGAGCTCGGCCCAAAGCGCGCCGACGCGCGCGCGGTCGCGCGGATCGACGAGCGCGAGATAGGCCTCCCCCATCGGCGGAAGCTCGCGCGGATCGAGGCCGAAGATGCGATAGGTCTCGCTCGACCAGGTGAGCTTGTGCGTGACGATATTGAAGTCGGCGCAGCCGAGCTGCGCGATCTTCTCCGCTTCATCGAGCCGCAAGCGGCTTTCGTTGAGGGCGAATTGCGCGTGTTTGAGCGCCGTGATGTCGATGCGCAGGCCGGCGATGCCGCCGTCGCTCATGCGGCGCTCGGAAGCCAGCGACCAGCGCTCGCCGCTCAAGCGTTGCTCGACCGCGCCTTCGGTCTGACGGTGTTGGCGGATGCGTTCGTCAATCCATTCCTCTTCACGGCCTTCGGCATCGGCGAACTGGCCGCGCGCCACGCCGGCGCGAACGATGTCCTCGAAGCTCGCACCGGGCACCATCAGGTCGGCGATCTCCGGATACATCCGGCGATAGGCCTCGTTGGACATCACCAGCCGATCCTCGGCGTCGAAGATCACGAAGCCTTCGGAGATGCTGTCGACGGCGTCGCGCAGCAGACGATCGGCGAGACGCGCGCGCTGACTGGCGACGATCGCCTCGGTTTCGTTGGTGATCGTCCCGCGGTAGCCTTGGAAACGCCCCTCATCGTCGAAGATCGGCTTGCCGCTGGCGGAGAAATGCTGCGCCGTGCCGCTGCCCGGCCAGGTGATCGAGAAGCGGAAGCCGCGGAAGGGGCGATGCGCGTCGAGATCGGCCTTGTGGCGCCGCCAATAGGGATCGTTCACCGGATCGCCGCCGGCTACCTCCCAGCGCGTCTTGCCGAAAACCGCCTGGGCGCCTTCGCCGCTCAAGAAGGTAAAGCGATGATTGAAGTCGGATTCCCAAATCCAATCGGCGCTGAACTCGGCAATATCGCGGAAGCGTCGTTCACTATGCTGCAACGCTTCCTGGGCGAGGCGGCGCTCGGCGGCGATCGCTTCAGCGCGCTCGACCGCACGCACCAGATCGCGACGCGCCTCGCTCTCATCGGCAAGCCGCGCGTAGGTCCGGGTCATGATCAATTGCGCGAGGAACTGCCGCCGGAACAGCACGGCGATTGCCGCGATCGCGATGCTGAGGATGAGGCCGACCGCGGCGACGATCGCTGCCTCGATTTTCCAGGTCGAGAGGATGCCGGCAATCGTCAGCGATGTCGTCGCGATCAGCGGATAGGTGCCGAGACGCTGGCCGGCGAGAACCACCGGCTCGCCGGTGACCGGATTGCCGATGCGCACCGGGCCGAATTTCTCGCTCGGCCGGCCGTCGCCCAGCAAGGACCTGTCGAGCACGGCCTTGGTGTCCATAGGCACGGCGGGATAACGCGCGACCAGCGTGCCATCGGTGCGCCACAAAGCGATCGCGCTGCCGGGTCCAATCGAGACATCGCGGTAGAAATTCTCGAAGTAATCGAGGCGGATCGCGGCCGAGACGATGCCGAGGAAGCGGCCATCGACGGTGCTCAAGCGGCGAGCGAGATAGATCGTCGCGACGCCCTCCGACTGGCTGACAACCGGGGCGCTGATGATGGTGCCGAGATCGGCGTGGTCGCGCAGCAGCGCGAAATCGGCGCGATTGCGGATGTTGATCTCACGCGCCAGGCGCGCGCCCGAATTGCCGAGCACGGCGCCGGAGGCATCGACCAGAAACAAGGCTGCGATCTGCGGCAAGCCGGAGATCTTGCGGGCAAGGCCGAGATGCGCGTCGCTGCTGGTGGCGCTGCGCCGGAACTGCACTGCATCGCGGATGCCGGCACTCGCAAATTCCGCGTCGATCGCGGCGAGGACAAGATCGGCGCCTTGCAGGGTTCGTACCGATTGCTCCTCGAGGACGCGATTGAGCTTGCCGAGACTGTCTTCGGCGTTCTCCATCGCCGTCTGGCGCAGATGCCAGATCGCAACGCCGTCGGCGCTTGTCAGCGCGATGATCAAGAATGCGGCGCCATAGCCGATGATGCGCGGCGGGCGCGCGTGACGCGCGGCTGCCGGCGCGGTGATGGCCGGGCGCAACGCCCGCCGCCGCCAGAGCGACAGCGGGGGCCACCCGAGCCCGAGCTTCATGACCTTACTCACCATGGGAACCACGCCATCCTTTTTGCCCCCAAAGTCATCCGGCCAACGAGAGCGGCGTCGGCACTGCGCGGCGCTTTGTGGCAAGACTATGGCATGTGCTTGCCGACTCGTCCGACTCGGCGATTTACGTCGAACGAATGAAAAGCGGAATCATGATTGCATCCGCTGCGAGCGCATAATCGCGTCGCCGCGATTGGTGCGAGGAGCCGATGACAGAACGAAAATTCGTCGTCACTTACGATGCGATCGCTGCCGACATCCTCGATAATGGTAGCGATCAGCCGGCGGCTCTCGTCCTCGTCGCGAGCAACCAGCAGCGGGTCCTCATCCGCATGGATCGGCACGCGATCGCGCGGCTGAAGAAACGCATCGAGCGAACGTTCTCGCGCCGCTATCGCGACGTCCCGCCGCTGCGTCCCTGAATACCACCTAATCTCCCGCGCTATTGGCCTCGTTTGCTCCAGGGCGGCGTCCCGCCGACCTCTTAGCGGCCAGCTTTAAGCGGCGCATGTATGGACGGCGGCGCGGCTCTTCTTGGCTCGCTGGAGCAAGGCCGCCATGCGGTTCCGTGCCGCATTCACGTCATCGCTATGAAAACTGTTTCGAATTTTTCGCGCATTCGAATGATGAACGGCTGATGCGCTTACCGAAAGATTGCATTTAGCTGAACTTGTCTTCGTTCGTTCGACGCCGAAGGAAAGGGTTACGGTAGAGTTAGGGTTACCAACACGTTGCTTCCGGGTGCCTCGAATGAGCTCAGTTCAGCACGGCGCGCACATGGCAAGGGTCGACAATTACGAAATCCTGCGCGACGACGCCATCGCCTCGCTATACGACGCGGCGATCGAGCCGGCGACGCGCCGCCGCGGCCTCAGCATGCTGGCGCAAACGCTCGAAGCGGCCGGCGCTTTCTATCTCGTCTGGGATAAAGAGAATAACGCGGTGGCGGATTGCATTGTGGCCGGCACCCTCTCGCCGGATTTCGTGACGCTCTACCGCACGCGTTGGGGCGCCGTCGATCCGCGCCGCCGCTTCCTCGAGCGCGCTCATGCCGAGAGCATCTTCGTCTCGCATTACGATCGCAGCGATGCGATCCTCGAGGATGGCGGCTTCGAGCGCGCGTTCCTCGCCGAGCAGGGGATCGGCCATAGCCTCGGCGCTAATCTTACCGAGATCGGCCGCGAGTATCGCCAGATCTATGTCGAGCGCGCCACCGGGCGCCCGCCGTTTTCGGCGGCCGAGGTGATCGAGTTCCGGCGCCTCGTCCACCACATGGCGAATGCCGAGCGCCTCTCGCGCGCGATTGATGAACGCGCGCTCGATTGGGAATTGCCGCAACGCATCCTCGACAACATGTCTGTCGGGGCGCTCGTCGCCGATCAAAGCGGCCAGGTGCGCTTCGCCAACGCCGCCGCCGAGGAGATCCTTGCCGAGAATGACGGGCTCGGACGGCGTGATAACCGCATCCAGGCGGCGCGCTCTTTCGAGACCAACAGCCTGCTCGCGGCGCTGCGCGACGCGGCGGTGACGGGACGTGCGGAAAAACGAGAAGGCGGCGCGCTGCTCATCGCTCGCCCTTCCGGCAAGCTGCCTTACGCGGTCGTGGTAATGCCGCTGACCGCCACCGGCGGCGCCGAGGGCAAGGGGGCGCGGGCACTCGTCTTCGTGAGCGATCTTGCGCATCGCAACAACGAGCTTGCGCCGCGCTTGAGCCAGCTCTTCGGCCTCTCCAAAGCCGAGGCTCGGGTGGCTGCCGGCATCGCCGAGGGACGGCGCCTGACCGAGATTGCTCAGGAATTCGACGTGCGCATGCCGACGGTGCGCACGCAGCTGCGCGCCGTGCTGAAGAAGGTCGGCGCGAGCCGTCAGGCGGATCTGGTGCGGATCGTTCTCGCACTGCCGCCGATGCTGACGCCGGGGGCGGAGCCGCTGCGCTGATTCTTAGCGCGCGGCCGGCGCGGCGCCGGCATTGTCGCCGGCGAGGTTCTCGAGCAGGCTGGGCAGGCCGAACAGCTCGTCGCCGAGATAGTGTTGCTCGCTTTCGCCAACCGCGATCTCGACCGCGGCGGCAAGGATGTCCTGCACGGTCTTCTGCGGATCGGGCGCGAGCAGCGTCTCATCGAGCGCGCCATCGATTTCCGCTTCGACCTCGCGCAGCACGCGCGCGGCGAGTCGCCACGCATCGCGATCGATTTTGTCCCGCGCCGGCCCCATCGTTGCGGTGACGTCGCGTGCGCCGAGCGCGCCGGCGATGAAGCTGGTGAAATGGCCCACCAGCGCGCGTTTCACGCCATCGCCGATCTCGATCGTGAGGTAGCAGTCGGTCCAATCGATCGCCGTCATGTCGGCCAGTCCCAAAGTCGCGCTTGTTCAGATCCAGCGCGACCTTAGGGCGCCTGGCTTAACGGAGACTTTCCGAGCCCGCGGGCATGGCCGCGGGATTTCATCCGTTCGGATGAGGGCCCATTCGATTAGATCGGGCCGCCGAGTTCCGCCAGCGCGAGGCGCGTTATCTGCGCACCCGAGGATTTCCGGCCCGAATTGTCGGGTGCCATCGGTCGCACGACCTCGCCCGGCTGCGCCAAAGCAACGAGCGTCAACGGCTTGCGCTGCGGCTTCGAGCCCACGGCGATAATGCCGTCATGGCCCATCTGCACGATCTCGCGCCGCAAGGTCCACGCGCCGGACAGCGCCGTCATGCGATCCGCCGAGTTGGTGCCGTATTTCTGCACCAGCATGCGGACCTGGCGCTCGTTGAGGATGAGCGGCGATTCGAGGGTCACGTCGACCAGGTCTTCCGGTTCAGCGTCGGGCGCGGCGTCGCGCGCTCGATAGTAGGTGCCGACGCCCAGATAGGGGCTCGCATCGCGCCACGGCGCGACCATCATTTTGAACATCGATTAGTCCCTCTTCGGCCGGCCCCGGTTGCATCGCCACCACCGGTGCCAAGTTATGCCCCCGCTCATTCGCGATCGTTTTGGGATGCTTCGAGTGCTCCCGTTGATCGCTTGCTTTCATATAAGGGCATTCATCGCGCGCATCGCCACCTTTAAATAAATCTATCGCGCGCAATTTTAGATGTTTTGCCGCGACAGCGGCGCGCTTGACTCGGCGCGAAAAAATAATCGTTCAGACGATCATTTGCCGAGCGCGCGCTTCGCTTTTTCGCCGCTCGGCGACGCGCGCTTGGCGCGGAGAAGATCCTCGATCTTCGCCGCCAGATTCGCCACGGTTTGCGCTTCGAAAAGATGCCATTGCGTCAGCTCGACGCCGAAAGCCTCGCGCGCGCGAATGACGACTTGCGCACCGAGCGAGGAATGGCCGCCGATGAGGAAGAAATTGTCGTCCGCGCCGATGCCTTCGGCGCTGAGCACTTCCGCGACGATAGCGGCGAGCCTGATCTCGGTCGGCGTCGAGGGTGCGCGGAAGCCGGCGTGATCGAGCGCATTCTCGCGCGTCGGCTCGGGCAGCGCGTTCCGGTCGAGCTTGCCGCTCGCCGTCAGCGGCAGCTCGGCGAGGCCGACGAAAGCCGCCGGCATCATGTATTCCGGCAGCGTTTGCGCGAGAAAGGCGCGCAGCTCTCCCGCGATGCCGCTCCGCTCGGCCGCCGCGACGATATAGGCGACGAGATATTTCTCGCCTTGCGCATTCTCGCGCGGCATGACGGCGCAAGACGCGATGGCGGGATGGCGCGCGAGCGTGGCGGCGATGCCGTCGGGCTCGACGCGATAGCCGCGGACCATCACCTGATGGTCGATCCGGCCGCGGAAACAAATCTCGCCGTTCGGCAGCATGCTCGCGAGATCGCCCGTGCGGTAGAGCCGCGCGTCCGGCTCGCCGCCGAAACGGTCGGCGAGGAAGCGCTCCGCGGTGAGCTCGGGCTGATTGCGATAGCCGCGGCCAACGCCATGGCCGCCGATGCACAGCTCGCCCGGCCAGCCCAGCGGAACAGGCTCGCCCTCGTCATCGAGGATGTGAATCGTCGCGCCCGCGATCGCTTTCCCGATCGAAGGCAGCGCGCCGTCGACACTCCGCGTCGGCATCACGCCGGACGTGGCGACGATCGTGCATTCCGTCGGGCCGTAATTGTTGACGACGGCGAAAGGCAGATCGGGCCGCGGGAAGACATGCAGCGTGTCGCCGCCGGTGAGCAGAAAGCGGAGCCGCGCCGCGGCTGGCCATTCCGTGGTGATCAGCAGCTCGGCGAGCGGCGTGGGCGCGAAAGCGATCGAAACCTGCTCGGCGCAGAGCCATTGTTTCAGCCGGATCGCGGAGCCGCGCGCCGCGTCGTCGGCGAGGGTCAGCGTCGCGCCCGCACCGAGGCACGCCCACACTTCCCAGATTGCGGCATCGCATCCAAGACCGGCGATGTGGCTTGCCGTATCGGCGGCGGTCAGATCGAACGCGGCGTGATGCCAATCGACGAGATGCGCGAGATTGCCATGCGTGATCTCGGCGCCTTTCGGCGCGCCGGTCGAGCCGGACGTATAGATCACATAGGCGAGGTCGTGCGGATGATTGGTCTCGCGCACGGCGCGCACCGCGAATTGCGCCAAGGCGTTGCCCTGCGCATCGAGCGCAACCGGCAGCCGGGAGAGGCTGGCGAGGCGATTGACGCTGCCCGCGCGGCCGATGACGGCGAGGGCCTTGGCGTCGTCGAGCAGGTGGCGCAGCCGCGCTTCCGGCGCGGACGGATCGAGCGGCAACAACGCGCCGCCGGCGCGCCACACGCCGAGACAGGCAATGATGCGCTCGAAGCTGCGCTCGAGCGCAATACCGACGACCGTCTCGCGACCGACGCCGATCGAGCGAAGATAGCCGGCGACGGCATCGGCGCGCTGATCGAGCTCGCCATAGGTCATCACCCGGCCGCCGGCGCGCACAGCGGCCGCGCGCGGCGCCGCGCTCGCGTGGTCCGCCACGCGCTGGGGCACACTTTGATGAACTTGCTCGCCTGCCTCGATCCGCTTGGCCTGGACGCTTTCTGCGCCGCTGCTCTTCTGCTGCTTCCACATCACGATTGAGCAAGCCAGAGACAGATTAGATTTCCGTTACCCCTGCGGTTTCCGCGGCTTAGCGGCTGGGGATTTTGGCTTCGCGCTGTGGGCAATAACGGGCTTTGCACGCTTTTTGTTTACCTTGACGCGCATTTACCATGTTGCGTGCCGGCCGAAAAAGCGCAAAAACCCCGCCACGATTCGAAGGAGATTTCGATGGTGCATAAAGTGACGGTCGAGGGCCGGGAGATGGACCTCGACAAATTTCGGCTGCGGAATTTTGTCGGCAAGCTCGCCGAGATCGGCGAACTCGAGGTCCATGAAGAGCCGGTCGCGCTCGCCGATCTGAGCCATGTCATCGAGAGCAGCCCCAAGGCACAGCTCTTCAAGAATGTCGGCGCCGAGCATTTCGAGGTGGTCGCGGCCACCGCCGGCAGCCGCAAACGCCTCGCTGCCGCTTTCGGGGTCGAGCCGGCGAAGGCGGTTTCCGAATTCGCGCGGCGTATCGAGACGCCGCAGCCGATCGTCAAGATCGCCTCAGCCGATGCGCCTGTCCATCAGGTGATCAAAACCGGCGACCAGATCGATCTCACCAAGCTGCCCTTCCATCCGCAGCATGAATTCGACGGCGGGACTTATATCTCGTCGGGTATCGACTATTCGATCGACCCGGCGACCGGCCGCGCCAATATCGGCTGCCGCCGCCTGATGCTGCGCTCGAAGGACACGATGCGCGCCAATCTCACGGCCAATTCCGATCTCAAGAAGATCTACAAGGCCTGCGTCGAGCGGAAGGAGAAGCTGCCGGTAAGCTTCGTCATCGGCTCGCATCCGATCGATTTCCTCGCCGCGGTCCAGCGCCGCCCCGGCGACGAGCGCAACATCCTCGCCAGTCTGCGCGGCGAGCCGGCGCCGCTGGTGAAGAGCGTCACCAATGACGTGCTCGTCCCCGCCGACGCCGAGATGGTGATCGAGGGCTATTTCGACGAGCTCGGCTATCGCGAGATGGAAGGGCCCTATGGCGAGATGTGGGGCTATTACGGCCCGATGCATATCGATCCCGTCTTCACCGTCACCGCGATCACGCAGCGTAAGGACGTCCTCTATCAAACCGTGCTGCATTCGAGCCATATCCTCGCGCGTGGCGATTCACCCAATATGAGCGCGCTTGGCACCGAGCTCTCGATCTGGCGCAATCTGCGCAAGGCCGGCATCGAGCCCGCGGCGGTTGCGATGGGACCGGGGCTGCGTCTTCATGGCCGCGTCGCCCTGAAGCGCGGCAAGCCGGGCGAGGCGCGTCAGGCGCTCGAGGTGCTGCTGAAAGAGACGCCGTGCAAGCATGTCGTCGTCGTCGACGACGATATCGACGTGTCGCAATCGGATCAGGTCGAATGGGCGCTCTGTACGCGCTTCCGCGCCGATCGCGACCTCATTCTCGAGCAGGGCCATGAGGGCGCCTACATGGATCCCACCATGTTCGAGGAGTCCGAGGCGGCGAAGATGGGCTTCGATGCGACGGCGCCTTACGGGCGCGAGGATCGGGTCGATTTCTGGCGGCCGCGCGCGCCGCATCTGACCGGCACGCCGCGCTACCAGACCGTGCGCCAGGCGCTCGAGGCGCAGCCGCTCTTCTTCACGCAGCTCATGGAAGCGGTCGGCAGCCGCGACGGGCGCGAGGTCGCGATGGAGCTTTACCGGCTGCGCGAGGAAGGCGTGCTCGATCGCCAGCCCAATGGCGAATGGAAGATCGGCAAGACCGGCACCGCGGAATCGAAATACATCGGTCACTGATGGAGGCGGGCGGGCGATCGCGATTCCGACGTCCGCGCCCGCGAACGAATGACAACAGGGGAGGGTGGGATGCGCAAGTTCTTTGCTGTCGCTTTGGGTGTTGCGGGTGCCGCGTTCTTATTGGCGCCCGGTGTCGTCATGGCGCAAACAGTTGTGAAAGTCGGGGTGATCAACACCTATTCCGGCTCCGAGGCGCAGACCGGCGACATGATGGACAAGGGCATCAAGCTCTATGTCAAAGAGCATCAGAAGGATCTGCCGCCGGGCGTCACCGTCGAGCTCGTGGTGCGCGACGATACGGGACCCAATCCCGAGGTCGCGAAACGCGTCGCGCAGGAACTGATCACGCGCGAGCATGTGCAATTCCTGACCGGTGTGGTGTGGACGCCAAACGCCGCGGCGATCGCGCCGCTGACAGCCGAAGCGAAAGTTCCGTTCGTGATCATGAACGCGGCGGGCGTGACGCTGACGCGCATGTCGCCCTATATCATCCGCGTTTCCTATACCTTGCCCCAGCTCGTGACGCCGCTCGGCACCTGGGCGGCGCAGCAGGGCTGGAAGAAGGGCTATACCGCGGTGCCTGATTTTGCGCCGGGGCAAGAGAGCGAGACCGCCTTCGCCAAGGCGTTCACCGCAGCCGGCGGCGAGATGGTCGGCTCGGTGCGCTATCCGGTGGTCAACCCGGATTTTGCCCCGTTTCTCGCGCGCGCCAAGGATGTGAAGCCGGACGTGATGTACATCTTTTGCATCTCCGGCAAGCAATCGACCGCGATCATGAAGACGATGGCCGATCTCGGCATGCGGACCGCCGGTATCCATCCGGTGTCGGGAATCGATCTGACGACCGATGAAGAGCTGCCGAATATGGGCGACATCGCGATCGGCGTGAACAGCGCGGCGAATTATTCCGCCGCCGGGCAGCGGCCGCAAAACAAGGCTTTCCTCGCCGCATGGAAGCGCGATTACGGCGACCAGCTCGTGCCGAACCCCTTCTCGGTCCAAGGCTGGGACGGGATGGCGGCGATCTTCGATGTCGTGAAAGCGACCAAGGGCAAGTTCACCGGCGACGAGGCGATGAAGCTGCTCAGCAATTGGAAGAATCCCGACAGCCCGCGCGGGCCGATCGCGATCGATCCCGAGACGCGCGACATTGTGCAGAACATCTACATCCGCAAGGTCGATAAGGCCGATGGCCGCCTCGCCAATGTCGAGATCGTCACCTTCGATCAGGTGAAAGATCCGTGGAAGGCGGAGAACCCGGCGAAGTAAAACGCGACGTCACGGCTCGGTGTCGCGGACGACCGGTGTCCGGAGCGTGCCGAGATTGCCGATCGTCAGCACGACTTCGTCGCCGCGCGGGCGTTGCATTGCCCTTGTCGGCAGCGCCCGATTCCCGCACTCTTTACGGGGCAACAAAATTTCGGGGGAACGACATGCGACCATCGCGACGCAACCTTTTTCAAGCCGTCGGTGCCGGGGCGGCGCTGCTGGCGGCCGGCACGCCCGACGTCAATGCTGCGGATGCTCCGGCAACGCCGCCCGCCGCAGCGCCTGCAACCCCGCCGGCGCTGCCACCCGATTTCGGTAAGGCCAGCAGCGCCAACAATCCCGTGAACATCGTCAGCCCCGAGCATCTCGAGGCCACGGCGCGTAAGACGATCTCGCCTGGGCGGTTTGCGATTACCGGCTGGTCCGGCGAAGGCCTGACCTATCGCGCGAACCGCGCTTCGCTCGATGCGACACCGATCCTGACGCGCCGGCTACAGCGCATCGATGAGAAGGCGATCGATCTGCGCACGTCGATCCTCGGTCACGAACTGCCGTTCCCGATGATCACCTGCCCGATGGGCGGGCATGGCAGCTTCCATGTCGATGCCGAGGTGGCAACAGCGGGCGGCACCGGGGCCGCCGGTACGCTCTACGTCTCGTCGGGTGCGTCGACCCGGCCGATGGAAGACATCGCCAAGGCGACACCCGGTCCCAAATGGTTCCAGATCTACATGAACCGCGATATGGAGCTGAACCGCTGGCTGGTGCAGCGTGCGAAGGGCGCGGGCTTCACGGCAATCGTGCTCACCGCCGACGCGCTAGGCCCCGGGCAGAGCGATGAATACATCGCCTTGGGTCGGCCGCGCGATCCGACGCTCACCGTCGGCAATCATGATCCGCGTTACGGCGGGCGCGGCAATTTCGGCGACCTGAAGCGCGATCTCAGCTTCTCCGACATCAGCTTCCTGCATGAGGCATCGGGGCTTCCTGTCGTTGTAAAGGGCGTTGTCGAACCCGAGGACATCCGCGAGGCGCTTGCCTCGGGCGCCGCCGCGATCTGGGTCAGCAATCACGGCGGCCGGCAGATGGATGGCGGCCCTGGCTCCTTCACCCTGCTGCGCCCGGCGGTAGACGCGGTTCAGGGCCGCGTGCCGATCGTCTTCGACAGCGGCGTGCGGCGCGGTGTCGACGTCTTCAAGGCAGTGTCAATGGGCGCAACGGTTTGCGCGGTGGGCCGGCCCGTGCTCTGGAGCCTCATGTGCGGTGGCGCGCCGGGGGTGAAGAGCGTTTACGACTGGATGGCGGGTGAGCTTCACTCGACGATGCTGCTCTCCGGCGTCTCCCGGGCGAAGGACCTGACGCCCCGCAACATCGCTGCTACCAAAATTTAGAGCCGGTCCTTACGGCTCGTTGTCGCGGACGATCGGCGTCCGGAGCGTGCCGAGATTGCCGATCGTCAGCACGACCTCGTCGCCCTGCTGAAGGAAGAGGCCGCGCGGCCGCCCGACGCCGAGGCAGGTGCCGGTCGCGATGACGTCGCCGGGCCGCAGGGTCAGCCGCTCGCTCAGATATTCGATCTGCTCGGCGACGGTGAAGACCATGTTCGAGGTATTGCTGTCCTGCATCACCTCGCCTTTGGTGACGGTCTTGAGCGCGAGGTTCTGCGGATCGGGCACGTCCTCGGCGGGCGTGATCCACGGCCCCATCGGCGCCGCGCCGTCGAAGCATTTGGTGCGGAACCAATCGATGCCGAAACGCGAGCCATAGATGTCCTGGCGGCGCTGCGCCTGGTCGGTCGCGTCGGAGAGATCGAGCACGTTGAGATAGCCGGCAACGTAGTCGAGCGCCTTCTCTTTCTTGATGCTGCGCGCGCGCGCTTGCCGATGACGACGCCGAGCTCGCCTTCCCAAAACACCATCTGCTGCGCGGGCCTGAGATGCGCCTGCTCGCCCGAGCCGATGATCGAATGCTCTGTTGTCTTGAGGAAGAAGCATGGCCGCGTTACCGATTTATCGGGCGCGTCGCCCATCTTCATCTCGCGGAGATGGTCGGTGTAATTCGCGGTCGCGCCGAAAAGCGCGCCGGGATAGAGGATCGGCGCGAGGAGCCTGGTCTCATGGAGCGGCTTGGCCGCGACGCCCCGCGAGCTTGCCGGCGGCGAAGGCTTCGGCCAGTTGCGGCAGCAGCTTCTTCGCATCGTCCCACGCTTCGAGCGTCTCGCGCACCGAGACGCCGCTGAAAGACGGCTTCGGCCCATAAGCTTCAATCGCGGCGCGCAGATCGACGACGTTCGTCTCGCCGACGAGAAATCCGGCGCGCGCGCCCGTCGGGCTCGCATAGCTCAACAGCCGATAAGACATAACTTCCCCACCTATCCCAACGGTCCCAAGAACGGCTCGCCCATATAGCTGTCGGAGAGCGGCTTGAGCGCGTCAGGCCAGACTCCCTGCTTCACCTTCCGCCGCTCCGCCGAGCCGCGCACGCGCCCGTCCCAGCCGACCTGCTCCATGTAGTAATAGAGCTCGAGCGCATGGCCATCGGGATCGATGGCGCAGGTGGCGTAGTCGATGCCGGGACGGAGCTCCGGCGGCAGCTCGACGATTCGCGCGCCTTGCGCTTTCAGCCAATCGATCGCATCGCGCAGCTGGCGATAAGAGCCGAGCTGCAAGCCAAAGCTCATGCAATTGCTATGCGGCGAGAGACCGAGCTTTTCGCGCAGCGCGAGCGGATAGAGAGCGACGGTGTGATGCTCGGTGTTGCAGCGCAGGAAAACGCAGCGCGCGCCGTCCCAGACGATCTCCTCGCTCGGCATCAGGCCGAGCCGATCGCGATAAAACGCCTCGGCTTTCTCCATATCCTTGACGAAGAGCCGTACCGGGCCGATGCGCACGATCTTGAACGGCCGCGGCAGCATGATTCCGCCGACCTCGTATTTCGCCGGCAGCGCATCGAAGCCGCGATGGCCGGAGGAGAGATCGACGCCTTTATCGGCCGCCGCGCGGATCTCTTCGCGCTCGGCCGGCTGCGGCAAGCTCGCGACCTCGAAGAACGGCCGCGAGACCTTGAATTCGGGCTTCGCGAGGCCGTCCCAGCCGACCTGCTCGATGCCGTAATAAAGCTCGGCGACGTGGTCGTCGGGATCGTAGACATAGGTATGCCAATTCGAGCCGAGCGGATCGCGGCCGGCGCGCTGGATCTCGATGCCGTGGCTTTTGAAATAATCGTGGCCTTCGACGACCTCGCGCAACGAGCCGACCTGGAAGGTGATCTGGTTGGTCGTCACCTCGGGATTGGTGTTGGCGCGATGGTTCAGCGCCTGGCGCACGCGGCGCGGAAACAGCGCAAAGGCGTGATGATCGGTGCCGTAGCGCAGCATGTAGCCGTTGGTGTCGCCGAGCCCTTCAATCGCCGTCTTGTCGCGCGCGACACGGTTGAAGTCGAGAATGTCAGAAAGGCGGAAGCCGAGCAGATCGGTATAGAAAGCGAGGGACTCCGCCATCGCGACATTGTCGAAGCCGAAATGGCCGAGGCGGCGGATCTTGAACGGCCGGTCCAGGAGCAAGCCGCCGACATCGTATTTCTGGGTTGCTGCGGCCTTGGGCATGGCTATTGCCCCGCGCGCTCAGCCTCGAGCGCCTGCTGCACCAGCTTGCGCATCGCGAGATGCGGCGCGTCGGAGCGGATATCGATCGTTCGCGCGCCCGGCATGCGCTCCGCGATGCGCTGTTGCGCCTCCATCACCGTGACGTCCTCAACGAAAATGCCGCGCGATTCCCGCGCGAAGCGCTCGGTGAACGCGACGTCCTCGACGCCCCAATTACGCAGCTGCGCGTAGAAAAGGAACGAGCTGTTCGCGGTCTCCGGCGTCGCGGTCAGCATGACGCGCATGCGCGGCGCGTTTTCGCGGCCTTTGTTGATCGTTGTCGTGCCGGCGGGCGCGAAGCCGACATCGACCATGCAATGGCTCGGCAACTCGGCCTCGGTGATCTGCCAGCGATCGACCTTGCCCATCTGGCCGATGTATGTCGTCCAGAGCGGTATCGGATCGAGATCAGGCATCCAGCGGCTCATGCGCACGCTACGCTCGAGGCGCTCGGTGCTCACCGGAGAGCTATCAGTGCCGTGCCCGCCCAAGGTCTTCGCATGGACATAAGCGACATGCGACAAATCGAGGAGATTGTCATTGTTGAGTTCCCAGCTGCATTGCATCGGCATCGGTTTGGCATCATTGCCCTTGATGACGGCCCAGCCCGGCTCTGCGAGGTAATGCCATTGCGGCAGGAGGCTCTCGTCGAGCCGGGCCGGATCGCCCATCCAGATCCAGATCAAGCCCCAACGCTCGATCAGCGGATAGCGGGTGACGCGCGCGTCTTGCGGGATTTGCGCCTGCCCGGGAATTTCGATGCATTGACCGCTCGGCGCGAATTTGAGGCCGTGATAGCCGCAGCGCACATTGTCGCCCTCGACGACGCCCATGGAGAGCGGCAGGTTGCGGTGGCAGCAGCGGTCTTCGAGCGCGACGGGTTCGCCCTTCTCGGTGCGGTAGAGCATGACCGGCAGGCCAAGGAATATCCGCGCCAGCGGGGCGCGCGCGACCTCTTCGCTCCAGGCGGCGACGTACCAGCAATGGCGCAGGAACATGGGACGCGTCCTCCTGCCGCTTTCCCTAACATAGCGATGTTGTCATGACAACATTGGGCCGGTAGGCTCGCCATCAAAGAGCGGTGAGGGAGGCAGCCATGAATATAGACGTCCACGCCCACATCATCGGGCCGGCGTTTTACGACGCGATCAAGAAAATCCCCGGCGTCACCACCGTGCCGAACCGCTACGGCACCGGCATCCTCAAGAACGGCGAGACGGTCATCAACATCAACGACGATTTCTTCGCTCCCAATCACCATGTCGGCGAGATGGACAAGCGCCGCATCGATTTATCGCTCCTGTCGCTGACGACCCCCAACGTCTATGTCTTCCCGAAAGAGATGCAGGCGGAGGCCGCGCGTCTCGCCAATGACGAGGCGCTCGATCGCGCGCGCAGATTTCCGGATCGGGTTCGCGTCCTCGCCAGCCTGCCGCTGGACGATATCCCCGCGGCGATCGCCGAGATCAATCGCGTCGCCGGCATGAAAGAAGTTTGCGGCATCTCGGTCGGCTCCAACGTCAATGGGGTGCAGATTTCCGATCCGCGCTTCGAGCCGGTCTGGGCCGAGATCAACAAGCACAAAATGGCGGTGGTCGAGCATCCGAACTTCCCGCCCTTCGCCAACGATCTGCCGGACTACAATCTCTCGCTGATGCTCGGCTTCTACTTCGAGACGCAGATCTGCGTGACGCGGATGATCGTCAACGGCATCTTCGCGCGCTATCCCGATATGAAATTCATCGTCGCGCATACCGGCGCCGGCATGCTCGGCATCATGAATCGCCTGCGCGCCATTCCGCGCGCGTGGCCCGATGCGCAGGAGAAGATGCAGCATCGCCCGTTCGACGATTTCGCGAAGAATCTCTATTACGACAGCTGCTCGATCGACCAGAACGCGCTGATGCTCGCCTATAATTACGTCGGGCGGCAGCACATGATGTTCGGAACGGATTATCCCTACACCAATCACGGCCCCGAACACGTCGAGGAGTTGCCGATCAGCGCCGCGGACAAGGGGCTGATGCTCGGCGGCAATGCGGCGGCGGTGTTCGGGCTTTCCTAACGGCGTCATTGCGAGGAGCGGAGCGACGAGGCAATCCAGGGACGAAGCCGTGGTGTATTCCTGGATTGCTTCGCTTCGCTCGCAATGACGTCTTTATTTTGAAGCGGTAATCACCGATCGTCGCCGTTCTCGAGGAGCTGATCGAGCAACTGGCCGAGCACCGCCATGCGCGCGGCGCCGATCTGGCCGAAATAGCGCTCCTCGGTCTCGGCCCAGAGCGGCCGCGCTCGGGCGAGGGCTTGGCGGCCCGCCGTCGTGAGATCGACGCGCTTTGCCTTGGCGACGGTCGGATGCGCGTCGCGCATGATGAGGCCCTTCTGCGCGAGGAGGCTCAGCACCTTCGAGATCATCACGCGATCGAAGAGCGTGAAATTCGCCAGCCGCGCCTGCGACGGCACCTCGCCCGCGCGCTCGAGCCAATCGATCGTCGCCAAGAGGATGAATTGCAGATGCGTCAGCCCGACGGGCTCGAGCGCCTTTTCCAGCCGCCGCTGCCAGCGCTGCGCGACATGTACGGATTTGAAGCCGAAGCTCGCATGCCCGAGCGGATAGGCGCGTTGCGACGGTGCGGCGGGCTTTTTCTTCTTGGTGCTCAGGTTTGGGCGCTCAGGCTTTGGCCTTGGTGAGGACGTAGTTCTTGGGCTCGAGCTCGGCGAGATAATCGGCGAAAGACATCGGCTGATATTTCGGCGTCTTCGCGGCGCTCCGGCAGCTCGGCAGGCATTCGAGCTTCACATCGGCGCGCACGCCGAAGAAGAACGGAATCGAGTAGCGCACCTCGCCGGTCTTGTTGATGACCCGATGCGGCGCCGAGCGCCAGCGGTCGTTGGTCCAGCGCCGGCACATATCGGCATTGTTGACCAGGAAATGATTGTCGAGCGCCGGCGCTTCGATCCATTCGCCGCTCTTCGTCAGGATCTCGAGCCCCGGCTTCTTCGCCTGCGCGAGATAGGTGCAATAACCGTAGTCGGTATGCGGGCCGATGCCGAACTGGCTGTCTTTCGCCGGATCGCGCGGCGGATAATGAAGGAGGCGCAGCGTGCTGCCGCTCGGATTGAAGGCGGCGTGCTTCTCGAAATAGTCGGGCGGCATATCAAGCGCCACGGCTTGCGCGCGCAGCATCTTGTGTCCAAGCGCGGTCATCGCATCGAAATATTCGAGGCAGGTCGCGCGGAAGCCGAGCAGGTCCTCGGGCCAGCGATTGTCCTGCACCCAGGGCTTCTTCGCGAGCCGGTCCGGGTGATCGGGCGCGAATTCGCGCTTGATATAAAACGATGCGCTGGCGTCAGGATAGGTGCTCTTGCCGTAGATCGAGGTGTTCTGCGTTTGCCCGCCGAGCGGCAGATAGCCGATCACCTTGCCGATCGCCTGCACTTCGAGCTTCTCCTCGAGCGGCAGCTCGTGGAAGCGCTGCGTCTCGGCGAAGACGCGGTCGATCAGCGCTTGCGGAATGCCGTGATTGCCGAGGAAATAGAAGCCGAGGGTTTCGCTCGCCGTGCCGATCGCCTGCGCGGTCGCTTCGAGCGCGCCTTTCTCGCCGGCGAGATAGGGGCCGATATCGATCACCGGGATTTTCATGTCGGCCAGGCTTTTCATTTAGGAATGGTGTCGAGCGTCGTCTCAAGCGCGGTCATGGCATCCTCTCGAGCAGAAACGCTAGAGATGCGTACAGGCCGAGTCAATCGTGCTAGGGTGCGCCTAACGGGGAGGAAACGAGCGATGCGTAGGCTTTGGCTGGTAGCGGTGGCGGCGAGTTTGGTGCTGCCGCGTTGGGCGGCCGCGGCGGATTGGCAGCCGAATGCCGCGATGATGGCGCTCTATGAGAAGGCGAAAGCCGAGAAGGAAGTATCGCTCTGGACGCCGGCGCAGATCGAGGGCGGTTGGGTCAACGACCAATTTGCCAAGCGTTTCCCCGGCATCACGGTCAATCTCACCGCCGATCTGCAGGGCGCGACCAAGATCATCGCCGAAGCGCGCGCCGGCCGCCACACGGTCGACAACTGGACCTTCGCGATCGGCGGCATGCTGGAGGTTCAGAAACGCGGCTTGCTCGCGAAGCAGGATTGGGCGGCTTACGGCATCGATCCCAAGGATACGTTCTTCGACGGCGAGGCCGCAGCGACGCATAATTTCGTCTACACCACGATCTATTCGAAAGCGGCGGTAAAGCCCGCCGACCTACCAAAGACCTTTGATGATTTCACCGATCCGAAATGGACCGGCAAGCTCGTCGCGCAATCCTTCCTGCTGCCGCGCATGATGGGCTTCTTCGCGCTCGAATGGGGACCAGACCGCGCCGAGAAATGGGGCCGCACCTTGATCGAGGATCGCAAAATGCTGATCATCAACAGCCCGTCCGAGCCCTATCTCAAAAGCGGCGAGCGTGTGATGGCGGTCGGCGAATCGATCTCCCTCGCTTATCAATATCAAGCCGACGGACTCGACGTCGCCTATCGCACGCTCGACCTCGTGCCGGCGGGCCAATTCGCGGTGACGGTGCTGAAGGATGCGCCGCATCCCAATGCGGCCCTGCTGCTCGCCGCGTGGCTGTCCTCGGATGAGGGAAAATTCTATTACGAAAAGCTGATCCACGAAGCAGATGTCCGGCCCGACTCCAAATCCGATCTTGCCGCCGAAATCCGGAAAAGCGGCGCCAAGATCGTGCTCGAAAACCTCGACACCATGGCGTTGCGCGCGAAGTATTACGAAGGCTACTCCAAGATGGTGCGCGGCCAGAATTAGCGACGGGCTCTCTCTTATTCGTGCGTTGCGCAAACCACTAATCGTTATGGCCGGGCGTCGATCCGCTCTTCGCGGCTCAACCCCGTGGATACCCGGCGCAAGGCCGGGCATGACCACTAAAGGGTACAGTCTCAGCTCGATCCTCACCCTCGGCGCGGGGGCGGTCGCCGCGATCTATTTGATCTCGGCGCCGCTCGCGATGCTGCTCGCGGCGGCATTCCGAGGCCCCGACGACATGCTGCCTTTCGAGCAGGGCGCGGTCTGGACCTGGGAGAATCTCGTCGCGGTTTATGGCGACCGCGCGCTCTATGTCAGCGTGATCCCGAACACGCTGATCTTCACCGCCGGCGCCGTCGCGCTCGGCTTCGCCACCGCTTTCATCCTCGCTTGGCTGACCGAGCGCTGCGATCTGCCGTTCCGCAACACGATCTTCGCGCTCATCCTCTTTCCGCTGCTCGTGCCGGGTGTCGTGCTGGCGATCGCCTGGATCTTCCTGCTCGGGCCGAATGCCGGCTGGGTCAATCTCGGTCTGCGCGATCTCTTCGGCCTGACAGGCGAGGGGCCGATCAACATCTTCTCGCTCTCCGGCATGATCGTCGCCCAAGCCGCGCTGCTGGTGCCGTTCATCTATCTACTGCTGACGGCGGTGTTCCGCACCATGAACCCGGCGCTCGAGGAAGCGGCGAGCATCGCCGGCGCGCCGCCGCGGTCCGTGTTCTGGCGCGTCACCCTGCCGGTGCTGCGGCCCGGCATCCTCGCGCCGCTCATTCTCGCGACCTTGATCGCGCTCGAGCAATTCGAGATGCCGCTGATCATCGGCCTGCCGGCGCGGATCAATGTCTTCTCGACGCGCATCTTTTACGAGCTCAATCCCGATACAAATCTGCCAGCCTACGGCCACGCCGCAGCGGTGGCGCTGCCCTTTCTGATCGCCGGCCTGTTGCTCCTCATGCTCTACAACCGGCTGATCCGCAGCGCCGAGCGCTTTGTGACTGTAACCGGCAAGGCCTATCGGCCGGCGCGCTTCGAGCTTGGCGGCTGGACAGCGCCGGCGCTTGGCTTCGTCGCGCTCTATCTCGCTTTCGCCATGGCGCTGCCGATCGCGGTGCTGCTCTGGACCAGCATCTTCGGCTATCGCCCGTTCAGCGGCGCGCTGCTCTCCTCGGCGAGCCTCGACGGTTATCGCCATCTCTTCGCTACGGGGGCTTTCTGGCTGGCGTTGCGCAACACCTTCCTCGTCGCCGGCGCGAGCGCCGCGATCGTCACGGTCATCGGCGCCTTGCTCGCCTGGATCGTCTTGCGCACGAAGCTGCCCGGCCGCGCCGTGCTCGACGTGCTGAGCTTCATGTCGATCGGCATCCCATCGGTGATCGCGGGTCTCGCGGCGCTGCTGCTTTACCTCTCGCTGCCGCTCGGGATCTACGGCACGGTCTGGGTGCTGGTGCTCGCTTATTCCTACCGCCTCGCCGTCGCGACGCGCTCGAGCCGCGCGGGACTCAGCCAGCTGCATCGCGAGCTGGAAGAAGCGGCCGCGGTCGCCGGTGCCGGCTGGATCGAGACGGCACGCCGCGTCGTGCTGCCGCTGCTCGCGCCCTCGCTGCTGGCAAGCTTCGTCCTGCTCTTCATCGTCGGCTTTCGCGAATTCACCATGCCGATCCTCCTGCAGAGCCAGGACAACCTCGTCTTGAGCGTCGTCCTCTGGAATCTGATGGTGGCCAATAGAAGTGCCGACGCCGCGGCGCTCGGCAGCCTCATCGTCATTTGCGTCGCGCCGGTCATCATCTTCGCGCGCCGCCTGCTGACCGGCCGCACCGCCTGAGCTAAACTTCGCGCCAAAGAACTGGAGGTTTCCATGCCGAAAAGTACGGATGAGAATGCCGGCAATGCCTATGGGCGCGCGCCGCAGACCTGGGATGCCGAGCTGACCGAGGTCGGGCCGGGCACGCCCTGCGGCGAATTCATGCGCCGCTATTGGCATCCGATCGCGCTTTCGGAAAATGTCGGGCCCACGCCGCAGAACATCCGCATCCTCGGCGAGGATCTCATCCTCTTCCGCGACCGCAAGGGCCGGCCGGGCCTGCTTTATCCGCGCTGCGCGCACCGCGGCACGACGCTCTATTACGGCAAGGTCGAGGATGAAGGCATCCGCTGCTGCTATCACGGCTGGCTCTTCGACGTGAAAGGCCATTGCCTCGATCAGCCCTGCGAGCCCGAGGGCGGCAAGCACCGCGACAACGTGCGCCAGCCCTGGTATCCGGTGGAGGAGCTCTACGGCCTCGTCTGGGCCTATATGGGGCCGCCCGAGAAGAAGCCCGTGCTGACGCGCTGGGACACGCTCGAGACCGTCGGCCCCGACGAGATGATCCATGTGAGCGGCTCGAGCACCGGCGCCGGCGGCGACGATACGGTCGAGATCGTGCCGACCAATTGGCTCAACGATTGGGAAAACATCATGGACCCGTTCCATGTCCCGATCCTCCACACCACCTTCAGCGGCGTGCAATTCGTTCCGGAATTCGGCGTGATGCCGACGGTGCGCTGGGAAGTGGCCGATCACGGCATGCGCTACATCGCCTATCGCAAGCTCGATGACGGGCGCGAGATGGACCGCATCACGCAGGCGCTGTTCCCGCATGCGCGCATCGTGCCCGATATCCGCATGACCGAAGGGCCGGCGAGCGGCGTCGGTTGGGTCGTGCCGGTGGACGATACGCATTTCCGGCTCTTTCACGCGCGCAAGGTGCCGAAGGACTTCAAGCCGGTCGAGATGCGCAATTACGACGGCCGCAAATGGTCGGAGCTGTCGGAGGAAGAGCATCAGCGCATCCCCGGCGATTGGGAGGCGCAGGTCGGGCAGGGGCCGATCAGCCTGCATTCCGAGGACACGCTCGTCACCAGCGATCAGGGCGTGGCGCAGCTGCGCCGGTTCTTGCGCGAGCAGATCCGGACGGTGCAGGCGGGCGGCGATCCGCTGGGCGTGGCTTTCGACCCGGCGAAGGCCGTGGTCAAAGTCCAAGCCGGCAATTTCTTCAAGAAATAGCGGCGATGGAATCTCCGCGAATTCCGGATTTCAAGGTCCGGGACCGGGCTTAGCAGTTTCCCTCTCCGCGCGAAGCGGGGAGAGGGAGGGGCCCATTGCGAAGCAATGGGAGGGTGAGGTGTCTTTCGGCGCCACCCACCTCACCCGCTCGCTCCGCTCGCACCCTCTCCCCCCGCAAGCGGGCGGAGAGGGTTCGATGGTTTCAACGAGAAGAGGCAAGGCATGGGTCAGTTCGGGATCGGCCAGGCGGTTCGCCGCACGGAGGATGTGCGCTTCATCACCGGCAAGGGGCGCTACACCGATGATGAAGCCGATCCGCGCCAGGCTTACGCCGTATTCCTGCGCTCGCCGCATGCCCATGCGCGCATCGAATCGATCGCGATCGATGCGGCCAAGCGCGCGCCAGGCGTGCTCGCGGTTTATACCGGCGCCGATATCGCCGCGGCGAAGCTCGGTACGATCCAATGCGTGGCACCACTGAAGAATCGCGACGGCTCCAATTATTTCAATCCCGGCCGGCCGCTTCTGGCGCAGGGCAAGGTGCGCCATGTCGGCGATCCGGTCGCGCTCGTCATCGCCGAGAGTGTGAACGCGGCGAAGGATGCGGCCGAACTGATCGAGGTCGATTACGCGCCGCTGGCGGCGGTGATCGATCCTGCTGCTGCGGTCGCGGCTGGCGCGCCGGCGTTGTGGGATGAGGCACCCGGGAATGTCGCGCTCGATTGGAGCTTGGGGGATGCGCGGCCGGTCGAAGCGGCTTTCGCCAAGGCGGCGAAGATCGTCGCGCTCGATCTCGCGATCAACCGCACCGTGGTCGCGCCGCTCGAGCCGCGCGCCATTCTCGCCGCCTTTGATCCGGCGACCGAGCGCTACACGCTCAACATCGGCACGCAAGGCGCTTTCGGCATGCGCAGCACGGTGGCGCAGCATTTGGGCATCAAGGACGCACAACTCCGCGTCATCACCCGCGATGTCGGCGGCAGCTTCGGCATGAAGACCTTCGATTTCCCGGAGAACACGCTGCTGCCTTGGGCGGCGAAGCGCTTGGGCCGCCCGATCAAATGGACCAGCGAGCGGCAGGAAGCGTTCCTCGCCGACACGCAAGGCCGCGAGCAGAAGGTCCATGCCGAGCTGGCGCTCGACCAGGACGGGCATTTCCTCGCGGTGCGCGCCGAGACCCTCGCCAATATGGGCGCCTATCTCTCGCAATTCTCGGTGTTCGTCGCGACCATGGCGGGGTTCCGGCTGCTGACCGGCGCCTACCGTATCCCGGCGGCGGCAATCCGCGTGCGCACGGTCTTCACCAACACTGTCTGGGTCGACGCCTATCGCGGCGCGGGCCGGCCCGAATGCTCCTACATCATCGAGCGCCTCGTCGATGCGGCGGCACGCGACACCGGTTTGGGCCGCGACGAGATCCGCCGGCGCAATCTCGTGCCGCCTTCGGCGATGCCTTATGCGACGCCGCTGATCGCGGTCTATGACAGCGGCGATTTCCCGGCGAATTTGGAGCTCGGCTTGAAAGCCGCGGATTGGGCGGGCTTCGAGCGCCGCCGCGCCGAAGCGCGTGCGCGCGGCAAGCTCCTCGGCCTCGGCATCTCCTATTACATGGAAGTGACCGCGGCCATGCCGCAGGAAAAAGCCGATATCCAATTCTTGCCGACGGGCCGCGTGCGCTTGGGCGTCGGCACCGGCCCTTCAGGGCAAGGCCATGCCACGGCCTTTGCACAAATTCTCGCCGACCGGCTCGGCATCGATCTCGACCGCATCGATTTCGTCACCGGCGATACCGACGCGCTGAGCCAAGGCGGCGGCACCGGCGGCGCCAAATCGCTGCTGCTCGCCGGCACGGCGATCGTCGATGGCGCCGAGAAGATCATCGCCAAGGGCAAGACGCTCGCCGGCCATTTCCTCGAAGCCGCCGAAGGCGATATCGAGTTCCGCGACGGGCGTTTTGCGATCGCGGGCACGGACCGCGCGATCGACATCTTGGAGCTCGCGGCCAAGACGCGCGCGGCGAAGACGCTGCCGGCCGGCTTGCCCGCGACGCTCGATGATGCCGGGCTCAGCACCGGCAACAAGAACACCTTCCCCAACGGCACCCATCTCTGCGAGATCGAGATCGACGAGGAAACCGGCGCCGCGCGCATCTTGCGCTACACCGTGGTCGATGATTTCGGCGTGCTGGTCAATCCGCTGATCGTCGAGGGGCAAATTCATGGCGGCATCGCCCAGGGCGCTGGGCAAGTGCTCTTGGAAGACGCGCATTTCGATCCAGCTTCGGGCCAGCTCCTCTCGGGCTCGTTCCAGGATTACGCCATGCCGCGCGCCGATGATTTTTCAGGCTTCGACGTCACGTTTCACAACGTGCCCTGCGCGACCAATTTGCTCGGCATCAAGGGCGCGGGCGAGGCGGGGACGGTCGGCGCGCTCGGCGCCACCATGAACGCGGTTATGGATGCGCTCTCGCCGCTCGGGATCACGCAGCTTGATCTTCCGGCGACGCCGCAGCGCCTTTGGGCTGCCATTCAAAAGGCAAAAGCGGGTTAGCGAGCAAGCATCGATCTGGCTCATTCTATGTCGTCATTGCCGGGCTTGACCCGGCAATCCATGGGACGACCCGTTCGCTCGCTCTGCGAGCGAACCCGAAGGGCGGGCCGCAAAGCGGCCACGCGGGTTGTCCGGGTCAAGCCCGCGGGTGACGATAGGAGGGAACCGATCCGACCAGATCGGTCCTCAGGTTAGGCTATTCCCGCTCTCGCCCTCGACCTCGAGCCGGTCTAGCTTTTCGGGATAGAAGCAGAAATAGCCCTTGATCTGCGGGCAGTCCGGCAGCGGGTCGAGATAAGCCCAGACCGCGTCCTCGGCGATGCGCTCGCCGAGCTTGATCGACCAGTAGCTGGCATGGCCCTTGTAAGGACAGGTGGTGCGCCGGGAGGTCGCGATCAGGAGCCCGGCGCGCACATCCTGCGGCGGAATGTAATAGCGGGTCGGCAGATCGGTCTCGAACAAAAACATCGCGCGGCGGCTCAGCGCGATCGTCTCGCCCGCGAAAATCGCGCGGACCTCGCGCGAGCTCCGCCGCACATCGACGCGGTGGCGCGGATCGCGCGGATGGCCGAAGACTTCCTCGTCCTCCTCGAACCAATGATCGATTTTGTTGCGCTCGAAGGCGATGAAATCTTTGATCGCGCCTGCCCAGGACGGCGGATTGCGATGGCTCCATGCCGCGTCGTCGACGCGCTTGCCGGCGATCTCGAGCGTCCAATGCGTCGCCTCGCCGAGCGCGGCGGGCCTGCTGCGGCGATCGCTGGGTTTCAGACAATCGGCGCGCACATGCGCGGGCGGAAAGAAATAGGCCGGCAAATATCCGGGGCCGGCGACCACGACCGCATGCAGCGACTCCGCGACCGTCTCGCCATGGACGATCGCACGGACACGCTTGGCGCAGGGCTCGAAGCGCAGCGGATGCGCGTTGCCGCCGGATGATGATTGCGTCGCCATGATCGGCCTCGCGAAGCTGATGAAAGTGAACGCCTGCTTTTCCGCAGAGTTTCATCGCGCGCGGCGATTCCTCGCGCGCGCCCCAAACCGATCACACGCCGGCGCGGCGGCGCAGCTCGGGATCGCGCGCATTGATGGCTTTGCCGTCGTAATCGCCGGCCTCGGGCCCCGCGAGAAACGCGAGGATGCGCGCGGTCTCTTCGGGCGGGCGCAGATCGGCGACATTGATGTTGCCGGCATTGCCCATGCGGTGGGCGCGGTTGAGGGCATTCATCTCGGTATCGACATAGCCGGGCGAGAAGGCGATGACGCGAATGCCGCGCCGCGCGCTCTCCTCGACCGCAAGAATCCGCGAGGCGATGGTGAGGCCCGCCTTGCTCGCGCAATAGGCGCTGCGGGCGAAGGACGCGCGCTCGGCGGCGCCCGAGGTCACGTTGATGACGACGCCGCCCCGGGGCAGGAGCGGCACCGCGTGATGCATCACAATGACCGGCGCGATGAGATTGACGGCCATGGCGCGCGCCCAGGCCGCCATATCGGCCTCGACGATCGGTGCGATCGGCTCGAGCGTGCCGGCATTGTTGATGACGATGCCGATGCCGCCGAATGCGTCCTTGGCACGGCGCAGCGCCTGCTTCACCTCCGCCTCCTCGGCGACATCGCAAGCGATCGCGAGCGCCTTGCCGCCGGCCGCGGCGATGCTCGCAGCCACCGCTTCGAGCAAGCCCCGGTTGCGCGCGATCAGCGCGACGGGATGACCCTCATGGGCGAAATGCCGTGCCGCTGCGGCGCCGATGCCGCGGCTGGCGCCGGTGATGAAGACGGGGAGGGGTGTGGGCATGACGCTTATCTCCGCTGATCCGTACGAGGACTTAGCACGAAGGCGCGATGGCGAAAAATTGTCGGGCGCCAAGAGAAGCGGATGTCGCTGGATATCGGCCGTGCGTCCCTCGACTTCGCTCGGGATGAGGCACTTTTCTTAATGCCATCACCAATCTCCCCTCACCCTGAGCGCGCGCGAAGCGCGCAGTCGAAGGGCGCAGGATGCTCTTGCAGCATCATATGCGTTTGCCCGAGTGCTCGCCGCCATGGCGCTTGACGCGCTTGCCTGTGGCGGCGAAGGTGGCGGCGACAGATCCCATTTGATTCGAAGAGGGGCGCTCATGGCACTCGCGGAACACTCGGCACGGCCAACGCG
>DATNGE010000198.1:0-14128 GCA_035606035.1 Allostellaceae bacterium
AAACCGGCGGCGGCATCGCAAGCGAGGCGAAAAGCCTATATCTTGGTCGAAGATATGGCCCATGCCGTTAGCGACATCGAATGGCGCATCAGCGACGCGCTCGTCCCCTATGACGAGGCGGTTGCCACCATGGAAGCGCGCGTTGCCGCGATCCGCAGCGGCGCCGCGCCCGAGCTTGTCTGGTTCCTCGAGCATCCGCCGCTCTATACCGCCGGCACCAGCGCGCGCCCGGACGACCTGATCGCGCCCGATCTCCTACCCGTATTCCGCAGCGGTCGCGGCGGCCAATACACCTGTCACGGCCCCGGCCAGCGCGTCGGCTACGTGATGCTCGACCTGCACAAACGAGGCGCCGATCTGCGCGCCTATGTCCGCGACCTCGAGGAATGGCTGATCCGCACGCTGCAGCGCTTCAATGTCAAAGGCGAGCGGCGCGACGGACGCATCGGCATATGGGTCGCCGAAAGCGCCGGCAAGGAGAACAAGATCGCGGCGATCGGCGTGCGTATCCGCCATTGGGTGAGCTTCCACGGCGTCTCGCTTAATGTCGATCCCGAGCTGTCGCATTATCGCGGCATCGTGCCCTGCGGTGTTAGCGAGCATGGCGTGACGTCGCTCTCAGCGCTTGGCATCACGGCAAGCATGCCGGAGATTGATGCAGCCCTCAAAGCCGCGTTTGCCGAGGTCTTCGCCGGCGATCGCGTGACGACCGATTAGGGCTGGCTGATCACCACCACGCTCGTCGCCGGCAGCTGCTTCGCCGAGGTGTTGACCGCGAGGATCTGCTTGGCGAGCTCCAAAACCTGATAGGTGCGGCCGGCGCGCTCCGCGCCTTGCGCCAGCCCATAGGTGCTGCCGTCATAGCTCACGGTGATGAAGGCGTTCGCATCTCCGCCCCGATCGACCACGAAGATATCATCGCAGAAATACGACGAGGCGGGGCCGCGTGACGCGCCGGTTGGATCCGCCCGGTCGTTCGGATAAATCAGCTCGGCATGATGCGTGCGCCCGCTGTTATCACCATCGCACGGAACCGGCGGCATGGCGCCATCCGGCACCTGCGTCGGCACCTTGATGATGCGGGGCCTGCTCTCATCCGGGAATTTGCCGGGCTCCGGATAAAGATGCCGTCGTGTCAGCTCACCGAGATAATAGATGATGCCCTCGGTCGAGCGCAGCTGAAGCTGGAACGATCTCACGCGCATATTCGCAAGCAGCGGAACAGCTTTGGGCGAGATGCGCGCCGTCGCCTGCTGCAGGCGCTTTATGAGTGTCTGCTGCGCCTCTTCGCTGAGCGAAAGATTGAAGCCCGTCGAGCCTCCCGCATTCACTTCGCCTTGCGTCGTCTGGGCTGGCGTTTGCGCCGTCGCGCCGCGCCTTTGCTGAACCGTTTCGCCTTCATTGCCTTTCTTGCTGCGACCACAAAGCAGCGGCGAATTCCGCGGAATCGCGCCGAAGTCTCGGAAGCAAAAGCGATAACTCGTCGTATTCTTCTCGAGCTGATAGTCCAGCTCACCCGATTTTGTGACCTTGAGTCCGGCCTGCGCCGCGGCGGCGTACGCCTGAATAAGCTCCGCCGCCTGCCGGCCGTTATCCGGCCCGTCGGTCGGCTGCAAATGCTTCGCGGCGAAAGGCGCGCCGTATCGCGCGACGTTTTCGACATGCTCGGTCGACAGGCCTTCGGCAAAAAGCAGATCGACAATCGCCTGGAATTGATCGAAATCCGAATCGTTCGCGACGGAATTGAGATAGGTGACGTCGATACAGAGTGGCGCGCCACTCCCCTCAGTCAGGCCGAGCCCGCCGTTATTCGCATTGCTGGTGCTCTTCGCGCAATTAGCGTCGGGGCCAGTACCCGTCCCGGGCGGCGCATTTTCCCGCACCCAGGTGACAACGACCTTCGAGACGAACAGATCGAACAAGACCTCAGGCGGAAAACCCTGCTCCAGATAATAGTCGAAGACTTGAAGCGAGATCGGGTTGAGGATGCCCTCGTAGAATTCCTGCGTATCGAGCACCGGCACGATGAAGCTGGGCCCGCCGCTGACCGTTCCGCCGAGACCCAATACATCAGGACTCAGCGACTTCGGCGGCCGATGGCCCGGCGGTCCGAATGGGAACGATAACGAGCCGTTACCGGAGATGCTGGCGCTGCCCGTGATCGATTGCAGTCCGGTGAATTGCATCGGCCGGCGCAAACTCGCGCGCACGATGTTGAGGAGCATTGTTTGCTCCTGCACCTGTTCTGCCTGCAAGTTGAAATCGACGGCCCGGCCGGAAAAATCGTCAACGACCGAGCATCCCACCAATGCCGCGACAAGGAACGACACTGCCGCTCGAACGCAGCCCCACATCACCCCCCGCATGATCAGCCCCCCGAAGCAGCGGAACGAGACACTCGAAACCTAGCATGATCGCGGAAGCCGCGACAATCCATTCGCGGCGCCGGAGAGCGGGCTAGCGCCGTTCCGGCGGCGTGACTAGATTGCCCGGGACCATGACGGCGAAAATCACAGCGCGCTCGCTCGCTTTGGGGCTGGCTCTGGGCCTCGCGGTACCGGGGCCGAGCTGGGGACAGAGCCGCACGCCGCCGCCCACGAGCCGCGAGATGATCCGTCTCTCCTTTGCACCGGTGGTGAAGAAAGTCGCGCCGGCAGTGGTAAACGTCTATTCGCGGCGGACGGTACAGACCCGCTCACCGTTTCTCGACGATCCGCTGTTCCGCCGCTTTTTTGGCAATCAGGCGCCCTTCGGCCTGCCGCGCGAACGGGTGCAGCAATCGCTGGGCTCAGGCGTGATCCTCGGCGCCGATGGCATCATCGTCACCAATCACCATGTCGTCGACGGCTCGCAACAGATCACCGTCGTGCTGAACGATCGCCGCGAATTCGAGGCGAAGCTCGTCATCTCCGACGAACACGCGGATCTCGCGGTGCTGAAAATCGACACTCATGGCGAGCGGCTGCCGGTGCTCGACCTCGGTGACAGCGATCTGCTCGAGGTTGGCGATTTGGTCCTCGCGATCGGCGATCCGTTCGGCGTCGGCCAGACCGTCACTAGCGGCATCATCTCAGCTTTGGCGCGGACCGGCATTGGCAGCGATGTTTCCTCTTTCATCCAGACCGACGCGGCAATCAACCCGGGCAATTCCGGCGGTGCGCTCGTCGATCTCGATGGCAAGCTCGTCGGCATCAACACAGCCATTTTTTCGCAATCGGGCGGCTCGATCGGGATAGGTTTTGCCATTCCGACAACGTTGGTCCGGACCGTCTTGCAAGCGGCGCGCACCGGCGCACCGATCCGCCGCCCCTGGTTCGGTGCGACCGGCCAGGAGGTCACGGCCGAGCTTGCGAATGCGCTTCATCTGCCGCATCCGGGCGGCGTGTTGGTGAAAGAGGTGACGGCGGAGGGCCCGGCGGCGCGCGCCGGCATTCGCGTCGGCGACGTCATCACCTCGATCGGCGGTCACGAGGTCTTCGATCCCGACGATCTGCGCTACCGTATCGCGATCCTTCCGATGGAAATGGCGACACCGCTCGTCTTGTGGCGCAACGGAAAAGCAATCACCGCTTCCGTCGTGCTGACGGCGCTTCCCGAAACACCGGCGCGCCAGGTCACGACGCTCTCAACCGACACGCCGCTTGCCGGCGCGACCGTGGCCAATCTCAATCCCGCCCAGGCCGATGAATTGGGTCTTGCAACAACGACGCGCGGCGTGGTCGTGGTCAGCGCCAAAAGCGGGACTCTCGCCGATCGCCTGGGGCTCCATCCCGGCGACATCATCGCCACCATCAATCGCGCGCCGGTCGCATCGGTCAATGAGCTGAAGGACGCGCTCGGCACGGGGAAAAGCCCTTGGACCTTCGGCATCCGTCGCGGCGGACAGCTCTTTGCGGTGAGCGTCCGGTGAGCGCAGCGCGCACGCCGCGCGGTGGTCAGAGCAAGAGCCTGTTCGAGGAAACGGCACCGCGCCCGCTTGCCGACAAGCTCCGTCCGCAAAAGCTTAGCGACGTCGTGGGTCAGGATCATCTTTTAGCGCCGGATGCGCCGATCGGGCGCATGATCGCCGCCCATCGGCTCTCATCGATGATCCTCTGGGGCCCGCCGGGCTGCGGCAAAACCACGATCGCCCGGCTGCTCGCCGAGACCACGGCGATGCATTTCGAGCCGCTTTCAGCCGTATTCTCGGGCGTCGCCGATTTGCGCAAAGTGTTCGAAGCCGCCGCTCAGCGCCGCATCGGCGGTCAGGGCACCTTACTGTTCATCGACGAGATTCATCGCTTCAACCGTGCGCAGCAGGACAGCTTCCTGCCTTATGTCGAGGACGGGACCGTCGTGCTGGTCGGCGCCACGACCGAGAACCCGTCATTTGAGCTCAACGGCGCGCTCCTGTCGCGCTGCCAAGTTTTCGTGCTGCACCGCCTCGACGATGCGGCGCTCGAAACGCTGTTGCAGCGCGCGGAAAAAGCCCTTGGCAAGAAGCTGCCGCTCGAGCCCGAGGCGCGGCTGGCGTTGAAGGCGATGGCCGATGGCGACGGTCGCTTCATCTTCAATCTCGCCGAAGAGCTGGCGCTGGTGCCCGACGGCACGATGCTTGCTACGGCTCAACTGATGGAGACGGTGCAGCGGCGCGCGCCGCTCTATGACAAAGCGCAGGAAGGCCATTACAACCTCATCAGCGCGCTGCATAAATCGGTGCGCGGCTCGGACGTCGACGCGGCGCTTTATTGGCTCGCGCGCATGCTGGCCGGCGGCGAGCATCCGATCTATATCGCGCGGCGCGTCGTGCGGATGGCGTCGGAGGATATCGGCATGGCCGATCCGCAGGCGCTGACGGTGACCCTCGCTGCTTGGGAAGCCTATGAGCGCTTGGGCTCGCCAGAAGGCGAGCTCGCCTTGGCGCAAGCAGTGATCTATCTCGCGACCGCGCCGAAATCGAACGCCGCCTACACCGCGCTTAGCGCGGCGATGCGCGCCGCAAAGGACAGCGGCTCGTTGATGCCGCCCATGCACGCGGTCAATGCACCAACGCGGCTGATGCGCGATCTCGGTTACAGCACGGGCTATATTTATGACCCGAATACCGAAGAAGGATTTTCGGGACTTAATTATTTTCCCGATAAATTGCCGCGCCAGCAATTCTATGAGCCGTTTGAAACCGGCTTCGAGCGCGAAATCAAGAAGCGACTCGATTACTGGGAAAAACTCCGACAGGCGAAGCAGAAATAAACCTGGCCGGCCGCTCGTTCTCGAAAAACCCACATCCCGCAACCCGACCGCGGCGCGACTCATCAAATCCGGGGACGGGAACTACGAACAGGACCTATAATGACCAAACGCATTTCACACTCGGGGGTTCGATCATGAGGCGTTCGGCGAAACTTGCGGCCATTGCTTCCGTTGCTGCCTTGACCCTCATAGCCACCCTGGCGACCCCCGCCAGCGCACAATACGGCGCGCCGCCGGCACCGCAGTATGAAGCCGTGCCGCCGCCGCCTGGGGCATTGCCGCCCAGCGCATATCCCGGCGCATATTGGGTGTGGCAGCCCGGCTATTGGCGCTGGAATGGCCGTCGCTACATCTGGTTCCCGGGCCGCTACGTCGCGTCGCCCTATGCCCGCGCCGTTTGGGTGCCGGGCAATTGGGTCCTGGTCCGCGGCCGCTGGGTCTGGCGCGAAGGTCATTGGCGCCGCTGAACGCCGACGAGGCACAGCCTTGCGTTGATTCGTCTCGGGATGGATTGGTCGCTTCTGCGCCGCTAACATACGTTGCATGAGCGGCGTCCAGACCCTCACCGTGGCGCCCGAGGACGCCGAAATCCGTTTAGACCGCTGGTTCAAGCGGCATTTTCCCGACCTGGGACATGGCCGGCTCGAGAAGCTATTGCGAACGGGCCAAATCCGGCTGGATGGCAAACGGGTTGAGGCAAGCGATCGTGTTGCCCCTGGACAGCGGGTCCGAGTCCCGCCTCTGTCCTCTGCTCCGAGACCAGATGCCAACCCGCCGCGCGCTGCGCCCAGCGCCGCCGATACCCGGCTGCTGCAAGAGCGCGTGCTTTATCGCGACGCGGAAATGATCGTCATCAACAAGCCTGAGGGGCTGGCGGTCCAGGGAGGCAGCGGCACGAGCCGGCATCTCGACGGACTCCTCGATGCGCTGCATTTCGAGGCAAAGGAGCGACCGCGGCTCGTCCATCGCCTCGATAAAGATACGAGCGGCGTGCTGGTGCTCGCGCGCAGTGCGCAAGCCGCCGCGCGCCTCGGCGACTTGTTCCGCAGCAAGGCCGCCCGCAAAGTGTATTGGGCGATCACGGTCGGCGTGCCCAAGCCGCGCAGCGGTAAGATCGATCAGCCGCTCGCCAAGCATGCCGGGCCCGGCGGCGAACGCGTCGCCGCTGACGATGAGGAAGGCGATCGTGCGCTCACCTATTACCGCACCGTCGCGCGCGCCGGCGATCGCTTCGCCTGGCTCGCGCTGGAGCCGGTGACCGGCCGCACCCATCAGCTGCGCGTGCACTGCCTGACGCTCGGCACGCCGATACTTGGTGACGGCAAATACGGCGGCGCTGCCGCGCATCCGCCGAGCCTGCCGCAAGCGCGAAAGCTGCATCTTCATGCCCGCGCCATTGCTCTGCCCTTGCCGAGCGGAAAGATGGTCTCGGTTACCGCGCCGCTGCCGCCGCATATGCGCACGAGCTGGGATTTCTTCGGCTTTGAGGACGCAAGCGAGCGCGATCCGTTCATCGATCTCGCGCCCGAGAAATGAAGCGCTTCTACAAGGAAGCCCAAGTCGTCTCTGTCGAGGGCGATTTCGCCGTGGAGCTCGATAGCAAGCCGCTGCGCACACCCGAGAAACGCCCGCTGATCGTGCCGACATTAAAGCTCGCGGAAGCGATTGCGGATGAATGGCGAGGACAAGGCCTCACCGTAAGGCCTCTGAGCCTGCCATTCACCCGCCTCGTCAGCACGGCGCTCGACCGGGTTAGGCCGCGCCGCGCCGACGTGATCGCTGAGATCGCGAAATACGCGACCACGGACCTGCTCTGCTACCGCGCCGACGAGCCGCGCGAACTGGTCGAGCGCCAGGAACAAATCTGGCAACCGCTGCTCGATTGGGTCGAGGCACGGCTCGACGCCTCCTTCGTGGTCACGCAAGGGATCACACCGCTGGCGCAAACGCCGGCAACCCTGGCGGCGATCGAACGCGCGGTTGCCGCGCATGACGCGATGCAACTCGTGGCGCTCCATCTTGCTACGACGGCATGCGGCTCGGTGGTGCTGGGTCTCGCGTTGCTTGCCGAGCGCATCTCCGCCGAAGAAGCCTTCGCCGCGGCCCAGCTCGACGAAAGCTTTCAGATCGAGCGCTGGGGCGAGGATGCGGAGCAGACCAAGACCCGCGCCGCCCTCAAAGAGGATATTGCCCTTGCGGCGCGCTTTGCCGCTTTGCTGCGCGGCGACTAAGGTGCGATAAGGGTTTCAGGGCTGGGGGAGAGCCTCATGCAGGATATTCTGCGGCAGTTGGAGGAAAAGCGCGCGGCGGCGCGGCTCGGCGGCGGCGAACGCCGCATCGCCTCCCAACATGCCAAAGGGAAGCTCACGGCGCGCGAGCGCCTCGACCTGCTCTTCGATCCGGGTACTTTCGAAGAATGGGATATGTTCGTCGAGCATCGCTCAAGCGATTTCGGCCTCGCCGAGCAGAAGATCCCCGGCGACGGCGTCGTGACCGGCTATGGCCTCGTCAACGGACGCACCGTTTTCGCCTTCAGCCAAGATTTCACCGTCTTCGGCGGCGCGCTTTCTGAGGCCCATGCCGAGAAAATCTGCAAGGTGATGAACCAGGCGCTGAAAGTCGGTGCACCAATCGTCGGCCTCAACGATTCGGGCGGCGCGCGTATCCAGGAAGGCGTCGCCTCGCTCGCCGGTTATGCCGAAGTGTTCCAGCGCAACGTGCTTGCCTCCGGCGTCGTGCCGCAGATCTCCGTCGTGATGGGACCTTGCGCGGGCGGCGCGGTCTATTCTCCGGCGATGACCGATTTCATCTTCATGGTGAAAGACAGCTCTTACATGTTCGTCACCGGTCCCGACGTGGTGAAGACCGTGACGCAGGAAACCGTCACGCAGGAAGAACTCGGCGGCGCGGTCACGCACACGACACGCTCAGGCGTCGCTGATCTCGCCTTCGAGAACGACGTCGAGGCAATGTTGCAGCTCCGCCGCTTCCTCGACTTCCTGCCCTCTTCCAATCGCGGCAAGCCACCGCATCGCCCGACGAACGACCCCGCTGCCCGCGCCGAGGCCTCGCTCGACACGCTGGTGCCCGCCAATCCGAACAAACCTTACGACATGCGCGAGCTGATCCAGAAAGTCGCCGATGAAGGCGAATTCTTCGAGGTGGCGCCGAATTGGGCGAAGAACATTTTGATCGGCTTTGCACGGCTCGACGGTCATCCGGTCGGCATCGTCGCCAATCAGCCGATGGTGCTGGCGGGCTGCCTCGATATCGACAGCGCCCGCAAAGCAGCGCGGTTCGTGCGCTTCTGCGATTGCTTCAACGTCCCGATCGTCACGTTTGTCGACGTGCCGGGCTTCCTGCCCGGCACGGACCAGGAATATGGCGGCATCATCAAGCACGGCGCGAAGCTGCTTTTCGCCTTCGCCGAAGCGACGGTGCCGAAAGTCACGGTCATCACCCGCAAGGCCTACGGCGGCGCTTATGACGTGATGAGCTCGAAGCACTTGCGCGGCGACGTTAATTACGCCTGGCCCTCGGCCGAGATCGCTGTGATGGGGCCCAAAGGGGCGGTTGAGATCATCTTCCGCTCCGATCTCGGCGATGCCGCCAAGATCGAGGCGCGCACGGAGGAATACCGAACGAAATTCGCCAACCCCTTCGTCGCCGGCGCTCGCGGCTATATCGATGACGTCATCCCGCCACGCGACACGCGCGCCAGGCTTTGCCGCTCCCTCGCGATGCTGCGCGACAAAGCCCTCGACAATCCCTGGAAGAAACACGACAACATCCCGCTTTGATGCGCGCTCCCGAATAGCATGTTCAAGAAGATCCTCATCGCCAATCGCGGGGAAATTGCCTGCCGCATCATGGCGACGGCGAAGCGCATGGGGCTGAAAACGGTCGCCGTCTATAGCGACGCCGATTCTGAAGCGCTGCATGTGCGGCTCGCCGACGAAGCGGTGAGGATCGGTCCAGCGAAAGCGAGCGAAAGCTATCTCAATATTCCGCGCATCGTCGCCACCTGCAAGGAAACAGGCGCCGAAGCCGTGCATCCGGGTTACGGCTTCCTGTCCGAGAACGAGGATTTCGCCGCCGCGGTCGAGGCCGCCGGCATTGTGTTCATCGGCCCGCCACCCGCCGCGATCGCCTCGCTCGGCGACAAGATCGCGGCGAAGAAGATCGCGCAGCAGGCCGGTGTGTCGACTGTCCCGGGCAATCTCGACACCGCCGACCATGTTGAGAAGGCCATGGCAGCAGCGCGCGAGATCGGTTACCCGGTGATGATCAAGGCTGCAGCCGGCGGCGGCGGCAAAGGCATGCGCATCGCTCAGAGCGATGCCGAGCTGCGCGAAGGCTTTCGCCTCGCTGCGAGCGAAGCGCAGTCGGCCTTCGGGGACGACCGTGTCTTCATTGAAAAATACATCGCCTCGCCGCGGCATATCGAGATCCAGATCCTCGCCGACGCGCATGGCAATGCGATCCATTTCGGCGAGCGCGAATGCTCGATCCAGCGCCGCCATCAGAAGGTGATCGAGGAGGCGCCGAGCCCCTTTCTCGACGAGAAGACACGTGCGGCGATGGGCGCACAGGCGGTGGCGCTCGCGAAAGCCGCGGGTTATCGCTCGGCGGGCACCGTCGAATTCATCGTCGATCAGAAGCGCAAATTCTATTTCCTTGAGATGAACACACGGCTCCAGGTCGAGCATCCGGCGACCGAGCTCGTCACCGGCTACGATCTCGTCGAGCTGATGATCCGCATCGCCGCCGGCGAGAAGCTGCGCGTCACGCAGAAAGACGTGAAGCTCAGCGGCTCGGCGCTCGAGGCAAGGCTTTACGCCGAGGATCCGCGGCGCAATTTCATGCCGTCGATCGGACGGCTGACGCGCTATCGCCCGCCGCGAGGCGACGGCATCCGAATCGACAGCGGCGTCGAGGAAGGCGCCGAGATCTCGATCTATTACGACCCCATGATCGCCAAGCTGATCGGCAGCGGTGCGACGCGCGAGGAAGCGGCCGCGCGGCTTGCGGGTGCGCTCGATGCTTTCGTCATCCGCGGGGTGTCACACAATATCGGTTTTCTGTCGGCGATTATCGGCCGGCCCAAATTCCGCGAAGGAAAGCTTTCCACCGATTTCATCGTCGAGGAATTCCCCGGCGGTTTCAAGGGCGAGGCCCTGCCGCCCGAGATCGCCGCGCAAGCCGTCGCAGTCGCCGCCGCGGCACAGCGGATCGCGAGCGAGCGCGATGCAGCCATCGCGGGCGCGGCCATCCCCGAGGCCTGGGTCATCGTGCAGGGCGAAGCGCGCTCTCGGGTGCGCCTGGCGCGGCGTAACGAAAGCATCATCGTTACCGGCTATACCGCGAACCAGGAGATGGAGACAAAGACCGGTTGGCAGCCGGGCGATCCGCTTTTCCAAGGAACCATCAATGGCCGCGCAACGCTGTTTCAGATCGAGCGTGCCGGCATCGGCTGGCGGCTGGAGCGTGGCGGTGCCGTGCTTGAACTGAAAGTCCTGCCGCCCGCCGCGGCCGAAGCGCTGGCGCGAATGCCGCCGAAAGCGGCGGCCGATCTTTCCCGGCATCTCGTCTCGCCGATGCCGGGCTTGCTGGTCTCGCTTGCTGTCGCTGAAGGCCAGGAGGTGAAAGCGGGTGAAGAATTGGCCGTGATCGAAGCGATGAAGATGGAGAATGTGCTTCGCGCCGAGCGCGATGGCACGATCAAGAAGCTCTGCGCGCGTCCGGGCGACAGCCTTGCCGTCGACCAGATCATTCTCGAGTTCGCATGATCATCGCACGACGGCTCCAAATCCTGGGCAAGGTCCAAGGCGTCGGCTTCCGCTATTTCGTTATGCATGGCGCGCGGCAACAGGGCTTGCGCGGCTGGGTGCGCAACACGCGTGACGGCGGGGTCGAGGCGCTGCTGATCGGCGAGGAAGCCGCCGTCGCCGCCGTGACCGAGCAATGCCGGCGCGGGCCGCCGCACGCGCGTGTCGACAGCCTCGACGCCGCACCAGCGCGGGATGACGGCAGCAGCGATTTCATCGAACGCGCAACGGTCTGACCGATGGGATCACAGCTTCGGCTTTTGTTCGGGCGGCGGCTCGCTGGCATGTTCGTCGCGCAGTTCCTCGGCGCGCTCAACGACAACCTCCTGAAGAACGCGCTGGTAATCCAGGTCGCCTATGGGCGCTCGGAAAGCTCGAGCGAGGTCGAGGTCATTGTCACCGTCGCGACCGCGCTGTTCATCCTGCCCTATTTCATCTTCTCGGCGACCGCCGGCGAGCTCGCGGACAAATTCGCGAAGATGCAGCTCATCCGCACGCTGAAGCTCTGGGAAATCGGCGTGATGATCCTCGCCGCCGCAGGTTTTCTTTTCAACGGCGGCATCGGCATTGGGCTGACGATCCTCTTCCTGCTCGGCGTGCAGGCGGCATTCTTCGGGCCCGTGAAATACGGGATCCTGCCCGAGCTCCTGGCGCCCGAGGAATTGCTCGCCGGCAACGCCGTGGTCGAGGCGGGCACCTTCCTCGCGATCCTCATCGGCACGATCGCCGGTGGCTTGCTGATCCTGATGCCGGCTGGACCGGCGATCGTCTCGGCGGCGCTGCTGATCTGCGCGATCGGCGGCTGGATCGCGAGCCTGTTCATTCCCCGCACCGAAGGCGGCGCCGCCGAACTGCGCATCAACCCGAACATCACCGCCGAGACCTGGAAAGTGCTGCGCTATGCCAATGAGAGCGCCGAGATGCGCTGGATCATCCTCGGCAATTCCTGGTTCTGGCTGGTCGCCATCGCGCTGGTCTCGCAATTCCCGAATTATGCGAAAGATGTGCTCGGCGCCGACAATCGCGTCGTGACGCTGTTCCTGACGCTCAACTCCCTCGGCATCGGCGCAGGCTCGCTGCTTGCCGGGCGGCTGCTTCAGGGCAAGATCTCGCTGAAGCTGGTGCCCATATCAGCCCTCGCCATGGGGGTATTCGCCACCGATCTCTGGGTCTCAGACGGCAGGCATATCGGCAGCGGGCTGATGAACGCGCGCGAATTCCTGACGCTCGCGCAGAATTGGCGCGTGTCCTTTGATCTGACCGCCGTAGCAGTCGCCGCCGGCATCTTCATCGTTCCGCTTTACGCGCTGATGCAGGCCAAGAGCGAGAGCCACCACCGCTCGCGCGTGGTCGCGGCGAACAATGTCTGGAACGCGTTGTTCATGGTCGGCGCCGGGCTCGGCAGCGCCCTCATGCTGAAATTCGGCGCCACGGTGACCGACATCTTCCTTGTGGTGGGTCTCGCCAATTTCGTCGTGGCGTTCGGCAGTTGGCGGCTGCGGAAAGCGCGGGCACCCCTTTTAGAAAAATAGGGCCCGAAATAAAACGGGCGCCCGATCCCGGACGCCCGCTCTTCATTCTCGGAAAGCCGCGTTACGAGGCAGCGGCTTCCTCGGTCTCTTCCTCGGCGACGTGGACCGGGCCCGAATCCTGGCCCTTGGCCTCGGGATCGCGATCGACCAGCTCGATGACCGCCATCGCTGCCGCGTCACCATGGCGGAAGCCCGCCTTGTAGATGCGGCAATACCCGCCGGCGCGCTTGCCGTAGCGCTCGGCGAGCGTGGTCATCACCTTGTCGGCGATCTTCTCGTCTTGCAGCGTCGCAATGAGACGGCGGCGCGCAGCGAGGCCGCCATGCTTGCCCATGGTGATGAGACGCTCGACCACCGGACGCAGGTCCTTCGCCTTGGGCAGGGTCGTGGTGATCTGCTCGTGCTTCAAGAGCGCATGGCAAAGATTGTCGAACATCGCTTTGCGATGAGCCTTGGTGCGGCTGAAGCTACGACCGCGGAGACGGTGACGCATGTTCGTTACTCGATCAGGCTGAAGCTCAATACGGTTCCTCGAGGCGCTTCACCAGCTCCTCGATATTCTCGGGCGGCCAGTTCGGGATCTCCATGCCGAGATAGAGACCCATCTGGGCCAGCACTTCCTTGATCTCGTTCAGCGACTTGCGGCCGAAATTCGGCGTCCGCAGCATCTCGCTCTCGGTCTTCTGCACGAGATCGCCGATATAGACGATGTTGTCGTTCTTGAGGCAATTGGCCGAGCGCACGGAAAGCTCGAGCTCGTCGACCTTGCGCAACAGGTTCTTGTTGAAGGGCAGCTCGGACGGCCGCTCTTCCTCGGTCGCCGCGCGCGGCTCCTCAAAGTTGATGAAGAGCTGCAGCTGGTCCTGAAGGATGCGCGCGGCGAGCGCCACTGCGTCCTCGGGCGTCACCGCGCCGTTGGTCTCGATCGACATCGACAGACGATCGAAGTCCGTACGCTGACCCTGGCGGGTATTGTCGATCTTGTAGCTGACCTGGCGCACCGGGCTGAACAGCGCGTCGACCGGGATGAGGCCGATCGGCGCATCCTCGGGTCGGTTGTCGGTGGCCGGACGATAACCCTTGCCCGTCTCGACGGTAAATTCCATCGCCACCTTCGCGCCCTTATCGAGCGTGCAGATGAGGTGATCGGGGTTCAGCACCTCGATATCGTGCGGCAGCTCGATCATGCCGGCGCGCACTTCGCCCGGGCCGTTGGCGCGCAGCCGCATCCGCTTCGGACCATCGCCATGGAGCCGTAGCGCAACGCCCTTGATGTTGAGGACGATGTCGGTGATGTCCTCGAGCACGCCCGGGAGCGAAGAGAACTCATGCAGCACGCCCTCGATCTGGACCGAGGTGATCGCCGCACCCTGGAGTGAGGACAGCAGCACGCGGCGCAGCGCGTTGCCGAGCGTCAGGCCGAAACCGCGCTCGAGCGGACCAGCGATCACGGTCGCGATCCGCGCCGGATCATCGCCCGGCTGGACTTCGAGCTGATGCGGCTTCGTCAATTCTTGCCAATTTTTCTGGATTTGCGTC
>DATNGE010000199.1:0-10700 GCA_035606035.1 Allostellaceae bacterium
TGTCGCTCGGATCGGGATAAGCGGGCTTCGCGATCTCGGCGATGCCGACGACGGCGAGACCCTCATTCGAGTGGTAGAAAAAGGCGCGATCCCCGACCTTCATCGCTTTGAGATTGGCCGCGGCTTGGAAATTCCGGACGCCGCTCCAATTGGTCCGCTTGTCCTTGACGAGCTGCTCCCAGGAATAGGCGCTCGGTTCCGATTTCATCAGCCAGTATGCCATTTCCTCCCCCTTTCAGGCGCGCGCCACCAAGAAGAGGCGCCGGAATTTTAGCAGCGTCTTGCGGTCCTCGCGGCGCGGAAACACCGCCGCGAGTCGGTGTGCATAAGCAGCGAGAAAGGCGGCACGCAGCTTGTCGTCGAGCACATCGAGCACCGGCCGCAACGTCGTGCCGCGCATCCATTCGAGGACGGCGTTATCGCCCTTGAGCTGATGCACATATTCGGTTTCCCAGAGATCGATGCCGCCTTTGGCGCGCGGCGCGAGCAGATCGTAATAGAAATCGGGCGGCGCCACCGGATCGGGGCGCAGCAGCGAGGGCGTCGGGCAAGCGGGATCGAAGAGCGGCGCGAGGGTCGCAGCCCAGGGCCCGCTCGCCGCCGTCTCGCGGAACAAGGTTTGTGACGGGTTATCGAAATTGCGCGGCATCTGCACCGCAAGCACGCCGCCTGCCGTCAACATCGCGAAGAGCCGCGGCAAAAGCTGCGCGTGACCCGTCAGCCAATGCAAGGTCGCGTTGGAGTAGATAAGCGCCGCCGGGGCCTCGGCCTGCCAGCTCGCGATATCGGCATTGAGCCAGCCGATCGGCGATGGATCTTTGGCGGCTTCGGTCAGCATGGCCGAGGAGTTGTCGACCCCGGTCACGCGGCGATCCGGCCAGCGCGCCGCGATCGCGCGTGCATGGGCGCCCGACCCGCAGCCCAGATCGAACAGCGGTCCCGCGGGCAAGTCATTGATCTGGGCGAGAAGATCGAAGCCGGGCCGGAGCCGCTCATCGGCGAACTTTAGATATTGCTGAGGATTCCAGGCCATTGCCGCCGCAGCATAAAGCCGGCCGCTCGCGGGCGCAGCAGGCATGTCGCCCTCTACTGATGCTGTCTCCGGCGGCTTTGACGACCTATTATACTAAAAATATTTGTTATTTATTCCGATTGAAACACAAACATACGTGAAATATCTTATCGACAGGGGCTATTTAGCGGCCTTGGTCTGGAAAATATGCTTCCCCTATCGCTCGATCTGGCGCGGCTGAATCTCGTTCTCATTGGGAATGGCGAGTCGTGCCTGCGCCGGTTGCGGCTGTTGAACGAGGCTGGAGCGCGGTCGCTCGCGGTGTTTTCCGCCGCCCCCTCACCCGCTCTGGCGCGTGAGGCCGGGCGGCAGCTGCACCGCCATTGGCCGAAACGCGACGAGCTTCGTGGCGCGCAGTTCGTCTTCATCGCCGACGTGGCGGAGCCGCAGCGCACGGCGCTGGCCGGGCTCGCACGCTCGGTCGGCGCCATCCTCCACGTCGAAGATGCGCCGGCGCTTACCGATAGCCATGCGCCGGCGGTGCTGCGCCGGGGAGCGCTCACGGTCGCGGTCGCAACCGATGGCACGGCGCCGGGTGTCGCTGCCGAGCTGCGGGATTTCCTCGCCGGGCTGATCGGGCCGGAATGGCGCGGCCGTCTGCATCGCATCGCGACGCAGCGCCGCAAGTGGCGCGATGCCGGCGTCGACCACGCCACGGTGCGTCGCTTGACGGCGGCACAGCTAGGCCGCTACGGCTGGCCCGTTGCGGTGGCTGCGAATGATCGCGACGCCGAGACCAAAGAACCAAGTGGAGGAGGTAAGTCATGACGCTCAAACTCGGCGATATCGCCCCCGATTTCACCCAGGAATCGACGGAAGGTCCGCTCCATTTTCATGAATGGCTGGGCAATTCCTGGGGCGTGCTGTTCTCGCACCCGAAGGATTTCACGCCGGTCTGCACCACCGAGCTTGGCACGGTGGCGCGGCTCAAGGGCGAGTTCGACAAGCGCGGCGTGAAAGTGGCCGGCCTCTCGGTCGATTCCGCCGGCGATCACAAGCGCTGGGCGAACGACATCAAGGAGACCCAGGGCACGGCGCCGAATTATCCGATCATCGCCGATGCCGATTTCAAGGTCTCGACGCTCTACAGCATGCTGCCCGCCGGCACCTCGGGCGATCCCGCCAAACGCACGCCGGCCGACAATATGACCGTGCGCAATGTCTTCATCATCGATCCGAGCAAGAAGATCCGCCTGATCCTCGTCTATCCCATGGCGACCGGGCGCAACTTCCAGGAGATCCTGCGCGTCATCGATTCGCTGCAACTCTCCGACAAGCACAAGGTGGCGACGCCGGCGGATTGGAAGCAGGGCGATGACGTGATCATCACGGCGGCGGTCAATGACGAGCAGGCGAAGACTCTCTTCCCCGGCTTCAAGACGCTGAAACCCTATCTGCGCACCACCGCGCAACCCTGAGCGGAGCGAGGCGAGGCGGCGGGCTCCCATGCTGCAGATCGTTACGGGCAATCGATTGCGCGACGGCGTGGTGATCTATTTCGCCGGTGCCGGCGAGTGGACGCCGGCAATCGACAAAGCGCTGGTCGCGGAAGACGATCACGCCAACGCGCTGCTCGCCGAGGCGCAAGTCGGCCTGCCGCCGCTGCCTGCCGTTGGGCCGGTCCTGATCGAGGTCACGCGCGAAGGCGACCATCTGCGCCCGGTCACCTTGCGCGAGCGCATCCGCGCCTCGGGCCCGACCACGGGTCCGATGGCCGGCCACACCGCGCTCGACGCCAACCCTGCCGCCTCGGGACTCGACGATTATTCGATTTAGATCCGCTGCCGGATCCGGAGAGCACGCGTGTATCGCTACGACGATTTCGATCACCGCTTCATCGACGAGCGCGTCGCGCAATATCGCGACCAGGTGCGCCGCCGTCTCGCGGGGCAGCTAACCGAGGACGAGTTCCGGCCGCTGCGGCTGATGAACGGCCTCTATCTCCAGCTCCACGCCTATATGCTGCGCATCGCCGTGCCTTACGGCATGCTGAATTCGAAGAAGCTCCGGAAGCTCGCGCATATTATGCGCAAATACGACCGCGGCTACGGTCATTTCACGACGCGAACGAATCTCCAGCTGCACTGGATCAAGCTCGAAGATACGCCCGACATCCTTGCCGAGCTCGCGAGCGTCGAGATGCACGCGATCCAGACGAGCGGCAATTCCTTCCGCAACACGACGACCGACCCCTTCGCCGGCGTCGCCGCCGACGAGCTCGAGGATCCGCGGCCCTATGCCGAGATCATCCGGCAATGGGCGACGCTGCATCCGGAATTTTCCTTTCTGCCGCGCAAGTTCAAGATCGCGATCTGCGCCTCGAAGGAGGACCGCGCCGCGGTGAAGATGCACGATCTCGGCCTTTATCTGCACAAGAACGAGGCCGGCGAGCTCGGCTTCGAAGTCGTGGTCGGGGGCGGCCTCGGCCGCACGCCTTATCTCGCGCAAACGATCAGACAATTCGTGCCGCGGCGCGACGTGCTTTCCTATATCGAGGCCTGCCTGCGCGTCTATAACCGCTACGGCCGGCGCGACAATCTCTGGAAAGCGCGCATCAAGATCCTCGTGAACAGCCTCGGCGCCGCGAAATACGCCGAAGAGGTCGAGCAGGAATGGCTCGCCTCGGACCGCGAGGCGATCGCCATCCCCGAAAGCTACATCGCCGAGATCGCGTCGGCCTTTGCGCCACCCGAATACGACCGCAGCCCGGTCGACGAGGCCGCGCTCGAGCGCGCCATTGCGGGTAATCCCGCTTTTGCGCGCTGGATAAAGCACAATGTCCACGCGCACAGAGTGTCAGGCCACGCCATCGTTACGATCTCGCTGAAAGAAGTCGGCAAGACCGGCGGCGATATCAGCGCCGAGCAGATGGATCTCGTCGCCGATCTTGCCGACGAGGTGAGCTTCGGCGAGGCGCGCGTCGCTTATGAGCAGGACTTGGTCCTGCCGCATGTGCGATGCGATCGGCTTCTCCCTCTCTGGCAGCGGCTCGAAGCCGCCGGCCTCGGTTCGTCGAACAAGGATCTGGTGACCGACATCATCTGCTGCCCCGGTCTCGATTATTGCGGCCTCGCGACGGCGCGCTCGATCCCGGTGGCGCAGCGCATCGCCAAGCACATGGCGGCCAAGGAAGACGAGATTGGCACGTTCAACATCAAGATGTCGGGTTGCATCAATGCCTGCGGCCATCATCACCTCGGCCACATCGGCTTGCTCGGCGTCGAGAAGAACGGCGAGGAGGTCTATCAAATCACCCTCGGCGGCGATGCCGGCCACAACGCCGCGATCGGCACGATCATCGGTCCCTCGGTGAAGAGCGACGATGTGCCGGCCGCGATCGATACGTTGATCGCCGTCTATATGAAGCTGCGCCAAGAAGGCGAGCGCTTCCCCGAGACCTATCGCCGCGTCGGCCAGGCCCCCTTCAAAGAGGCGCTTTATGCTCCTCGCTGAGGACGGCACCCTCAGCGTCGATGATTGGCATCACCTTGGCGACGACGAGCCGGTCCCGGGCAGCGGCCTCGTCACCGTTTCTTTCGCGCGCTGGCAGCTTGATGAGGGGACGCTTCGCGTGCGCGCGGACAAGCTCGGCCTGCGGCTGCCGAACACGATCGAGCCGAAAGACATCGCGAGCGATCTCGACCGCTTCGCGCTGATCATTCTCAACTTTCCGAAATTCACCGACGGGCGCGCCTATTCACAGGCGCGGCTGCTCCGCACGCGGTTCCACTATCAGGGCGAGCTCCGCGCCGACGGCAACGTGCTGCGCGATCAGCTGCTGTTCATGCGCCGGTGCGGCTTCAACAGCTTCGTTGTCGGCGAGCGGGCGATCAAAGAGAATTGGGCCAAGGCGTTCGGCGAGTTCGACGTCTTCTATCAGCAGCCGACAGGCCAAGGCCCTTGGGTCATGCGACAGCGGCTGGGCCCGCGAAACGATCCCTAAGGCAGCGCGCGAACCCAGCCGCAATGTCGCTGTAGATTTAGTGGTCAGCCGCGATCAGCAAACCGAGCCGGCCGGGCAGATGACCGTTGTCGAACTCGGCGCCGGCGTCGGCACGACCACCGTGCTCGGCTGCTGCGCCCGCGGCGGCGGATTGTGGACATCGACGCAAGCCGTCAGGCCGAGCGCCAGAACACCGAAAACCAGCAAGCTGCGCATAGTGTGCTCCTTAGCGAAATCACTGCTCCGCTTTAGAACACACCCTGCCTCGGGCGGTTCCCCTTGACTCGCCATTAGCCCTTACCGCCCAGCTTATGGTTAACCCCGGCTTGTCGCGGCTCTTCACCACTGCAAAGGGCGGTTAATGCGACAGATTGGTTTTACGGTTCCTTAGACTGTTTTCCTTAGCGTAGAAGACAGCCGGGTGATCATCGCTCGGCCGTGATGTGTTCGCGCGCGGTGGTCGCGGTCGGTGTCGGTCTCCCCTCAGCCGCATCGGCCGCGACCGATTCTTAAGGCGCCTTCACCCCAGCGGATAATCCGCCTGATCCTCGTAGATAGCGCCGCTCTTCGTGAGATAGCTCGCGATGAGCGAGAAGTGTTCGACGCGAAATGGCGGCGCGCGATAAAGTGCGTGCTGCGAGAGATAGGCCTGCACTCGACTTTCGCTCGTGCCTTTGAGGCGCGCGAGCGTGACATGCGGCGTGTAGCGCCGCTCGTCCGGCGGCAAGCCGAGACGCGTCAGCGCGCTTTCGATCTTGTCGTGGAGATGCTGCAGCGCCTCGTTGCGCTCGACACCGACCCAAAGCTGGCGCAGGCCGAAATGCCCGACGGTCGCAAGAGCGACATCGAAGCGCGGCCCGCGAATGCGGCTAAGCGCGGCATCGACATCCTCTGCCTGGCCCTCATCGATCTCGCCGATGAAGCGCAGCGTGAGATGATAATTCCCGGCATCGACCCATTTCGCGCCCGGAACGCCGGTCGCGATCAGCGACAGCGACAGTTTGAGCTCGGGCGGCAGCGCGATGCCGACGAAAAGCCGCAGCATGGCGTCACCCTTCCGGCTTGCCGAGCAAGCGCTCGACCGCCGGCGCAACGCGGCCGACGATCACGGCAACGCCGGCGGGATTGGGATGGAGCATGTCGGGCTGGTTGAGCTTTGGATCGAGCGCGACGCCCTCGAGGAAGAACGGAACGAGCGGCACCTGGTAATTTTTTGCCAGGGCGGGATAGATCGCATCGAAGCTCTTCTGGTAATCCACGCCCCAATTGGATGAGGCGCGCATGCCGAGCAGCAAGATCTTCACCTTGGCGGCTTTGAGCTTGGCCACAATCGCATCCAGATTGGCCGCGGCGCGTCGCGGATCGAGACCGCGCAGCATGTCGTTGGCACCCAACTCGAGCAACACGATGTCGGGGTGATCGGCCATGCTCCAATCGAGACGCGCCAGCCCGTCCGAGGTCGTATCGCCCGAGACGCCGCCATTAACAACAACGACATCATAGCCATCGGCTCTAAGGCGTGCGGCGAGCTGCGCCGGAAAAGCCTGATCCGGCGCGAGACCGAGACCAGCGGTGAGGCTGTCGCCGAAAGCGAGGATGCGCGTCGCCGCAACGGCCGGACGCGCCACGGGCACGGCCGCTAGCAGAAGCGTGATCAGCGCGGTGCGCGCCGCTCGATTGACAAAGCGCGCCCCGCGGTCATAACCCCGGCGCGCGCCGATGACACGAGAAGACATTGGAAAACCGCTGATCCTCTTGGAGGATGTGCGTCTTACCCTGACGAGTGCGGCGGGTCCCGTCAACGTGCTGCGCGGCATTTCCGCGACCATTGGATCAGGCAGCACGATCGGCTTGGTCGGGCCATCCAGCTCGGGCAAATCGACGTTGATGATGGTGCTGGGCGGACTCGAGCGGGTCAGCAGCGGCAAGGTCGAGATTGCGGGCACCGATCTCAACACTCTTTCCGAGGATGCGCTGGCGCGGTTCCGCCGCGACCGCATCGGTATCGTCTTTCAGTCCTTTCATCTCGTGCCGACCATGACCGCGCTTGAGAATGTCGCCGTGCCGCTCGAGCTTGCCGGCCGGGCCGACGCCTTCGCGGCGGCCGCAGCCGGGCTCGCCGCGGTCGGATTGAAAGAGCGGCTGCAGCATTACCCTTCCCAGCTTTCGGGCGGCGAGCAGCAGCGCGTCGCGATCGCGCGGGCTTTCGCGCCGCGGCCCTCGCTGCTGCTCGCCGATGAGCCGACCGGCAATCTCGATGGCGAGACCGGCCAGCAGGTGATCGATCTGCTGTTCGCGCTGCATGCGGAGCGCGGCACGACCTTGCTGCTCATAACGCATGATGCGGCGCTCGCCGAGCGCTGCGACCGGATCATCCATCTGCGCGATGGTCAGATCGTCGAGGAAGCCATATGAGCGAACTCGCTCTCGCTTGGCGCGTGGCGAAGCGCGAACTGCGCGGCGGGCTCAAGGGCTTCGGCATCCTGCTTGCTTGTCTTTGTCTTGGCGTCGCGGTTATTGCCGGGGTCGGCTCGCTCGGCGCCTCGATCAATGCGGGCTTGAACGGCGATGCGCGCGCGCTGCTTGGCGGCGATATCGAATTCAGCCTGGCGCAGCGGCCGGCCGGCACGGCGGAAAACGCGTTCCTCGACGCGCAAGGCACGCTGTCGCGCGCGTCGCGGCTGCGCGCGATGGCGATCGCCGACAGCGGCGCGGCGCGCAGCCTCATCGAGCTGAAAGCCATCGACAGTGCCTATCCGCTCTACGGCAAGGTCACGCTCGATCCGTCGCTGCCGCTCGCGGCGGCGCTCGGCGAGCAAGGCGGCGCCTGGGGCGCGGCGGTCGCGCCGGCGCTGCTCGGCCGCCTGGGGCTGAAGCTCGGCGATGCGATCCGCATTGGCAGCGGCCGCTTCATCTTGCGCGCGACGCTGTCGCATGAGCCCGATATCGTCAGCGGCATCTTTGAGCTCGGCCCGCGCGTGATGGTGGCGCAAGATGCGCTTGCCGCGACCGGGCTGCTCGCGCCCGGCTCGCTCGTCGCTTACGTCTATCGCTTGCGCCTACCGCCCGGAAGCGATGCGAGCGCGGTGATCGAGGCCGCGAAAGCGAAATTCCCCGAAGCCGGCTGGCGCATCCGCTCTTTCGCCGACGCCGCGCCCAATCTGCAAGAATTGCTCGACCGCGTGACGGTGTTCCTGACTCTCGTCGGCCTCACCACGCTGCTGGTCGGCGGGGTCGGCATCGCCAATGCGGTCGAGAGCTATCTCGCGACCAAGATGGATACAATCGCGACGCTGAAATGCCTCGGTGCCTCCCGGCGGCTCGTCTTCCTGATCTATCTCGCGCAGATAATGTGTTTGGCCGCGGGGGGCATCGTGCTCGGTCTGCTGATCGGCATTGCCGTGCCTTTCGCCGCCGTGCCGCTCCTGCCGGCGGAGCTTCCGGTCGAGGCGCAGCTCGGCATCTATCCGTTGCCGCTGCTGCTCGCGGCGGCTTACGGCATTTTGGCGACGCTGTGCTTTGCCGCCTGGCCGATCGGCGCGGCGTGCGAGACCCGCGCGGCGACGCTTTTCCGCAATGCTGCAGCCCCGCAACGATCGCGGCCGGCTCTCCCGCCCGCGTTGATCGCGATCGGCGCGCTCCTCGGCCTGCTCATCCTCGCGCTGGTCAGCGCACCCGACCGCGGCGTCGCGGCGTGGTTCATCGCCGGCGCCGCCGGCGCGCTCAGCGTCTTCCGGCTTGCGGCGCAAGGCATGATGAGTCTCGCCGCGCTCGCCGGACGGCCGCGCCGGCCGGGGCTGCGTCTCGCTCTCGCCAATCTCCATCGCCCCGGCGCGACAACCGCCGGCATTGTCGCTTCGCTCGGCCTCGGCCTAGCGGTGCTCGTCGCGGTCGGGCTGGTGCATGGCGATCTCGCGACCGAGCTCAGCGAGAGCCTGCCGCAGCGCGCGCCGTCTTTCTTCTTCATCGATATCCACTCCGATCAGATCGCCGCGTTCGACAAGCTGCTCGCCGGCATGCAAGGCATCAGCGATGTGCGGCAGGTGCCGAGCCTGCGCGGCCGCATCAGCGCCCTCAACGGCGTGCCGGTGGAAAAAGCGTTTGTCGGTCCCGACGCGCGCTGGGCGACGAGTTCCGAGCGGGGCCTGACCTACGCGACGAGCTTGCCAGCGGGATCGCGGCTTGTCGCCGGCGCGTGGTGGGCGGCCGATTATCGTGGACCGCCGCTCGTTTCATTCGCCGCCGATCTCGCGCGCGGCATGAGGCTGAAGATCGGCGACACCATCACCATCAACGTGCTCGGCCGCGACGTCACGGCGACCATCGCTAATCTGCGCGAGATCGACTGGACTTCGCTCAACATCAATTTCGCGATCGTGCTGTCGCCCGGCACGCTCGACGGCGCGCCGCAGACCTTCATCGCGACGGCGCGCGCCGCGCCCGGCAACGAAGCGGCGCTCGAGCGCGCGGTCACCGATGCGTTCCCCAATGTCTCGGCGATCGATGTGCGCGACGCGCTCGGCACGCTCGGCGATATCGTCAGCGCCATCGCCGCCGCGGTACGCATCACCGCCGCGATCACCCTGGCGGCCGGTGCGCTGGTGCTGGCCGGCGCGATTGCCGCGACCCATCGCCGCCGCGTCTATGAAGCGGTCGTGCTGAAAGTGCTGGGCGCGACGCGGCGCCAGATCGCTGGCAGCTTTCTCATCGAATACGGCCTCATCGGCTGCGCCGCCGCGGTTATCGCCTGCGCTATCGGTACCATCGCCGCCTATTTCCTGCTGACGCGCGTCATGCACGCGCCCTGGGCGTTCCTCACCGGAACGGTCGCGCTGATAGGTTTCGGTGCCATCGTTCTGACGCTCGCCGCGGGGCTTGCCGGCACCTGGCGCGCCCTCGGCGCTAAGGCCGCGCCTTTCCTGCGCAACGAATAGCGCCGTGCAACCAATCGGCCCGGCTCACGGGATCGTCATTGATCCACGGGCAACCACGCCTACGCTTGTGTTACCAATGGTAAGGCGCGGCTGCAGAGAGTACGCGATATGAGCGAAGAATTTGTCGACCCCAAGCGCCTCGTCTTTCCAGGGCTCGCCGGGCTCTACCAAGCCGGCTCGCCTTTCGCCTATGCCTTCATGCGCTTTTGCACTGGCGCGGTTCTCGTGCCGCATGGCATCCAGAAGCTGATGCATCTGCCGCCGAATCCGGCCGGCATTGCAGCGCGGGGCCTGCCCTTTCCCGAGCTGCTCGCCTGGGCAACGGTGTTTTCCGAATCCTTCGCGGCGGCGTTCATCGCCATCGGCTTACTGACCCGTTTCGCAGCGGCCACGGTGTGGATCGAGATGGCGGTCATCATCATATTCTATCAATGGGCAAACGGCTATTTCTGGACGCAGAAAGGCATCGAGTACGCGCTGCTATGGCTGCTGCTCTGCACCGCGATTTTCTTCCGCGGCGGCGGACGCTATTCGGTCGACCACTATCTCCGCCGCGAGCTCTAACCTTTCGCGTATTCGTCGCGTAGCCGCACCCAGGACATGGCGTGCGCCAGCCCCTCCTCGTCACGGCCCTTCGGCACGATATCGAGGTAATGATAGGCGCCGTTGAGCATGTCGAGCCCACGCGAATAGGTCGAGTAGGTGTGATAGAGCGCGCCGGACTCGTCCTTGGTGAAGACGCTCAAGCCCG
>DATNGE010000200.1:0-13295 GCA_035606035.1 Allostellaceae bacterium
CATGCGAGGCGCCGCGCTTCGGGCAGATACCCCAGGTCGGCTTGTGACCGAAGACGCCGCAATAATGCGCCGGATTGCGGATCGAGGAGGCGATGTCGGTGCCGACCTCGACGCCGGTGAGTCCGGCGGCGACCGCTGCCGCGGCACCGCCCGATGAGCCGCCCGGCGAGCGGTTCAAATCCCACGGGTTGTTTGTGCGGCCGTAAATCTCGTTATCGCTTTGACCATCGACCAGCCAAGGCGGGACGTTGGTCTTGCCGAAGATGACGGCGCCTGCCCGCAGCAAGCGGTCGACCGCCAGCGCATTGCGCGTCGCGTAATTGTTGCGCAGCTTCGGGACGCCGAAGGTTGCCGGCGATCCTTCCCAGGCGAAACATTCCTTCACGGTCATCGGAACGCCGTGCAATGGGCCCACGGCTTCACCTGCGGTGAGCTTGCGATCGGCGGCCTTCGCCTCCTTCTCGGCGCGCTCTAAATTCGTCCAGATGATCGCATTGAGTGCGCCATGATACTTGGTGTGCCCCGCGAGAAAGTAATCGAGCATCTCGACAGAGCTAATCTCGCGCGTGCGGATTTTTGCAGCCAAAGTCGAAGCGGGCAGGAACGCGAGTTCGGTCATAGGCCACCTATGTCGACAAAGGCGCGCGGAGCGGGAACAGGCTGTGCCCGCAGTTCAAAGCAGGGAGCATAACGTATTTAAGTCACCTTGCGCAGCAGACTTGCGGGTCGCCCTTGCCGATGCTTAGCGCGAATTGGCTTTGCTCGCGAGCCGGTCTATCCTCCGCCTATCAAGGGAGAATGCCGCCAATGGATACCGTCTCTTACCGCGACCTCGCGGTCGAGGAATTCGATACGACGACTTTGCTTGCCCATGCGAGCCAGCAGGCGGTGCAGCGCCGCTACGAGGATTTCCTGATCGTCGACATCGACGGCCATCATTATGAGACCGCGTCCTTCGCGCAGATCGCCGAGTTCATCGAAGACCCGGTGATGCGCGATCAGGCGAAATATCAGGGCTATGGCGGCGGCGGCATCACTGCCGGCACCGGCGCCTATCAAGAGATGGGCGGACGCGTGACGCGATATGCCGGCCGGCGTAAGGAGAAAACGCCGCCCGGCACGCATCGCGATCTTGCGATTACGCGGCGCTGGATGGATGCGATCGGCATCGACATCCTGATGTTGTTCCCGACGCCGATGCTCGGGCTCGGCTTCACGCCGCGCGTCGAGGTCGAGGTGGCGCTGGCGCGGGCTTATAATCGCTGGCTGTGCGAGGTCGTGCTCGCCGAAGAGCCGCGCATCAAATCATCGCTCTATCTCCCGATGAACGATCCCGCGGCGGCCTATAAAGTCGTGCAGGATTTTGCCGGCAAGAAAGGCGTCGCCGGCTTTACCGTTTGCACCGCGCGGCATAAGCAGCTCTACGATAATTCCTACATGAAGCTCTACGCCGATATCGAGGCGCGCGGCCTGCCCTTGGTGTTCCATTCCTCCCTCGGCGGCTCGAACGACCAGAGCCTCAATCTCTGCAATCGCTTCATCGCCGCGCACGCGCTCGGTTTCTCGTGGTGGAACATTCTCCACTGCACGAACTGGCTGGTGAACGGCTTGCCCGAACGCTTTCCAAAGCTCAGGACGGTGTGGGTCGAAAGCGGCCTCGCCTGGATTCCCTTCCTGATGCAGCGCCTCGACAATGAATGGATGATGCGCTCATCCGAGGTGCCACTGCTCAAGAAGCGGCCGTCGGATTACATGCGTGAGATGTATTTCTCGACGCAGCCGATGGAGATGGTGAACAACCGCGAGGCGCTCGAGCTCACCTTCAAGATGATCAATGCCGAGACGCAGCTGATGTATGCGTCGGATTACCCGCATTGGGACACAGATCTGCCTTCGACGATCTACGACCTGCCGTTCCTTTCGGAACAAGCCAAGCGCAACATCCTCGGCGGCAACGCGAAGCGCGTCTTCAACCTCGAGCCGGTGATCTCCGAGGCGAAGCAGCGGCGTCTCGCCTCCCGCGTCGGCTAAGCGGAGCGCGGCTAACGCCGCCCTTCGCGGATCGCGCGCCAGAGCCGCTCGGGTGTCGCCGGCATCGGCACCTCATCGATGCCGAGCGCCGACAAGGCATCGACCAGTGCGTTGCCGACTGCCGGCAGCGCGCCGACGCTGCCGGCTTCGCCCGCGCCTTTGACGCCGAGCGGATTGGTTTTGGTTGGCACCGGATGGCTGTCGATATCGATCGCCGAGACATCGCTGGCGCGCGGCATTGCGTAATCCATGAACGAGCCGGTCAATAGCTGGCCCGAGCTCGGGTCGAAGCGGATATCCTCCATCAGCACCTGGCCGATGCCCTGGACGATGCCGCCGCTGACCTGGCCTTCGAGCAGCAGCGGATTCATGACCGTGCCGACATCGTCGACGACGCTGTAGCGCATGATGTCGACGATGCCGGTCTCTTCGTCGATCTCGAGCTCGCAGACATGGCAGCCGTTGGGGAAATTCTCGACCTTCGCCGTGTACATCGCACCGGCGATGAGGCCGGGCTCGAGCCCCTCGGGCAGGCTTCGCGGATTGAGCGATTCTTTCGCGATCTCGCCTATCGTCAGCGTGCGGTTGGAGCGCGGCGAGGAGAACACGCCGTCCTCGAATTTCACCTCGCTCGCATCGACGCCCATCATTTTCGCCGCGATCGCCTTGCCCTTGGCGATGATCTTCTCGCCGGCGGCAAGCACGGCCGAGCCGCCGAGCGTCGCCGAGCGCGAGCCGCCGGTCCCTTGGCCGATCGCGACCTTGTCGGTATCGCCCTGCACGTAATGCACCTGCTCGGGCTTGAGACCAAGCCGGTCACAGATGATCTGCTTGTATATCGTCTCATGCCCCTGACCCTGGGTGATCGAGCCGCTGAGCAAGGTCACCGTGCCGCTGCTGTCGAAGCGTAGTTCGGCGGCTTCGAAGCCAGGCGCCGCGGCGCGCTCGATCGTGTTGGAAAGACCGATGCCGCGGAGCTTGCCGCGCTTCTTCGCTGCCGCGCGCCGCGCGGGGAAGCCGGCGAAATCGGCGGCGCGCTCGGCTTTCGACAGGGTGGTCGCGAACTCGCCGCAATCATAGGTGAAGGTGAGGCCCGATTTGAACGGCATGGCCTCGGGCGGGATGATGTTGCGCCGCCGCAGCTCGAGCGGATCGAGGCCTAGTTCTTTGGCCGCGCAATCGACGATGCGCTCGATAACATAAGCGGCCTCCGGCCGGCCGTTGCCGCGATAGGGCCGCACCGGATTGGTATGGGTGAAAACGGCCGTGACGTCGGCGTGGATCGCGGGCGTCCGATAGACCCCGGCGAGCGTGCCCAGATTGCCGACGAAGACGTTCGAGTTCATCTGCAGATAGGCGCCGAGATTGGCGATGGTCTTCACCCGAAAGCCGAGGAAATGCCCGTCCTTGTCGAGCGCAAGTTCGGCATCGGTCACGTTGTCGCGCGCTTGTGCGTCGCTGACAAAGGCCTCCGAGCGCGTGCTCGTCCATTTGACCGGCCGTCCGGTGAGCTTCGACCCGAGCAGCACCAGCGCGACCTCGTTATAGACGGCGGATTTCATGCCGAAGCTGCCGCCGATATCGCCCGCGACGACGCGGATCTTCGCTTCGGGCACTTTCAGCACGTAATTCGCGAGTTCGGCGCGATAGGGATGCGTGCGCTGCAGCGTGGTATAGATCGTGTAACGATCCTCCGCGGCGTTGTAATCGCCAAGCGCGCCGCGTGGCTCCATCGTTGCCGCAGTCACGCGATTGATGACAAAGCGGCGCTTGACGATGGTGTCGGCGCGCCCGAAGGCGGCGTCGGTCGCGGCTTTGCTGCCCTCGAGGTGGACGAAGCAAATGTTGTTCGGACAATCCTCCCAAACTTTGACCGCGCCCGGTTGAAGCGCTTCCTCGCTCGAGATGATTGCGGGCAGCGGCTCATAATCCACATGGATGAGCTCGGCCGCGTCGGCAGCCCGCGCCGCGCTGTCGGCGATCACGAAAGCGACATAATCGCCAACCCAGCGCACGCGATCGCTGACCAGCGCCGGAAAGCGCGGTTTGTAAGAGGGCGAACCATCACGACGCTTCATGCCGACAGGAACAGGCAAATCGCCCCAACCCGACGCTTGCCAATCGGCCCCCGTCAGCACGGCGAGCACGCCCGGCGCCGCCTGGGCCGCGCGCGCATCGATCTTGAGGATGCGGGCATGCGCATGCGGCGAGCGCAGCACGTAGCCATAGGCCATACGTGGCAGCACTATGTCGTCGACATAGCGGCCGCCGCCGCGCAGCAGCCGCGGGTCTTCGAACCGCGAGACCGGCTGACCGAGTGCAAATTCTCCCATCCTCTTACTCCTTCGTTTTTATTATTCACCGATCACATGCAGCACGATCTCGCGTTGATGTGGGATGCGCCGATGCTCGAACAGGTAGATGCCTTGCCACGTGCCGAGCACTAGCTCGCCTTCGGCGATGGGGATGCCGAGCTGCGTTTGCGTGAGCGCAGTGCGCAAATGGGCCGGCATGTCGTCGGTGCCCTCGGTGTCATGGCGATACCGCTTTGAGTCTTCCGGCGCGATTGTCTCGAAGAATGCCTCGAGATCGGCCCGGACATTGGGATCGGCATTCTCTTGGATCACCAGAGAGGCCGAGGTATGACGGCAGAAGAGCGTCAGGAGACCGGTAGTGATCTCCTGCTTGCCGATCCAGTCGCGCACCGCCGCCGTGATCTCGATCAAGCCACGGCCGCGCGTTGAGACGCGGAGGGGGTGGACTGCTTGTCGCATGGGCCGAGTATAGCGTAGACAGTGAGAGGCGGAGCCTCCGGGAACCGCTACAGCTAGGTCACCGTTATAAGGGCATCCCCGTCTTTGCCGAGGCAGTGCTTCTGCTCGCCCGAGCGGCAGCCTTCGGCCGCCATGTCGGGGCAAAGGAGATGAGCCATGCGCAACATCGCCAACCTTCTCGTCATTGCAGCCGCTGCAAGCATGCTGAGCTTGCCGCTCGCGCATGCGGCCGACCCAAGCGACTCGACCACATCCCAGCAGGGTCATGTGCAGCAGCACCAGGACGCGGTGCCACCGTCCTCCTCGCAGGATTCCGATTCGCGCCGCGGTCAATCGGCGCAGGCGCCGCAATCCCAGTCGGTGATCACGCCGCCTTCGACCGGCGACAAAAGCGTCATCACACCGCCCGCGACCGGCGCTGCGAAGACGCCGGTCATTCCCCCGCCGGGCACGCCCGGCACCGGCAATAAGGATGAAATTCAGCCGAAATAACCGCGTATAAAATCTCTGCCCGCCCTTCCGCGCGGGATCGATCCGTTTTAAAGAACGCGAACGGTCCCGCGTGCGGCGGCATGAGCGTGGGGACTCGCGTACTCCGCTCATTGATCGGCCGGTCGGACCACGGGACGGAGACGCGCGGATGGGCGAAGCCGAATGGTGGCGGGGCGCCGTCATCTATGAGGTTTATCTTCAGAGCTTTTGCGACGGCAACGCCGACGGTATCGGCGATCTGCCGGGTTTGTTGTCGCGTCTCGACTACGTTGCGTCGCTCGGTGTCGACGCGATCTGGATCACGCCCTTTTACCGCTCGCCCATGGCCGATTGCGGCTATGACGTTGCCGATTACCGTGCGGTCGATCCGCGCTATGGCACGCTCAGCGATTTTGATGCGGTGGTCGCGCGCGCCAAGGCGCTGGGTCTCAAGGTGCTGATCGACCAGGTCTGGAGCCATACCTCGATCGAGCATCCTTGGTTCCGCGAAAGCCGCTCCAGCTGCGACAATGACAAGGCGGATTGGTTCGTCTGGGCGAACCCGCGCGCCGATGGCGGGCCGCCAAACAATTGGCTTTCTGCTTTCGGCGGTCCGGCATGGAAATGGGACCCGGCAAGGCGGCAATATTATTTGCATCATTTCCTGCCGGATCAGCCGAAGCTCGATCTGACGAATGAGCGCGTGCTGGAGGCGCATTTTGCCAATGCGGAGTTTTGGCTGCAGCGCGGCGTCGATGGCTTCCGCTTCGATGCCATCGACTTCATGCTGCATGACGACGCACTGCGCGACAATCCGCCCGATCCGACAGCATTGCCGACGGGATGGAATCCTTTCCGTCTGCAGCGCCACATCCACGATATGTGCCAACCGACCAGTCAGGTGTTGATGAGTCGCATCCGCCGTTTCATGGACCGTTTCCCGCATTGCGCCACGATCGGCGAGATGTCGAGCGAGGTCGGCGCGCTGGGCCGCATCGCCAATATGACCGGCAACACCAAGCTGCATATGGCGTACACGCTCGGCGTGATGAAATCGGCCTTCGGTGCCGCAATGATCCGCGGCGCCATCGAGGAAGCGGCGGTCCTGAACCGCACCGGCTGGCTCTGCTGGGGCTTCAGCAACCACGATGTCGACCGCGTCGTGACGCGATGGAATTCGAGCGGCAAGGAGCCGCAGCGTTTTGCCCGCCTTCTTCTTTCCTTGCTCGCCTGCCTACCGGGCAGCGTTTGCCTCTATCAAGGCGAAGAGCTCGGTTTGCCCAATGCAGAATTGCCGGTGGAGGCGATCCGCGATCCTTTCGGTCTCGCTTTTATGCCCGCCTATCGCGGGCGGGATGGCGGCCGCACCCCAATGCCCTGGCTCGCCGACGCGAACCAGGCGGGATTTACGCAAGCCGAGACGAGCTGGCTGCCGATCCCAAAATCCCATGCCGCTCTGGCGGTCGACCGCCAGGAGCAGGACAGCGAGTCAACGCTCGCGTTCTATCGGCGGCTTTTCGCCTGGCGCAAGCTGCATCCCGCGTTGCGGCTAGGCGAGCTCGAGCTGATCGCGTTGCCCAAGCCGGTAGTCGCATGGCGCCGACGCTACGAACGCGATTGCGTGACGGCATACTTCAACCTCTCCGACGAGCCGGTCACCCTACAGCGTAACGATCTCGCGGGTTTCCAGCCCGCTTGCGAGCTCGGCTTCGTCGCGATGCCGAAGGACGGCGCGTTGCAATTGCCGCCTTACGGCGTGTCACTCGGCACTGAGCACCGCGACGGGCAATCGCTCGAGCGCGGATGACGCGAGGATTGTGTGCATCTCGCTGCGGATGCGCGCGCCGGTGAAATGATCGATCCAGACGCCTTCGGTGCGGATCGCGGTGTCGCCCAAAGCTGTCCCGCCCGGCCAGAAGACACCGAGATCGCCGCGGATGAGGTCCATCAATAAGCGCGTCACGATGACGATGATCGCCTCTTCGCCGCTCTTGCGGTGGAAGGCGACGATGTGCTCGGCTGCGACTCCGCTGACGGCGAGGGGCTCATAATCTCCCGTCGCGAACAAGCCCGGCATTCGATTGCGCAGCGTCAGCAGTCGCTCGGTCAGCCAGAGTTTCAGCCAGCCTTCGCGCCATCGCGTGATCGCCGAGGCGAGATCGAGCGAGGACAGCGCTTCGCGCCGCGCCGCATAATCGACCGGCCGGCGGTTATCGGGATCGACCAGGCTCAAGTCCCAGAACTCGCTTCCCTGATAGAAATCGGGCACGCCCGGCGCGGTCGCTTTGAGCACGAGTTGCGACAGGGAGTTGAAGGCGCCGAAGCGCAAGATCGGCGGCAGAAAGCGGAGCAGGCTGTCGATGAAGGGATTGTGCGCCGACTCGAACAAGTTCTCGATGAAGCGCTCGAACCCGGTTTCATAGGCTTCGTCGGGTGCCGTCCAGGAAGTGGCGAGCTTCGCCTCGCGTGCCGCCTTGATCGCATAGGCTTTGAGGCGGCCGACGTATTCGTCACGCCGGGCGGTGGAGCGCAGGAGGCTGCTCGGTTGCATCGGCCATGTGCCGACGATGCTCTGATAAAGCAGATATTCGTCATTGGCGCTCGGCGCCGGTTGGCCCGATGCGTCGCCAAGATGCGGCCGATTGTAGATGTGCCAGCGCGCGATGCGGCGCGCCCATTCGTCGGGAATCTCGCTGAGGACGTCGAGCCGCGCGCGCATATCTTCGCCGCGCTTAGTATCGTGCGTTGCCGAGGCGAGCATCGCCAGCGGCCAGGTTGTCGCGCGCTCCACCATCTGCTCGTGATAGAGGCTCGGCGCGGTGGTTGGCCGGTAAGGCGATGCGCCGACTTCGTTCGCCGAAACGAGCGGCACGAAGCGATAAAAGAAGGTATCTTCGACAGCCTTGGCGGCGATTGCCCCGGTGTATTGCTGGAAGCGCGCCACGAAGCGCAGGATGGCGGCGCGCTTATCGGCGAACTGGCCGGGATTGCGCGTGCGGATATCGAGTGTCAGCAGAGCGGCGATGAAATCGAGAATCTCGCCATCGGCGCCTCGCCACCGTCGGTGGGCCTGGGCGACAGCATCGGAGATCACGCGGCGATCGTCGGGGCTGGTGCCGCGCTCGGTGACGTAAGTGCGATAAACCGTAAACGCGGCGACGATTTCGGTTAGCGCGTCGCGCAGCCGCTTGCGTGTGAAGTCGCGGGTGAACCAATCGGCTTCGGCGATATCGAGCAGCCAATTGACGAGGTAGGTGAGCTCGCTGGCAAGGTGCCGGTCAATGACCAGGCGGCGGCAGCGGTAGATTTCCTCGGCTATCGAAAGATCGCCATCGAGTCCGGTGAAGCGGCCCCAGTGGCGCTGCAGTCTTGCGAATCCCGTCGGCTCGATGAACAGGCCGTTGGCAAGCGCGAGATAGTCGTAGCCGGTGGTCCCGGCGACCGGCCAGCTTTGCGGCAGCCTCTCGGTTCCGCTCAAAATCTTTTCGACGAGGATATAGGGTCGCAGGCGTCTGCCGTTGCCGTCGCGCGGCACGATCGCCGCCGCGAAGGCATTGAGGCGCCGGCAATAGCGCTGCGGATCGGCGAGGCCGTCGACATGATCGATACGCAGGCCCTGTAAGATGCCATCGGCGAGCAAGCGGCCGAGGAATTCATGGGTATCGCGGAAGACGACGATGCGTCCCATACGCATGCCGGCGAGCTCCGGTATATCGAAGAAGCGGCGGTAATTGACCTCGTCCGAGGCCGTGCGCCAATAAGCCAAACGGAAACATTGACGCTGCAGCAAGTCGTGCAGTCGCGTCCAGCTCGCGGAGTCGCCTTTGATTCCGTGCCAGGTGCCGGCCGCTTTCTCGAATTTTTGTCTCGTGGCGCGATCGCGCGCTGCGGTGGCGAGAGCTTCCTTCGCCGTATGGGCGACTTCGCGCAGATAATGCGGCGCGGCCTCGCTGAGAAAGGCTTCCTGCAGCGCATCCAAGGCGCGCGATAGCGGCAGCGCATGAGCGAAGGTGCCGACGACCGCCGCATAGTCGCGCGGACTGAGCGGCAGGCGATGATCGACATACCAGAAGTCGAAAGTTCCGGTCGGCGCGTTGAAACGCAGCTCGATCTCGCCATCCGTCAGAGCGGCGCCGTAGGTCTTGCCGAGGATCGGCACCAGCAGCTTGCCGGCAAGGTCACGGCGCGGCGGCGACCAGTCGATGTCGAAATAGCTCGCGTAGGGCGAAGCTTGGCCCCACTCGAGAACATCGAGCCACCACGCATTGTCGGCATGGCCAACGCCCATATGGTTAGGCACGAAATCGAGGATCAGGCCGAGGCCGTTCTCGCCGAGGCTCGTACAGAACCGCGCGAAGCTCGCTTCGTCGCCGAGCTCGGGATTGATGCGGCTGTAATCGACGACATCGTAACCATGCGTGCTGCCGGCGCGCGCCTTGAGGAAAGGCGAGCAGTAAACATGGCTGAAGCCCAACCGGGCGAGGTAGGGAAGGAGGGATGTCGCCTGGGCAAAAGCGAATTTGCGATGGAGCTGCAGTCGGTAGGTGGCAAGGGGCGTATCGAAGGGCGAGCGGCGGATCATATTTAGCCGCGCGGCCGCTCCTTGCGGACTGCGCCGAGGATCGTATCGGTGCTCGGCGCGGCGAAAATTTCTTCGAGATTGCGTGAGAGCTTGCGTCGCCAATTCGGCAAGCGCTCGTCGGTTCCAGGCACGTTCGGCTGTTCGCGCTCGAGCGCCAGGTCTTCCATCTGCACCATCAGCAGCGCGCAGGGCGTGCGGGCGAGAAAACCGTAGGCAGCGACGAGAAGACCGACATCATCCTCGCCGATTGAAAAGCCCGCTGCCTGGATCGCTTCGCGCAAGCGCTGCTGCTCATGCTCGCGCTCCTGAAGCGCTTGATGATAGCGCGCCTCGTCTGGATAGACGCCGAGCTGGCGACGGGTCTCGATATCGATCCCAGCGATGAACCCGATGAGCGGCGGCAGATCATGCGTGCCGATCGAGACCAGCGCATGGCGCGGATATTCTTCGGGCGCGAGATATCGATCGCCCTCACGGGCAAAAATCAGCAGCCGGCAGGAGAGAATATTGTGCCGTGCGAGGAGTGCCGGGACAGCGGGCGGCACGGTACCGAGATCTTCGCCGATGATGAGACAGCTATTCGCGCAGCTTTCCTCGGCCAGCATGTTGCAAAGACTCTCTGCCGGCTGGCGCAGATAGACGCCATCGACCGGTTTGCCGCCGGAAGGCACCAGGAACAGACGATAGAAGCCGAGAACATGATCGATGCGCAGCGCCGCGCTATGACGCATCAGAGCGCGCAGGATGCGGCGCAGGACGCGGTAAGACGCATGCCTCAGCGCATAAGGATCGAACACCGCCAGGCCCCAATCCTGGCCCGCCTCGTTCAAGGCATCGGGGGGTGCGCCGATATGAAAGCCGGGAACGATGTTGGTCTGCTCGCTCCAGCCTTCGGTGCTTTCCGGGCCGGCGCCGACCGCGATGTCGAGATAAAGCCCGATCGCCATGCCGGCCGCGCGCGCCGCCTCGGCGCAGGCCATGAGCTGGACGTCGGCCTCCCATTGCAGGAATTCGTGATAGGCGACGGCGAGCGGGTCGGATTTTGCGAATTCATGTGCCGCCGCTCCGCCGGAATCGCGAAATTCCTGCGGCCAGCTCATCCAGTTCTCGCCGAAGCCGGCTTGGCAGGAGAGCGCCTGATAGATTGCGAAGCGCCGCAATGCCTCGCCGCGCTCTTTGGCGAAATCAGAGAAGGCCCGGACCATGGGATGATCGGCCTCGCGCGCGCAGAGCGTCGCGAAATCGGCGAAGATCAGGCGGAAGACCTCCCGCTTGATCAGCGCCACCTCTTCATAATCGACGAGCGGCGCGTCGCGCAGCGCCTGCAGCCGTTTCTGAAAATCGGGCTCGGCGATATGCGCGCGCGCCGCCGGCGAGTTCGCGAGCGCCTGCATCGCTTCCGGATCGATATAGAGCACGTTGAGGAATTCGCGGCTCGACGGCGAATAGGGGCTGTAGCGTCGCGGTTCGGCGGCATAGAGCGCGTGCAGCGGATTGACCCCGACGAAATCCGCGCCTTGGCGCGCCGCGAGCTGCGCGAGCTGCTTCAGATCGCTGAAATCCCCGATCCCCCAATTGCGCGGCGAGCGCAGGCCGTAAAGCTGAGCCGCGATCCCCCAACGCCGCTCCTGGCGCGCCATCCACTGAGGCTCGAAGCAGCGGCGCTGTCCGGCCGCGGCGGATGACGGCTCGCTGGCGCTGCGCTGGAGCGCTTCCTCCAAGCGCCGGATCGTGCTCTCGGGCACGTCGCGATGATGGCCCCAGGCATCCTCGTAGGCGCGAACAATTTCGATGTCGTCGTTCATTATGCCTGCGCTGTTTCGATGGACCACAGCGCTGTCCAGGCGGCGAGCGGGCGGCCCTCTTCCGGCATCACGCCCCAGACCAATCGCCCGCGTGGCTTTGCCAGCGGCTCGGCTGGCGTCGCCGCCAAATTCGCGACCAGCGTGAGGCAGCTGGCATCGGTGAGGGTCCACTCGATGGATAAGCGACGGCCTTCGGTGCGATAGCGCGCCGCAAAAGGATGCAGCCCGCCCAAGCGCGGGACGATCTCGCGCCGGCGCAGATCGAGTAGTTGGCGATAGAGCGCCGCGATATCGCGTTCCGGCCCTTCGACAGCGGCGGCGATATTGCTGCGCTCAAACGTTTCGATGGCCAGCGGATCGGGAATGCGCTCGCGTGCATCGGGCGAGGCGAAAGCCGGAAAGCGCGCGAATTCGCGGCGGCGGCCCTCGCGCACGGCGTTGGCGAGGTCGCCGGTGAAGTCGCAAAAGAACAGGAACGGCATGGTCGCGCCGACTTCCTCGCCCATGAAGAGCAGCGGCGGCGACGGCGCGAGAAGCTGGATCGCGATCGCCGCCTTCAGCGCGTCGCGAGAGACGAGGGTGATCAGCCGTTCGCCGAAGGCGCGATTGCCGATTTGATCGTGATTTTGGAGAAAATTGACGAAAGCGAGCGGCGGAAGATGCGCGCTCGACTCGCCGCGCGCCGCATCGCGGAAGGGCGAATGCTCGCCCTGATAGGCGAAGCCCTGGGCGAGGGTGCGGCCGAGCCACGCGACCGGTGCATCGGCGTAGTCCGCGTAATAGCCGTCGATCTCTTCTGTCAGCACGCTATGCATGGCGTGGTGGAAATCATCGTTCCATTGCGCATCGTAATAACGAGGCGCCCCGCCGCGATCGCGTTCCAGTCGACGCGCCTCGTTCTTGTCGTTCTCGAGGACGAGATGGATATGCCGATCGCCGCAGGCGCACCGCGCCGCTTGGGCCAGCTCATCGAGGAAATGGGTGCTGCTGTCGTCATCGATCGCGTGCACCGCGTCGAAGCGCAGCCCGTCGACGTGATACTCGATCAGCCAATAAAGCGCGTTCTCGATGAAGAATCGCCGGGCGATGCCGCCGAAATCGAGCGACTGGCCCCAGCCAGTCTCACGCGGCGCGAAGAAGCTGGGCGCGTAGAGCGCGAGATAATTCCCTTCGGGGCCGAAATGGTTGTAGACGACGTCGACAAACACCATGAGGCCGAGGCGATGCGCTGCGCAAATCAGCGCCTTGAGCTCCTCAGGCCGGCCATAGCTCGAATCCGGCGCGAAAGGCAGCACACCGTCATAACCCCAGTTGCGCTTGCCGGCGAAATCGGCAAGCGGCATGAGCTCGATCGCCGTGATGCCGAGATCGCGCAGTCGTGCGAGCTCCTTTGTCGCGGCGCGATAAGTGCCTTCGCGCGTGAAAGTGCCGAGGTGCAGCTCGTAGACCACGGCTTCATGCCAGGGACGGCCGCGCCAATCATCGTCGGTCCATTCGAAGCCGCCGGGCGCGATGATCTCGCTTGGGCCGTTGACGTCTTCCGGCTGGAAGCGTGAGGCCGGGTCGGGAACCGGTTGCCCGCCGTTGATGACATAGTGATAGCGCATGCCCGGCTTTGCTTCGGCTACGGTC
>DATNGE010000201.1:0-15577 GCA_035606035.1 Allostellaceae bacterium
GAATGGGAACGAGCGCCAAAGTCACCGCGAGCCAAATTGTCATTGCCAGGGATAGGCTGATCCATAGTGAGCGCCGTTGTGCAGTCAGCACATAGACTGTTATAAAAATTGCGGTCGCGGTGTTCAGTGCGAGACTCGCGACTGCGCTCGCGGAAATGAAAGCCGCATCATGATCGAGCGCTAAAAATACATAAACGGGTCCAGCAGAGACGGGCAGCGTCGCGACGAGCGCGCCCGCCACGGCGCCCAGTCTTTCGGCGATGGTGGTCGCGACGCTCACGAAGAGGGCGGTCACCGCCATCTTGATCGTCAGCGCGAGCCAGAACACGAGTTCGGGAGACATGGTGCGCAGCACGGCGCAATTAAACCAGGAAATGACGCCCGGCGAAATCGATGGAACAGCAAATCTAGACGTCATCTCCGCCCAAGCGTGGATCCTTGCGTCCCAAAGTCGTGCGTGTTTTCTGAATTCCCGCTTGCGCGGGCATGACGAAGAAAAACGCTCACACCTCTTGGACGGCGCCGGCTACTTCGGCAGCGTGAAGCCGGCCGGCAGCTCCGGCGGCTTCTCGACCGGGATGAATTCCGGGATCGTCGCGATCACCACCGGCTGCGCCGCGCCATTCACCTCGCGGATCTGCATCACATAGCGCGGCAGGATCGGATTCTGCTTGTCGTCGAAACGGAACGGTCCGGCCGGCGTCGAGAGCTTCGTTTCCTTGATCGCTTTGAGGAAAGCTTCCTTGTCGCCGAGATTGCCTTTGACCGTCGCGATCGCATGATCGAGCGTCGCCGCGGCGATCCAGCCCGAGAGCGTCAGCCAGCTCGGCTTCTCCGGCGCCGATGCGTGCGCGGCATTCCATTCCTTCAAGAAAGCCTGGTTCTCGGGAATGTCGATCGTCGAGAAATATTGCGCCGCGCCGATGAAGCCGAGCGCCGATGGCCCTTCGGTCGGCAGCACGGTCTCGTCGACCGTGACGGTGAAGCCGAAGAGCGGCAGCTTGATCCCGTAATCGGCATATTGCTTGAGGAAGCGCACGGCATCGACGCCGGTGAAGAAGACGATCGCAACATCGGCATCGGACGAGATCTGGCCGATGAACGAGCCGTAATCGGGCGCGCCGACGCGCGGCAGCAGCTTTTGCACCACGGTGCCGCCGGCATCGTTGAAGCCCTTCTCGAAATATTGCTCGGCGACCTGGCCCGCGAGATAGTTCGGCGCGAACAGCACGGCTTTCTTGTAGCCGGCCTTGCCCGGCAGATAGCCTTCGAGATAGCCCTCGGCATTGCCGTCGAAGGAGGTGCGGAACATGTATTTGCCGTCGAGCACCTCGGCGACGGTCGAGCCGATGAGATTGGGTATTTTCTGCTCGACGACGTAATTCTTGATCGCCGCTCCGGTCGCGGAGTTGATCGGCCCGACCAGCACGTCGACACGATCGGATTCGACCAGCTTCTTCACCTTGGTGATCGCGGTCGCGGGATCGCCGGCCGAATCTTCGATGACGGTCTCGACCGGCTGGCCGCCGAGCTTCCCGCCCTGCTTCTGCAGGTAATATTGGAAACCGTGCAGCGCGAGAATGCCGGTTGGGCCGAAAGTGCCGGAGAGCTCGAGCAGAATGCCGACCTTCACCGGCTTATCGGCGCCGAACGCGGGCGCGGCCATGCAAAAGAGGGCGAACAGAACGATCGTGAAGCGGCGCAAGCGATCCTCCCAGCCGAGGTTTTCTTGCATTCTAGCATTGCCGCGCGGGTTGAGCGGACGGATAATCCGGCCCTGACCCCGAGAAAACGCGCCGGAGGCGTCTCATGTCGTTCGCCAAGCTCAATCACCTCGCCATCGTCAGCGAGAATTTCGCCCTGAGCTCGCGCTTTTACGAAGCCTATTTCGGCATGACGCAGGCGAAGGGCTATCGCGCCGAGGGCGCGGCGGTAATCGGCGACGGCTATGTCGGCATGAACGTCAATCCGCGCGTGCCCGGCCGCGGCGGACGCTTGGAGCATTTCGGCTTCGAGGTGACCGACGCGCAAAAGGCGCTCGACCGCCTCAAAAAATATCCCGAGGTCGATTGGCTGAAGCGGCCGTCGAACCGGCCCTATGCCGGGATCTCGGCCCATGATCCCGACGGCAACGTCTTCGACATCTCGCAGCAGGAGATGGCGAACCGCACCGATATCTACGCCGAGCAGAGCGGCGACAAGATCCATCCGCGGCATATCAGCCATTTCGGCTTGCGCACGATGAACCCCGACCGTATGGCGGAATTCTATCGCGACATCTTCGAGCTCGAGGTGCGCAACAAGAAAGAAGGCGATCCGAACCACTATCTGACCGACGGTCATATGACCATGGTCGTCATGCCGTGGAAGATCAAAGACTACGATGCGACCGGGATCATGCCACCCTCGCTCGACCATATGGGCTTCAAGGTCGAGAGCCTCGCGAAGTTCAAGGAAGACGTCGAGCGGATCAGCAGCCGCAACCCCTACCTCGCGCCCTTCCCGCTCGACTACAACCCCGAGGCCCGCGCGCGCAAAGCGCTCTTCGAGCGCAGCTGCCCGCTCTGTCAGTATCACTTCTGCGATTTCGAAGCGGTGATGCTCGGCGCCAGCGAGGGATAAGGAAAAGGCTTCCCAGCTTTAACCGCTGCTCGTGCAGATTCCCTGGATCGTCTCGATGCCGACGATCCCGACGACGGGCAGGCGCCAGGTCCGGACAGTAATCAGCGACACCTGACGTTTCTGCTCGTCAAGGAGATGCCAGGCGCCGTCCGGCGCGCGGGCCAGCGTCGCGTTGCACGCGCGGTACTCGCCGGTGAAGCCGTTGTACAGGAAAGACACGACGAGCGGCACGTTGTTTTGGCGCGATGCGATATTGCCGCGCAGCAGCACGGCGTCGTGGCCCGGAACACCGTCGAGAACGGCGCCGCGGGCGCCGGCAATCTCGGCCGGCGCGATTTCGCGTACGCCTGGACCCGTGGCGTATTGCCCAGCGTCACCGCGAGCTGCACGCGGCTCGTGCTTCTCAAACCGGATGCCGACAACGTCGCCATGGCCATCCACGCTGAGGCCGAGGCAATTGAAATTCGCATCGCGCGTGTTGACGATCATCGCCAGCGGCTGGACCGAGGTGGACCGGCTGATGCATTGCTGCCGCGCTCGACCGTCATCGGCACGCGCCGGCGCAAGGCTCGCGGCGAACCCGATCGCGCATAGAATGAGTGTCGTTCCTGATTTCATCCGTCAGCACTGTTCCGACATTGTCTCGGGGCGCGCGCTCCCCTCGACGACCGCGTGGGTTCTAGCCCGCGCGCCGCCCCGCGGCTCCGCGCTTTTTGAGTACGGGGAAATTTTTCGATGCAGTAGTGCGCCGGATCGTCGCGGCTCCGGAAACCGCCCGTTTAGAGGCGGTGACGCTCGGCGTGAGCGAGGAGTCAGGAAACGGCTTCTCTTTAGCGACGTCATTCCCGCGCAAGCGGGAATCCAGAACAAGCGACGTGTTTTAACCCTGGGTCCCCGCTTTCGCGGGGACGACGATCTAACGATTGGAGCTTAGAAGCCGCTATTCCGCCGCGGCCATCGCCTTCTGCGCATTCTGCACCGTCGTGCGGCGCATGTCGCGGCGATAGCGCTTGTCGTCGAACGGCCGGCCGCGATGCATCGTGCAGCGATTGTCCCAGATCACGAGCTCGCCGACCGACCAGCGATGCGAATAGATGAAGCGATCCTGGATCGCGAATTTGGTGAGCTGATCGACGAGGGCGCGGCCCTGCTCGTCGGAGAGGCCGATGACGCGCTCGATATGGGAGGCGAGCACCAGCGATTTGCGGCCGGTGCGCGCATGAGCGCGGACGAGCGGCTGCACCGTGCCCGGCATCGCGGCGCGCTCGTCATCGCGGATATCCTCAGGCTTGGCGCCGGCAAGAACGCGCGAATGCCAGATCGAATGCTCGCAGCGCAGCCCCTCGATCTGCAGCTTCACCGCCTCGGGCAGCGCGTCATAGGCGGCGCGCATATCGGCGAATTCGGTGTTGCCGCCTTCCGGCGGGACTTCGCGCGCCGAGAGCAGCGAGTAGGTCGTGTCGGCCGGGATGAAGGAGCGGTCGGTGTGCCAGAGCCGGTCGCCCTCGCGCAGCACGCGGCGGCGATCGTCATTGGCGAGGATGTCGTCGCCCTCGTTGAGATTGGAGATGTCGTACAGCTCGCGCCGCAGCCGCGTCGCGACGCCCTTTCCGCGGCCGTAATTGAGGGCGTAGGAAAGCTGGCCGAGCTTGGTGCTGAACTCGATCTGCTGATCGTCATCGAGGAACTGGCCGCGGATGACACAGACGGCGTAGCGATCCATCGCCGCCTCGATCGCCTCGATCGCGGCGCGGTCGAGCTCGGCTTTGAGATCGACGCCGGTGATCTCGCCGAAGAAATTCTCGTCCCTGGGATTGAGCGATCGCGTGCTGATCGTCATGGCGGCACCTGTTTCACTTGGCGAAGGCCGTGGTGTAAAGCCCGTCGAAGGATCCTAGCGCCTCTTCGGGCTTCAGCACCCGCGCATTCACGTTGAACTGCTCGGAATCCTCGAAGCCTTTGAGCGTCGGAACCGGCGGCGCCGAGGTCGCGCTGCGGATCGTCTCGATCGAGGCGGCGACGATCGCATCGCTCATCGTGGAAAACCGCGATTTGACCAGCGCGACAGTCTCCTCCGGATGATCCTTGATGAATTGATTGGCGAGGGCAAATCCATGCGCCATTTTTTCGCAGATCGCGCGCTGCTCGGCGCAAAGGCTCGGCCGCGTCATGACGACGGCATAATTGAACGGCAGCAGCTCGGGCAGATCGCCGCGCGGGCTCGAGGCGACCATCACGGCCTCGCCGCTTTGCACCGCGTCGATGGTCCAGGGCAGCGAGGAGGCGAAACCGTCGATCGTTTTCGTCTTGATCGCCGCCGGCATATTCGGCGCCTGGATCGGCGTCACGCGGATATCGGTTTCGGGATCGAGCCCGGCGCGGATCGCGACGAGCTGGGTATAGGCATGCAGATTGGTGTAGATGCCGTCGACGCCGATGGTGGCGCCCTTCAAAGCCTTAGCGCGCTGCGCCAGCGGCGCCTTGGGATCGAAGTGCTTCCCGTCCGCGACATCCTTGCGCAACACGAGTTCCATCATCGGCTTGTCGAGGAGATTGGCGATGACGAGCATGCGCTGCCCGCGCGCCGCCGCGCGGCCGAAGGTGCTGGCCGTCGTCACCGTGAAATCGACGCTGCCCGCGATCACCGCGTTGGGCGCGCCGACGCCCTGGATCAGCACCTGCTTCACCTCAAGGCCCTGGTCCTTCCAGAAGCCCTTATCGGTGGCAACATAGGCGGCGGTAAAAGTCAGGCTGGTCGCCGGCAGCGCGAGGCTGGTCTCCTCGCCGCGAGCGGCCGTCGCGGCAAAGACCGCAACGAGCGCCAGCATGCCGGAAGCAGCGCGCATCATACCGCCGGCCACGGCAATTCCCAGAGGCCGAGCGGCTTCGTACCGAGGCGGATGCCGCCACTCTCGCCGACCACGACCATCTCGCCGATCTGCGCCGTCGGCACGCCCTTCCTCGCGACGCGCGGCTTCAACACGAAGGCCATGCCGGCTTCGAGCTTGAAATCGCCGTGGCTTGCGATGTCCTCGGGACTCAGTACCGTCGGATATTCATCGCCGAGACCGCGTGCATGCATGAGCGGATAGGCGATCTTGCAGGCGCCGCCGCCGTGCCGCGCGACGGCGGCTTCGTAGGCGCCGAGCACGCTGCCAAGCGTCGCGCCCGCTTTCATCGCCACGCGCACGTCGTCGAATACGTCGACCGTGACGCCGATCAGCGCGCGGAAATCGTCGCGCGCCGCGCCGAGCACGACCGGTCGGATGACCTGCCCGGAATAGCCGGCATAGCGGCCTTCGACCTCGCCGGTGATGACATCGCGCGCCTGCAGCGGCCGCAAGGTCGGAACGAACATGCCGTGCGCGTCAGGGCCGGCACCGATAATCATCATCGCCGGCAGATCGCCGCCGAGGGTAATGAGCTTGTGCGTCATGTTGGCGAAAGCCGTGCGCTCGGTATCGCCGGGCCTGAGATCGGCGAGCGTCCCGACCATCGCCTCGCCGATCGCCGTCGCACGGCGCAGCAACTCGATCTCTTCCGCGCTCTTCACCTGACGGATGCGGCTCATCAGCTCCGTTGCGTTGGCGAGCGCGGCGCGCGGGAAGGCCTGCTTCATGCCCTCGACCGTCGCATGAGGAATGATACCGTCCGGTGTGCGCGTCAGGCCCTCGAGGCCGGCGATGCCGATGCGGCCGGCGCTCAGCTTCAGCTCGCCAAGCCGCTCTTCGATGTTCTTCAGCCAAAGATTGCGGCCGTCGCGCACATCGGCGACCCAGTCCTGCGCCGCGAGCCAGAAGCCGGCGCGGTTGAAGACATAGGCGGTGACCTCGCCATCGCGCGGGAAGATCGTCAGCGTTTCGGTCCCGAAGCCGCCGATGGTGGTGAGATAGCGGGAATCCGCCATCGTCTGTTCCCAGCGCGCGGTGCTCGCCGGGCAGATCAGCACATCGAGATTCTCCGCCGCCATGGCCGCGCGCACCGCGCGATAGCGCCGGTCGCGCTCGGCCAGCGAGAGCCGCGGGATCGCAAGCGGTTCGGTATTCATCGGCGCCTCGGCTCAGTGATGCGGCGCGCCCGCCGGCTTGGCGCTGTGCCAGGCATGCGGCTTCACCACCTTCGGCACGATGTCGAAACGGCTGTCATAGGCGTGCTTGCCGACATCGGCGCGCACCTCCCAGGGGATGCGGCTATAGGCGACGAAGCGCAGGAAGCCGGGATCGCACAGCACGCTATGCGCGATGCCGAGCGGCACGAGGGCGCAGGCGCCGGGCGGGGTCGCGACCTTGGCCTCGAGCTCGGAGAGGTTGTAGCCGTGGCCCGCGAACTGGAAGCCGAACTCGTCGCTTTGCAGCCCGCGGTGGAAGGCGAATTGTGCGCCGACGGTGTTGTAGGTCTCGAGCGCGAAATTGTCGGTCGCGATGAGCTTCGGGCCGGGGCCGCGCTGGCCGGTGATCTCGGTGAAGCAATCGAAGGCGCGCAGCTTCTTGACGAGGCTCTCGGGCCTGTCGCGCTGCTTGCTGGTCGCGCCGACGAGACTGCCATAGTCGCGCTCGACCACCGTCGCCTCAGCGGCCGAGCGGTCGCGCCATTGCACCATGCGCTCCTGCACTTGGTCTTTGAGCCTAACCGCGCGGTCGGCTGGCACGCTCCAGTTCGGCCCGCTGCTGCGCCGGGCGGTAAATTCGGTGACGCTCACCTCATTCGCCGCGTCCATCATCACCCGCACCGGCTCATGCAGATGGAAATACCAGCGGAGGCTGTCCGCAGTGCCCCAACTGCGATGCGCGAGGCCTTCGGGCACGAGCAACAGCTCGCCGGGCGCGGTGTCATACTCGCCGCATTCGGTTTCAACCCGGGTCGAGCCGGCGAATTGGAAGTAGAGCGCGTTGAAATCGAGATAGCGGGTGAAGGCAGGCTGCGCGCCGCAGACGCTCTCGACGCCGATGCGCTGGCATTCATTCTCGAAGACGAGCTGCGCGTCGTTCGGCTTGGCCAGCAGATCGAACGGCCGGAAGGTCGGCAGGAAGCGCTTCGATTTGCCCGAGCCCATCAGGCTCGCGCGTTTCCGCACCGACCAGGCGAGCATCGGCATCGGCTCGAAGCCCGGGCCGAACCAATCGGTCATGAATTCGCGGACTTCGTCGTCCTTGATCGGCGCGGGCGGCGTATGCCTGTTTGGTGATGATGGCGGCGCTTCGCCTTCGGCCATGTGGGCGCGCCCTACTCCATCGCCCAGACATGGGCGCCGGGGAATTTCTCCCAGATCCGCGGCTGCCAATTGTCGTCCATCAGATCCATGTCCGAGAAATACTCGGTGTTGCCGCCGCACGGGCTGACGAAGTTCCAATAGGTGTTGGAGCCGACGATGTGGCGGCCGGGCTTGTTCTGCGGCTTCCAGCCCTGGCCCTTCATGTACTGGCCGCCGAGCATCACCTCATCGAAGCTCGCGACCTCGAAGGCGATATGGCCGAAGCCGGCCTTGTCGCGGAAATTGAAGAGGCCGAGCGTGTGATGGTCGATCGCGCCCGAGGCGCGCAGGAAATCGCCGAAATCGGCGCTGCGGTCGGAGATGCGGTAGCCCAAGCGGTCGACGTAGAAATTCTGCCCCTCGACCTCCTTGGCGCGCGTCACCGAATAAACGAGATGGCCGACGCGGCGCGGCTTGACGCGCTGCTTGCCGTCGAACGGGCGGTTGAGGCGATTGGGCGGCACCGGCTCCGGCACTACCTTCGGCGCCGCGACGCGGAAACCGAGCGCAAAGCCGTGCGGATCGACGGTGTGGAGCGAGCCGTCGGCATCGCGGCGCACATTGCGGTCGCGGCTGAGCTCGGCGCCGATTTCCTCGAGCGAGGCCTTGTTGTCGACGCCCCAGATCGCCTCGCGCAGGGTCGAGCCGGCTTCATTGGTCATCGGGAGCGCGCCGTCGCTCGCGGAGCGGACCTTGATCACCTGGCCCGAGGGCATGGTGAAATCGCCGCCCTTGTCGCTGCGGGCGAGCGTCTCGAGCCCCCAATCGTCGAAATATTTTGTTCCGGCCGCGACATCTTCCGCGCCGAACACCAGCTCCTCGATCCGCAGGATCTTCATCGTCTCTCTCCTCAAGCCCCGCCCGAGCCACACCCGGCGGGTGCGGCCTCCATAACGGCGATGCTACAGCGCTGATTTCGCGCCCGCCACTGCCTGTGCACAATTGCGGAACGCCGGGCCCGCCCCTATCCTGCCACAAATGGCTATTGCCCAAGCAGGCGTTTAGGGAGCGAGACGATGGACCAGCCCGTGAGCACAACCCGCACCTGGAATCCGGACAAATTCCGGTTGCGCCGCCTGGTCGAGCGTCTCGTCGAGATGGAAGAGATCGAGGTGCGGAGCGAGCCGGTCGCGCTCTCCGAGATGAGCCCGATCATCGAGAACACGAAGAAGGGCGTGCTCTTCAAGAAAGCCGGACCCGAGCAGCACGAGGTCGCCGGCGCGGTCAGCGCCTCGCGCAACCGCCTCGCGGCGGCTTTCGGGGTACCCGAGAACAAGATGCGCGAGGAATTCCTGCGCCGCCAGGCCAATCCGCAGAAGACCTTCGTCGTGCCGACGAGCGAAGCGCCCGTCCAAGAAGTCGTCCTCACCGGCGACCAGATCGACATGTACAAGCTGCCCTTCCACGTCCAGCACGAATATGACGGCGGGCCCTACATCACCTCGGGCAACGATTTCATCATCGACCCGGTCAGCAAGCGCAGCAATGTCGGCTGCCGCCGCCTCATGCTGCGCGGCAAGGACAAATGCGGCTTCAACGCGACCGCGCCGTCCGATCTGCAGAACATCTACCGCGCTTGCGTCGCGCGCGGCGAGAAGCTGCCGATGAGCTTCACCATCGGTGCGCATCCGCTCGACACCATGGCGGCCTCGAGCCGCGGCGCCCCGGGCCAGGACGAAATCAACACCATCGCGACCTATCGCGGCGAGCCGCTCGCGGTCGTCAAATGCCTGACCAACGACATCTACGTGCCGGCCGATGCCGAGATCGTGCTCGAAGGTTATGTCGACGAGCGCGGCTATATCGACAATGAAGGCCCGTACGGCGAATACATGGGCTACTACGGCCCGATGCATGGCGATCCGGTGTTCCACGTCACCGCGATCACGCGCCGCCGCGACGTGCTCTATCAGACGATCAAGCACGGCGTCGGCAAGAATCTCGGCTGGTGCGACGGTGCGCCGATGGGCGCGCTCGGCACCGAAGCGCGCGCCTGGCAGGTGCTGAAGCAAGCCGGCATCGATGTCGTCGATGTCTATTCGCCGCCTGGCCCCGGCGTGAACTGCCATCTGCGCGTCGCAATCAAGAAGCGCAGCAACGCCGATCCGCATGCGGCGATCGTCGCCCTCCTCGGCATGCTGCGCACGACCAAGCATGTCTATGTCACTGACGACGACGTCGACATCCGCTCGAGCGAGGAGATGGAATGGGCGATGTCGGGCCGCTTCCAGGGCTCGAAGGACATTTACGTCATGAAGGACATGCCCTTCATGCCGATGGATCCGTCCGCCGATAAGGCGATCAGCGACAAGGTCGGCTTCGATTGCACCTGGAACTATCCGCGCCCGACCGCGGTGACGGCGCGCGTGCCGGAAGCGGCGAAGATCGAGGGCCCGGCACGGTTCCAGACCGTGCAGCAGGCGCTCGAGACCGGACCGATGCATTTCGCCAAGCTGATGTCGGTCCTCGGCAGCCGCGACGGCCGCGAGCTCGTGCGCCAGATCGAGACGCTGCGCGACGCCGGCCATCTCGATCGTAACAGCGACGGCGAGTATTATTTGAAGAAATAGGGGCGAAGCCCCCCTCCCTACCCCTCCCCCTCGAGGGGGGAGGGAAGCTGACCGCGACGCGGTCAGCGGGTGGGGGTGAGTTTCACTGCTTCCAGTAGACGAATCCCATCGCGTTGCCGGTGCCGGCCATCGAGCGGTAGCACGGCACGTAGTCGATGACGTTGGGTTCGTAGCCGAGATCGGCCATCGCGCCCGCGACCGGGACCCAGTTTTTGATCTCCGACGTGCCGGCCTGGAAGATCGGCTCGCCGAGCTTGGCGACGCCTTCGATCTTGCGGCTCCTGAGCGCGTCCATCACCGCGTTGTCGACATCCTCGTCGACGACGAAATGGGTCAAGCCGCCAGAGGCGATCAGCGCGACGCGCGCATCGCTCTTCCAGCCTTCGATTGCGCGCAGCAGCGATTTGCCGAAATCGTAGCAGCGCGCGACGCTCGGCTGGTTCGGCGGATAGAAGGTGTTGAGCACCACCGGCACGGTCGGCACCGCCTTGTCCGCCATGATGTTGCGGAAGACGAAGCCGAAAGCATGCGGGATGTGCTCGACCCCGTCGGGCAGCCGGCCCATCGAGGTGACGTCGAACTGCTCGTCGATCGCCGTCTCGATGATGTGCTTGGCAAGACCGGGGATGCCGGGATAGGTCGCGCCTTCCGGCGGGATGTGGCCCGGGATCGCGATCGGAATACCGGGCGGCATCTTCGCGATCTCTTCCTCGCGCGGGAAAGCGTTGGGGATGGTCTCGCCCCGATAGACGCTCATCGCCGGGATGAGGCCGTCATCGAACATTTCCATCTGGTCGTTGCCGACGATCACCGCGATGTCCGGCTTCGCCGCGGCGAAGATATCGGCGAGCTTGCCGATGGCGCGGCGGCAGGCGGCGTGGCGCTCGTTCCAGACCTGCTGCGTGATCTGCTTGTCGAGCCCTTCATTGGCGCGCATCGCGACGAGCTGGTCGAAGGTATAGGCCTTGCCCTTATACCAATGCTCCGGGTTGCGCTTGTCGGCGGCGACGCGCTGGCCCCATTGGTCGGGCGGTGTCGAGAGCATGGGACCATGCGAGGTCCCGATTCCGAGAACGATCTTGGCCATGGCTAGAGTATCTCTCCTTTCGCGGCGGAGCTCTTAACCCTTCCGCTTCATCATACCCGTATCCGCGTAATTCGTCTTGTGTCCCCAGGTCGAGTCGTAATCGCGCTGCGCCTCCCTGGTCAGGAAACGCTTTTCGACGTCGAGGATCTGGCCGTAACCGAGGAGTTTCTTGACGTCCGGCGTGCCGAAGGGGCTCGCCACCACCTTCTTGTGCCAATCCATCATCGCCTGGGCGCCCCGCTGGCGGAAATCGCTCAGCACCTCCCAGGCCGCCTGCAGCCCGGCGGTCGCGGCGATGGTCGGATAGAGCACGATGCGGGCGCCGAACTTCTCGTATTCGTCCCAGCTCGGCGGCGTGTCCTTGCCGCCCCAGATCGCCAGCACCGGCCCGGGGATTTCCGCGCAGGCCTGCTTGACCTGCTCGCGCGTCTCGATCGAGTTGAGCCAGACGAGATCCGCGCCGCCATCCTTCACATAGGCGACGCAGCGCTTCAACGTCTCCTTGAAAGTGCTCTTCTCGGCGCCGATGCCGTCGCAGCGCGCGCAGATCGCGAAATCCGGATCGAGCTGATCGCGCGCCGCCACCGCCGCGCGGATCTTGCCGACCGCTTCATCGACCGAGATCAGCCGCCGCCCCGCCGCGGTGCCGGATTTCTTCGGCGCCTCCTGGTCCTCGATCTGCATCGCCGCGACGCCGGAGCGGATGATCTCCTGCACCGCAAAATGCACGTTGACCGCGTTGCCGTAGCCGGTATCGGCGTCGACGAGGATCGGGATGTCGCAATGCGCCGCCATGTGGCGCGCGTGATCGACGAGATCGCGCAAGCCGATGATGCCGTTATCGGGCACGCCGTAGAGGAAATGCGAGAGCTGCGAGCCGGGCAGGAAGAAGCATTCGAAGCCGGCCTCTTGCGCCAGGAGCGCGTAGAGCGGGCTGAACCCGCCGGGCATCGGCGTCATCTTCTTGCGTTTGAGGATGGCGCGGAATTTCCGGCGGTTCTCGCCGACCCGATCGCGCCCGTTCTTCGCCATTCCCTCGGCCTCAACGACGTAAAGATCAACAGATCGATAGCGTGGGATTTGCTGTCGTTCCTGTCAACTGCGGGCGCCGATCGCGTTGCCTTGGCTAAGCAACGCTGGCACACTCCGCGCGAAGCCGCTCCCGCAGTCCGCATCCGTTAACAACACTTCGTCACCCGCGGGCTTGTCCCGCGGGTCCATGGAAAGTACCAATGGCCCAAGGCGGTTGGAGTTACATCGTAACAAACAAGTCGCGCGGCACGCTCTATATTGGCGTTACGAGCGATATCGCGCGCCGGGCCTTCGAACATCGCGAAGGCGAAATCGAAGGTTTCACGAAGCAGCATGGCTTAAAGCGCCTCGTCTTCGTTGAACGATACGAAGACATATTGACGGCGATTCAGCGCGAGAAAACGATGAAACACAGGCCACGGGCGTGGAAAATCAAGGCGATTGTCGCGCAAAATCCCGATTGGGACGATCTTTATGCGAAGCTGGCCTGATACCATGGACCCGCGGAACAAGTCCGCGGGTGACGTTTAAGGAAGGAAGTCTCTAAGAAAATGCAATCCAGGATTTCCGATCACGTGGACCGCAACGATCGACTCCGCGCGCCGTGAAAAAGCTCACACTCCTTCTGCTGCTGCTCCTGCTGTCGCCCATCCAGGCGCGCGCCGCGGAAAAGCTCACGCTGCTTTTCTCGCCCACGACCGGGCTCACCCCGTCCTACATCGCCAAGGATCACGGCATCTTCGAGCAGCACGGGCTCGACGTCGATCTCGTGCTGCTGACCAATCAGGGCGCGGTGATCCAGGCGCTCGTCGGCGGCTCGGCGCAGATCGCCACGCCCTCGGCCCTCGCCGTCATCCAGGCGAGCGATCAGGGCATCGACACGGTCTTCGTCGGCTCGACCAGCATGTCGCCGTCGAAATCGCGCTCCGGCATCTTCGTCAAGAACGGCAGCAACATCCACACGGCCAAGGACCTCATCGGCAAGAAGATCGGCGTGCCCTCGCTCAACACGCTGATCCATGTCATCGCGCGGCGCTGGCTCGAGATCGAGGGCGTCGATTACAACAAGGTCAATTTCGCCGAGATCGGCTTCCAGCAGATGTATGATGCGCTCAACGCCGGCATCGTCGACAGCGTCAGCGCCATCGATCCCTATTACGGCAAGCTCCTGCAGATCGGCTATGTCGTCGGCAGTCCCGACGACAGCCTGCCGAAGAACACGCTGACGTCGGTCTACGCCTCAATGCGCGACTGGACCGAGAGCCACAAGCAGACGGTCGCCGCCTTCCGCCAATCGCTGCAAGAGGCCATCGACTACATCAACACCCACGAAGCCGATGCGCGCGCCGCCATCGTCAAGTACACGAAACAGCCGGCCGCCGTCGTCGCCGAAACCCCGATGCCCGAGCTGGCGGTGACTGTCCATCCCGAGCAGGTGCAGTTCTTCATCGATGTGGCGAAGCATCAAGAGCTGATCAAATCGAGCCCCGATGCCGCGAAGATGATCGCTCCTTAGATCGACCCGGTTACTTTTGAGAAGCCGCACAGCTCGGCGGCGTTGTCGGCGAAGATCATGTTGCGGGTTTTCTCGTCGGGGACCCAGGCCTGCATGATGTCGACGAGATCGCCGTCATTCGGCATCGGCTTGAAATATTGCGGATGCGGCCAGTCCGAGCCCCAGACGAGCCGGTTCGGCGCATGCGCGACGAGCTTATGGATGACCGGGTTGGTGTCGGCGAAGGGATATCTCTCGGCCGATGAGAAGCGCGGATTGAGCTTCAGCCAGCAGCGCCCGGTATCGAGGCATTTGAGGAGGAACTTCATCGCCGGACTGTCGAGCCCGTGCTCGGTCTTGAGACCGCCGAGATGCTCGACGACGAAGCGCCCGGGCGAAGCGAGGATCTGCTCGTTCCAGCTGTTGTCATTGGTCAGGTAATTCGCCGCCCAGCCATGCTCGTGGATGCGGTGGACCATGCGCGTATCGAGCGCCGGCCCGAAGCGCCAGGCGAAGCGCGCGCCGACGACGCCGGCCTTGGTCAAGATCTCGAGCTCGCGATCGGTGATGCCCGACCACGGCGCGATCACCGCGCGCAGCCGGTCGGGAAAGCGCGCGAGGCCATGCAGCGCCAGCTCGTAATTATGGCCGTACATCATCGACATGGTGAGGAGGCCGCGCGACAGGCCCATCGCCTCCTGCATGGCGAGCCAATCCTCGATCGTCGCATCCTCGAAATCGAGATGGGCGAAGACGTGATTGGGCACGAAGGGGAATTGCGCTTGCGGCCCGAGGAAATGGAAATGCGTGTCGCAGGCGCCGGGCGGCAGCTTCAGTTTCGGCTTGCGATAGTTGCGATCGAAAGGCGGCGATGGTTTGCGGTCGGCCACGGCTTCTTCTCCTTCCACGCTGTCGGCGAGCGAAGTCTATGAGGATTCCGCGCCCGCGGAAAAGCCGATAGATTGTCGGCAAGCAAGCCAGGGGAGGACAAGATGGGACAACCGATTTCGTCGAAAGCGCGCCAGGCCTTTCAGCCGCGCCGGCGCGACGTGCTGCGCGGCGCGGCCGCGATCAGCGCGGCGGCGATTCTCAAGCCCGTGGTCGCCTCGGCGCAGTCTTCCGAGGCGTACGCGCATCTGCCGAGCCGCGGCGAGTATCTCATCCGCGGCGCCTATGTCATCACCATGGACGAGAAGCTCGGCGATCTGCCCGCCGGCGACATCCATGTGAAAAACGGCGCCATCGTCGCCGTCGGCAAGGCGCTGAAAGCGCCCGGCGCCAAGGTGATCGACGGCAAGACGATGATCGCCATGCCCGGCCTCATCGAGACGCATTGGCATATGTGGGGCACCGCCGCCAGCAACACCGCGGGCGATGAAGAGAAGATGGGTTATTTCAGCTTCGCCAAGGCGGTCGGTGCGATCTTCAAACCGGAGGACAATGCGCGCGGCGTGCGGCTCGGCATCGCCGAGGCGATCGATTCCGGCCTCACCACCGTTCACAATTGGTCGCACAACATC
>DATNGE010000202.1:0-10642 GCA_035606035.1 Allostellaceae bacterium
GCATAACACCAAGGACATGACCTTCTCCTTCGGTCAATATCTCGAATATCTGTCGCGCGATCTGACCCTGAAGCCCGGCGACATGATCGCGAGCGGCACCGGCGAAGGCACCGCCGCCGATTCCAGCCCGACCAACGCCGACGGCTCGCAGCCGCCCGACCGCTTCTTGAAAATCGGCGACAAAGTCGAGATCAAATCGCCGCAGATCGGCAGCCTCAAAGCGACCATCGTCGCTAAGGGGAAGTGAGGCGCAGCACGCGCTCGCGTTACCGCAAGAAATAATGCGGTATCGCGAGCGCGATGGCCGGGAAGGCGATGATCAGGCCGAGGCGGAGGAAATCCCCCATCCAGAAGGGGATGACGCCCCAATAGATCTGCTTCAACGGCACTTCGGGTAACAGCGACTTCAGCACGAAGATATTCATGCCCAGTGGCGGGTGCAGCACGCTCATCTCGACGACGATGACGAGCACGACGCCCCACCAGATCAGATCGTAGCCGAGCGCGCCGACGATCGGCACGAAGATCGGCACGGTGAGGAAAATCAGCGCGAAGCCCTCGATGAACATGCCGAGCAGCACGTAAAAGGCCATAATGATAAGGACGATCTCGAGCGGCGTGGCGTCGAGCGAGTGGATGAAATCGAGCACGCTTTCCGACATGCCTGAGATGTTGACGAACTGGTTCAAGACCAGCGCGCCGAATATCACGCTGAACACCATCGCGGTCGTCGTCGCGGCGTCGACCAGCGATTCGTAGAAGATCGCCCAGCTCATCTTGCGCCGGAGCAGCGCGAGACCGAGCGAGCCGACGGCGCCGATGCCGCCGGCTTCGGTCGCGGTGAAGATGCCGAAGGTGATGCCGCCCATCACCATCAGGAACAGCGCCACTACGCCCCAGACCTTATAAAGCCCGCGCCAGCGCTCGGCCCAGTTGACCCGCTCGGCGCGCGGCCCGGCTTGCGGGCGCAGAAAGGTTACGACGAAGATCACGAAGAAATAGACGGCGATCGAGGCGAGCACCGGCCCGAGCGCGGCGAGGAAGAGCTTGGCGATGTCGGTCTCGGTCAGTAGCCCGTAGACGATGAGGGCGCCACTCGGCGGCACCAGCATGCCGAGCGCGCCGCCGGCCGCGACCGTGCCGGTGCTGAACCAGTCGCTGTAGCGATAGCGCCGCATCGAGGGCACGGCGACGCGCGCCATGGTCGCGGCGGTGGCGATCGAGGAATGGCAGACCGAGGCGAAGCCGGCGCAGGCGGCGATGGTCGCGAGCGCCAATCCGCCGCGGCGATGGCCGAGCCAGCGATGCGCGGTCTCATAGAGATCGTCGGAGAGATTGGCGTGATTGACGAAGCTGCCGGTCAGGACGAAGAGCGGCAGGACCGAGAATTGGAAATCGAGCGTCAGGCCGAGGATTTGCTGCCCGGCCATCGCCGCCGCCGCTGGCAGGCCCGCGGGATGGATCAAGGCGAAGCCGAAGAAGCCGACGGTGAAGAGCACGATGCCGAGCGGCACGCCGAGGAAAAACCCGGCGAGCATGACGGTGAAGCCGGCGAGCGCGGTCAGCATTAATCGGGACTCGCAATGTCGATGTCGGTCCGCTCGTAGGCATCGGCAAGCTCATGCCCGCGCAAAAGCGCGACCAGGAGGCCGAAAGCGACGATCCCGGCGACCACCATCAGCGCCGCGAAGATATAGGCGAACGGCGCTTCCGGGATTTGCAGAAACGTGCTGAGCGTGCCTTCTTCCTCCAATTGCGCGCCCTGGAGATAGAGCAGATAGCCGATGAAGGCGAAGCCGAAGCCGGTCAAGCCCAGCACGAAGACGCGCTGCGCAAAGAGCGCGCCGCCTTTGAGCAGCGCCGCGAAAGAGCGCACGGCGATGTGGCGCTGATGATAGGTAACGAGCGGAATGCCCCCGAAGATGATGAAGCCCAAGAGGAAGGCCTGGATCTCTTCGCCGCCGGCGATCGGGCGGTTGAAGAAATAGCGCGCGACCACGTTGATGAAGGTCAGCGCCATCATGCCGAAGAGGCAGACCGCGGCGATCGGTCCCAAGAGCCGCAGGGCCCAGCTCCGCGGCGGCGCCGCGATCCGCGCCATCTCGGCGGTGAGTTCGTTGTCGTCCCGGCTCATTTCGCCATTTCGGCGGCGACTTGCTGCGCCTGCTGCGCGAAATAGTCGTAGGCCGCCTGCGCGTCGATGCCCCGCGATTTGGCGTCCTTGAACCAATCGTCCTTCATGAAGGTGACGCGCTTTTTGAGCTCGGCCATGAATTCGGGGTTGGCGACATTCGTCTGGATGCCGTTCTCTTTGATCAGGGGATCGGCGAGATTGTCCTGATCGACGAAGCCCTGTCCCGCCATGCGCGACAGAGTCTCGTACGACACCTTATCGATCACCGCCTTGTCCTCGGGCGAGAGGCTGTCGTATTTACGCTTATTCATAAAAAAGGTCTCGGCGTTGTAGCCGAACTGGCCGGGAAAGTACGTGATGTATTTCGTGTAGCGCGCGAGCTGGAAGGAGATCAGCGAGCCTTTGCCCGTCACCGCGCCGTCGACGATGCCGCCCGACATGTAATCGAACATGCTGTTGGCGGCGGCGCCCGTGACCGGTGTCGCGCCGAAATTGCCGAGCGCCTGCACCATGTTCGGCGTCGCGACCCAGACTTTGAGGCCCTTGAAATCGTCCATCTTGGTGACCGGCCGCTTGATCGTCTGCAAATTGTTGCCGCCATTCACCCACAGCGCGAGCAGCTTCACGTCCTTATATTCATTCGCCTTGGCGAAATATTTCACCTGCGTCCGCCAGATCGCGACCGAGGCGGCGACGCCGTTCGGCGCGAGGAAAGGCAGCTCGGCGAGAAAGGGCAGCTTCACCCGCTCGCGGATATATTGGTTGGGCGTCAGCGCGACATCGGCGACGCCGCTCGTCACCATCTCCCATTGCCGCGGCAGCGGCGCCAGCGAGGCGGCCGGGATGTTGATCTTGATGCGCCCGTTAGATTCGCGCTCGACCGCATCGGCCCAGGGCTTGTAGACGCCGATGAAGAAAGACGAGGCGCGCGGCATCACCACGTTCATCGTGAGGGCGGAATCGGCGCGCGCCGGCGCATTCCATGCCGCCGCCAGCAGCACAGCGCCTGCTAGAATAAGCCTGCTCGTTGCACGCCCGGCCATCTTATCGTCCTCCCTGCCTTTTGCTTGGGGCTTGAGGCAAAACTATGCGACCGGCCGCGCCCTGTCGAGCGCGACGATGGCGGTTGCTTTTGTGGGCGCCCCCTCGCCAAGCTGCGGCCGGTAATTTGCGACGGGTGGGCAATGTGTGGAGATCCGGGGCCATGATCATCGACATCTATAACCACTTCATGCCGAAGCGGTATTTCGACCGGCTGCGCGATCTGGTTCCCGATCACGTCGCGGTCAAAGCGTTTCCGCGCCTCGCGACCTTGGTCGATCTCGACGCGCGGCTGAAATTGCTCGATCGCTTTCCGGATTACAGCCAGGTGCTCTCACTCGCCAACCCGCCGCTCGAGACGATTGCCGGGCCGGAGCGGTCGCCGGAGCTCGCGCGCATCGCCAATGACGGGCTCGCCGAGCTTTGCCGCCGCGAGCCGGCGCGCTTTCCCGCCTTCATCGCCTCGCTGCCGATGAACAACATCGCCGCCTGTCTCACGGAGATCGATCGCGCCATCAACACGCTCGGCGCGCGCGGTATCCAGATTTTCACCAACGTCAACAACAAGCCGCTCTCGGCCCCCGAATTCCGGCCCATCTTCCAAAAGATGTGCGCGCATGACCTGCCGATCTGGATCCATCCGATCCGCGGCCCGAACTTCCCGGATTATGTCGGCGAGAGCGCGTCGGAGGCCGAGATCTGGTTCACCTTCGGTTGGCCTTACGAGACGACGGCGGCGGTGACGCGGCTCATCTATTCGGGCATCTATGACGAACTGCCGGGGCTGAAGATCGTCACCCATCACATGGGCGGCATGATCCCCTATTACGCCGGCAAGATCGGCCTCGGCTTCAGCCAAATCTTCTTCGGCGAGACCGAGCGCAACCCGGCGGCGGAGCAAGCCGGGCTGAAGCGCAAGCCGGTCGAGTATTACCGCATGCTCTATGCCGATACCGCGCTTAACGGCAACATCGCGGCGACGCGCTGCGGCCATGAATTCTTCGGCAGCGATCATTGCCTCTTCGCGACCGATGCGCCTTTCGATGCCGAGCGCGGCAACTGGCTGATCGGCGGCACGATCGAGGCGGTCGGCGCGATCGAAACCGGCGCGGCCGATCTCGCGCGCGTCCGCGCCGAGAATGCGCGCAAGCTGCTGCGCCTCGCTTGAGCGGAGAACGACGTGGCGAAGCCGCTCTATAATTTCTCGCTCTCCGATACGGAGCAATCGGCCCGCGATCGCATTCTCACGGGCGAGGTTGCGGATTTCACGGGCGCAGCCGAAAAGCCGCTGCTCCGCGCATCATTCCTCGATTCACTGGCCATCGCTGCACCGCCGCGCGGCATCCGCGTCCGACATGCGCGCATCGATGGCGCGCTCGATCTGAGCGACGCGTCGCTGCCGGCGCTCGCGCTCAATGACTGCGACATCGCCGCGCCGCTGCTGCTCGACGGCGCGCGGCTCGGGCGCTTGTCGATCGCCGGCAGTCGTCATGCGGGGCTGCGCGCGCGTGCCGCGAGTATCGAAGGCCAGGTCGATTTCGCCGGGGCGAAGCCGCTCGCCGAGCAATCCTGGATCGATCTCGGCTCGGCGCGTATCGGCGCCTCGGTCGATGGATGCGATGCCGAGCTCACCGCGCCGCCGCCGCGCCCCAAGGACGACGTGCCGCCCTGGGATCACAATTACGCGCTGCGCCTTTCGGACGCGCATATCGCCGGCAGCCTTTTCCTCAACGGCAAGGTCGTTGCCAACGGCGGGTTATGTCTCGACAACGCGCATGTGAAGGGCTCGGTCTGGGCGCGCGGCGCGACGATCATCGCGGGCGAGGGCGACAGCTTCCATCCCGGCGATGCGATCCACGCGCATTGCGCCGCGATCGACGGCATGCTCGCGCTCAATTTCGATTTCCGCGCGCAAGGCCGCGTGTGGCTCTTGGGTGCGCATATCGGCGATCGCCTCACCGTCGGCTTCGGCGCCAAGCTGGCGCGCGTCGGCGAGAGCTGGGATTGGGGCAACCGGCTGATGAATCAGACGGTGCTGCTGCTCTTCGATCAGGCCGAGATCGGCGGCAGCGCCCATATCGCCGATTTCGCCTTCGGCGGCGCGATCAGCCTCCTCCATGCGCGGATCGGCGCCGGCCTCTCGATCATCGAGGGCAAGATCGGCAATCGCACGGCCGATGGCCGCGGCACCGCGGTCGCCGCCGACGGCGCGCAGATCGAAGGCGGCGTCACCATCGGCAAGAAGCTTCTCGCCGAAGGCAAGGTCTCGCTCGCCCATGCCCGCATCGGCGGATCGCTCGATTGCCGCGGCGCGACGATCGAAAACACAACCGAGGACGGCAAGGGCGTCGCGCTCGATGCGCAATACGCGACGATCGCCGATGGCGTGCTGCCGGCCGGCCTCGCGGACAAGGGCGCCGGCGAGGGTTTCGCCGCTCAGGGCCGCGTCACTTTCGCGAAAGCGCGGATCGGCGGCTGACCGTCCCGCAAAATGTCTTTGCGAGGAGCGCAGCGACGAAGCAATTCAGAGCAACACGTGATCCTCGCTTCGCTTCGCTCGCAATGACGATGAAAATTTGAGCGGCGCTGTCAGTCGTAACCGACGCGCTCGGTGCGAGCGGCGGCTTTCTCGCTCGCCGGCGTGCCGCCGAGATCGATCGCGAGCGGGTCGCCCGGCGTCTTCTGCGCGGTGAAGCGCGGCATCACCTCTTTGACGAAAAGCCGCATCGATTGCTCGGTGCGCCGCTTCCGCTCGTCGTCGTAAAGCCCGTTATTGAAGGAGAGCAGCACGTTGCCGAGGCCGACATCGGCGAGGGTCTGCATCTTCTTGGCGATCGTGTCGGGGCTGCCCCAGAGGCACCAGCGCGTGTAATAGCCCGGATCGGTCGCCGGCGGGCGGATGCGCAGATTGGCCTGGCTGACGCCGCCGATGCGCTCGGCCTCTTGCATGAAGGGTAATTGGCGAAGGCGGAAGCGCTCATGCCCTTCCATCGTCGCATACATGTCCTTGAAGGCCTGCTCGTCAGTTTCGGCGACGAAAATGCCCTGGAAGGTCTCGGTCGTCCACTCCATGCAATGCTGCAGCACCGCGGGCGGATGGCCGGCGGCGGCGAGCTCATGGCGATATTTGCGCAGGCTCGCGATGAAGCGCTCGCGCCCCATGAAACCCGAGACGAAGACCGGCCAGCCATTGCGCGCGGCGCGGGTAATGCTCGAATCGCGCGAGGCGACGCCCATAACATTCGGCCGCTTCTTGCGATAGGGCGCCGGCACGATGCGCTCGAAGAGCCAGCCGGAATAATTCGGCGTCTCGAAATGATAGGGCGCGTCGTCGAGCGTATGGTCCCAGAGCTTCTCGGCGATCTCGAGATTCTCCGGGGTCATCGATTTGATCTGGTAATCGTAATCGAGGCCGAAGCCGACGCCTTCCTCGGCATGAATGCCGCTGCCGACGCCGTAGAGCACTTTGCCCTTGGCGAGATGATCGAGGAGGTTCATCTGCTCGACCATATGAACCGGGTGATGCAGCGGCACGACGACCACCGCCATGCCGATCCAGGCCTGCCTCAGCTGCGGCGCGACATAGGACGCGATCTGGAAGGGCGCGCTGCCGGTCGGCGAATAGCCGTGAAAATGATGCTCGGGAAAGAAGACGCCCTTGAAGCCGAGCCGGTCGGCTTCGAGCGACTGCTCGATGATGGCGTCGATCACGTGCTCGTCCTGCGCCGCATCCCAGGAGCGGGGGAAGTGAATGATCGAGAAGTCCATTATTCCTCGGTCGGCGCGGCGGTAAACGGCATCGCCACTTTATAGCATGACGGCGGTCGTCTCGCGAACCGGCTAGAGTGCCCCAGCGTGCATGGACGGACCTTCGGAATGACGCAGATGAACATGACCTATGAACGCATGATGGCCTTCGCCGAGCAATGGATCGCCAACTGGAACCGGCGCGACATCGAGGCCGTGCTGGTGCATTTCGCCGACGATGCTCAGTTCATCAGTCCGCTCGCCGGCGAGTTCGTCGGCCGATGCGTGTTGCGGAGCAAAGACGAGCTTCGCGTTTACTGGCAGACCGGGCTGACGCAAGTCTCCGCCCTCGAATTCACGCTCGATCATGCGAGCTGGGACGAGCGCCGGCGCGCGCTCACGGTCGTTTATCAGGCCAATCTCAACGGCGAACGCAAACGCGCCTGCGAGGTCATGCAGTTCGACCCGTCCGCCGCCAAGTCAGCGGCGAGGCCTTCTACGGCGCGCCAGACGATGACAGCCCGCGCTAAAGCGGGATGCCCTGCATCTCGACCTTAGTTTCCCAGAAGCGCCAGACGACCTTGGCGACGTCGAGCGTGCTGCGCAGCTTGATCGCGCGCTCGACGATCTCGGGGCGATGGTTACAACTATGGTTCCAGGTGATGTGCCTTTAGCCAATCGAGCGTGATCACGAGCGCTTCTTTCTCGCGCCCTTCAAAGAAATGCGCGCCGAAGGCTTTTTTGCCAGCGCGAATATCGGGCATGAGGACATAATCGAGTTCCGGATCGGCCTGCTGCAAGAGCGCCTGCGCGGGCGGGACGGTTCCCGGCAGCGGGTCCGCCGGATCGCGGATGCCGAGCATCGGTACGCCCCGAAGGGCCTTGAGCAATTCAACCGTATTCGCGGGCGAATCTTCGCCCAGTTTGTCGACCAAGACCCGGTAGGAATAAGCAACCTTCGGCCCCGGAGGACCGGGCGCGGGCACGTAAGCGAGGTCGTCGCCGTGGCCCTCAGCGATCTGCTTCCGCGCCGTCGCAACAATCTCGTCAACATCATACTGGTGGATATTGCGGAGCGGGGCATAGAGGATCCCCGCCTTGACGAGGGGATGGTGCTTCAACAAGAAGCAAGACACGAGGACCGTGCCATAACTTCGTCCGAGTAGAATTATCCGCTGCGCTCCGCGCCCTTGCAAAAAATCGACGCCATAGCGAATGTCGTCACATGTCACGCCGAACGTGACGAGTCCGTAGTTAGCACCGTGGTCGCGCTGATTCAAAAGAAGTGCGGTATAGCCGGCCGCTGAAAACATCTCGGCCCATTCGGACATCGTGAAAAATTCGGAGCGCAGCCCGCCCGGGATCAGGAAAACCGCGATCCGCGTGCCAGTCGCCGGCGACCAGAGAGCACCGTCGAGTCGCGCGTGATCCTCGGTCGAGATGCGCACCATTTCGACCGTCATCCGGGTAGTGCTTTGGGTCTCCGCAATCGAGGTCGTGTGATACGAAAGCAAGGCTCCTGCGAGTGCAAGCAACCCAAACCGGATTCGCATACGTCCCCCCCCCCGGCGGTGGTGCAAAACTCTTCGTCCGGCCTTAGAGCGGGATGCCCTGCATCTCGACCTTAGTTTCCCAGAAACGCCACACGACCTTGGCGACGTCGAGCGTGCTGCGCAGCTTGATCGCGCGGTCGACGATCTCGGGCGCAAAGGGCACGCCGCCACCGAACGGCTCGGCCATGACCTGATAGCGCGCGTTCTCCTCGATCGCGTTGCAATTCATGAAGCAGGATTCGGGCGTCTCGCCGACCACGACCGAGCCATGGCCGCGCATCTGCACGGCGAGCTTGTCGCCGAGCGTCTTCGAGAGATCCTGCGCCTGCGCGTCCGACAGCACGAGCTGCGGATTGTCCCAGGTCGGCACGCCCGCCCCGAAGATGAAGCCCTGATTGAAGACCGGTTGGATCGGCCGGTTGACCACGCCGAGCAGGGTCGACCACGTCGAATGGAGATGCGCGATGCTGAGGATCTCCGGCCGGTCCTTGTGGATCTGCGTATGGATGCGCCACTCCGCGGGAATGGTGAGCGGCCGGTCGCCGCCGGGATGGAAGAGCAACTTGCCGTCGATGTCGTAGACGAAGATCTGATCGGCGCGCACGACCGTCTTCTCGGCGCCGGCGCCCGGCGTGATCAGCACGATGTCGGTCTTCGGGATGCGGATCGAGATATGGCCGAAAATGCCGATGAAGCCCTGCATCCCGATCATGCGGCACATCACCGCCAGCTGGCGGCGATGGGCCCAATCCTCATCCTTCGAAATGCCGGCGCGCTCCGCGATCTCGCTCATGAGCCCGCTCCTGCGAGGGTAAGGGCTTTGTTGCGATCCTCCGCCGGCCGCACGCGCGGCAGGCCGACCACGCAGATCGCGGCGATCAGCGCCGGGATCGCCTGCACATTGATGATCGCCGTCACATCCCAATGCGCCGCGACAAGCGCGCCGCCCAGGGTCGGGCCGACGATCGAACCGATGCGGCCGATGCCCATCGACCAGCCGACGCCGGTCGAGCGGATCGCGGTCGGATAGAGCATGCCGGAAACCGTGTTGAGGCTGTTCTGCGAGCCGGCGACGCCGAAGCCGGTAATGCCGACGGCGATGGCGAGGATCGTCGGATCGCCGATCGAATGCGCGACCAGGGTGATGCAGCATGCCGTTCCCACCAGGGTCATCGACAGGATGACGAATGGATTGCCGAGATCCATCAGCCGGCCGACGAGGATCGCGCCGATCACGCCGCCGACGCTGAAGCCGACGGTGGTCCAGATCGAGGCCTGCAGCGATAAGCCCGCTTCGCGCAGCAGCGACGGCGTCCAATTCAGCATGAACAGCAGCACGAGAAGATTCATGAATTGCGCGAGCCAGAGGAGCCCGGTCATCGCGGCGCGGCCATCCTTGAAGAGATGGCGCACGGTGAAGCCGGCGAGCTTCTTTTCCTCGACGGTGAAGCGGGGCAGGGGATCGAAAAGCCGCGCCGGGTCGACTTGGCGCAAGAGCCGCGCGACGCGCGCGGCCGGCGCGGCTTTTTTCAGCACCAGGAAGGGCGCCGATTCCGGCAGCCAGAGCGCGAGCAGCAGCAGCGAGACCAGCGGAATCGCGCCGCCGACATAGAACATCGCCTGCCAGCCATAGAGCGGCAGGAGAAAGGACGCGACCGCGCCGGCGAGCAGCGCGCCGGCGCCGAAGCCGCCGAGCGTGATATTGACGAGGACGCGCATGCCTTGCGGGGCGTATTCCGAGACGAGCGCGACGACATTGGGCAGGGCCGCGCCGAGACCGAGTCCGGTGAGGACGCGCATCGCCAGGAACGCCGGAAATGACGGAACGAGCGGGGTGACGATCGACAACGCGGCGAACATGCCCGTGGCAACGAGGATCAGCGGCTTGCGGCCGAAGTGATCGGCGAGGACCGGCAGGCAGAGTGCGCCGAGCGTCAGCCCGACCATGCTGGCGCCGAAGAGCGCGCCGAGCGACGAGAACGGAATGTGGAAGTCGCGCACGATCATCGGCCCGACATAGGCGATGAGCTGCGTGTCGAAACCGTCGAAGATCGCGACCGTGGTGCACAGCGTGACGATGAGGATGTGGAAGCGATTAAGCCGCGCGCCGCGGATGATCGCGTTGATCTCGACCTCGCGCGGATCGCTCATTCTCTTCGCTTCCTCC
>DATNGE010000203.1:0-22360 GCA_035606035.1 Allostellaceae bacterium
CAACGATATAGATGAGCATCGGCTCGCTCGCGGCTGGCTCATGCGGCGCGCTGACGCCGATGACAAAGATGCCGGCGCGATCGGCAGCCGCAACCATCGCCGCGCGGTCGAACACGAGGCAGGCGCCCGCTTCGACGGCGATGCCTTTCAGGCCCGCCGCCGCCGCGCCCGCCACCGTCTGGACACCGATCGCCGGCAGATCGGCACGGCGCTCCTGCTGCGGCTTGGCCATCTTCACGAGCACGCCGCCCTGCGCCGCACGAGACGACGCACAGCGGCGCAACAGCGCATCGGTCCCTGCCGCATCCTCGCGATCGACGATCGCGCCCTGGCGCATCACCACCGCCTGACCGATATCCTCGGCGCCGTAGACGCGTGCCGCGGCGATGCCGGCGCGGATATCGGCCTCGGCGCTCGCGCCCGGCGCCACGGTCCCCATGACACCCGCCGGCGCGACAAGGCTCGTCAGGATGCTATCCGCGCCGACGACACGAAAGCCTTCTTGCTCGAGGCCCGTGATGATCGCGCGCAAGAGCCGGTCATCGCCGAAACCCGCGAGTGCGCGCAGCCCGATCTGGAACAGGAAGCGCATCGTCCGCCAATCGGGCCTGAGCTCCGCCAGCGACGGCCGCTTGACCCCGCCCGCCAGGACCAGCTCCTCGACGCCGTTCTCGCGCAGGATCTTCAAGCCCCTGCCGCCGGCCCCAAGGCGCATGAAACGATGCGGCTCTCCCTGCAAGCTGGCGGGATCGCACGAGCCCTCGAAGGCGAGCACGAAATAAGGCCGGCCTTGCGCGCGGCAGGCCTCGATCAGCTTGAGCGGCAGCTCGCCGGAGCCGGCGAGGATGCCGAGCTTACCCGCCATTACCGTTGGATTTCGGCTGGACCAGTCCGCGCGAGGATTCTTCCTTGATGAAGCGCAGCACGTCATCGACCGGGCGAATGCCAGCAAATCGCGTTGTCACCTCGACGACCCGATCAGCAAAGGTTCCGGTCTCGCTCTCGAACAGCGCCTGATAGGCACTACGCAAGCCTTGGATCTCATCGCGCGTGAAGCCGCGGCGTTGCATGCCGATGATGTTGAGCCCCGAAAGCCGCGCGCGATCGCCCATCACCGAGCCGTAGGGGATGACGTCGCGCTCGACCCCGGTGACACCGCCGACCATCGCGTAAGGGCCGACGCGGACGAATTGATGGACGGCAGACAGGCCGCCGAAGATCGCGAAATCGCCGACCTTCACATGGCCCGCCAATGTCGCGTTGTTCGCCATGATTACCTCGTTGCCGATAAGGCAATCATGCGCGACATGGACGCCGACCATGAAGAGACAGCCATCGCCGATGGTTGTCACCATGCCGCCGCCTTCGGTGCCGGGATTGATCGTCACCTGCTCGCGGATGACATTGTTGCGACCAATGACGAGGCGCGATTCCTCGCCCTTGTATTTCAAATCCTGCGGCTGATGGCCGATCGAGGCGAAGGGAAAGATGCGCGTGCCATCGCCGATCGTGGTGCGGCCGGCGACCACGACATGCGAGATCAGCTCGACATGCTCGCCCAATCGAACATGGCGGCCGATATGGCAAAATGGCCCAATCTTGGTCGTCTGCGCGAGCTCCGCGCCGGGCTCGATCAGCGCGGTCGGGTGAATATCACTCATGGGTGTTGATGGTGTTGTCCATGATCATCGCGGCGTAGGTCGCCTCTGCCATGAGCTTATCCTCAACCATCGCCTTGCCTTGGAATTTCCACACTGCGCCGCGGTTGTGCATACGCTCGACATGGATGTGCAGCGTCGAGCCGGGCACCACCGGGCGGCGGAAACGCGCGCCATCGATGCTGGTGAAATAGACGAGCTTGCCGGCGGCGAGATCGCCGATCGCATCGACGACGAGGACGGCCGCGGTCTGCGCCATCGCCTCGATGATGAGCACGCCCGGCATCACCGGCCAGCGCGGAAAATGGCCCTGAAAATGCGGCTCGTTGATGGTGACGCCCTTGACGCCGACGGCGCTCCGGCCGCGCACCACATTGATCACCTTGTCGATCATTAGGAAAGGATACCGATGCGGGATCATCTGCATGATCTGCTTCAGATCGATCTCCGCGGTCACGACCGGCTGATCGCTCTGCTGCGGCGTGTCGGTCATCGTCATCTCATTCGCCTCTTTTTTTCGCGGCGAGCCGCCGGAGATAGACGGTCATATACTGATATTCCCTGATCGGTATCGCGGGCGAACCGAGCACCACCTCGCCCTTGCCGACATCGCGCGCAATGCCAGATTGGGCGCCGATCCGCGCGCCGTCGCCGATCGTCAAATGACCCGTCAAGCCGCCCTGCCCTCCGATCATCACGTAATCGCCAAGCCGCGTGCTGCCGGAAATACCGACTTGCGCGACCAGCACGCAGCCGCGGCCGATCTGCACGTTGTGCCCGATCTGCACCAGATTATCAATCATGGTGCCCGAACCGATGATCGTATCCGGCCCTGCGCCGCGATCGATCGTCGTGTTCGCGCCGATTTCCACGTCATCGCCGATGATCACGCGACCCAGTTGCGGCACCTTCACCGGCGCATCCGGATCGGGCGCGAAGCCGAAGCCATCCTGCCCGATGCGCACACCCGTATAGATTCGCACGCGCGAGCCGAGGATGCAGTGGCTGAGCGTCGCGTTGGCGCCGACGCGCACATCGTCGCCGAGCACGACCGCGGCGCCGATCACCGCGTTGGCGCCGATGGCGCAGCGTTCGCCGATCCGGGCACCAGGGCCGATGACCGCATTGTGTTCCACGGCACAGCCCTCGCCGAGCGTCGCGCTTTGGTCAACGCTCGCGGTCGACGCAATGCCGGGTTTTGGCGGCGGCTCGGGATAGAAGGCCTGGGCCGCCAGCGCGTAGGCGCGATAAGGCTGCGGTGAGATCAGCAACGTCGCGCCCTTCGGCGCTTCGGATGCGAGCTTCGCGTTGACGATCACCGCGCCGGCGCGGGTCTCGCGAAAGCGATCGATATAGCGGCGGTTGTCGAGAAAAGAGAGATCGCGCTCAGTCGCGGTCTCGAGCGGCGCGACGTCGTGCAGCATGCGCTCGCCTTGCGCCGCGCCGCCCAGCTCGGCGCCGACGCGCTTGCCGATCTCGGCGACCGTGAACGGACCGGCGACCTTGAAGAAGCGCGGATCGGCCATGGCTCAGCGCGGCGGCTGCGGCAACGCCCCGAGAGGCGGTGCATTGCCCGGTGCCGTCTCGGCCCGCGGCGCGGGGCTCGGCGCGATTTGGGGCGCCGCGAGCTGCACTTGCGGCAGCTTGACGTCGAGCCGCTTGATCACCTCTTGCGTAATGTCGAGCTCCGGCGCCTCGAACAGCACCGCGGCCTTGGCGAGAACGAGATTGGCTTTCCGCTCCGCGGCGATGTCGGCGATGATCTGCAGCGCCGTGTTCTCGACCTTGGTCATCGCGTCATTATAGGATTGCTGCAGCCCCTGTCGCGTCAGCTGGACGCGATTGTCGAGCGTGTCGTAGCGGCGCTGGAACTCGCGCATCCGCGCGTTGAAAACATCGGGCGCCAGAGTTTTGCGCTCGTTCTCGAGCTCCTCTTGCGTCTTCTGGAGCTCGTTCTCCTGGGCGGTGACTTCCTTCGTGTAGCGATCGGTGCGCTGATCCATCTGCGCCTGCACGTCCTTGGCGACGAGGCTATCGCGCAGAATTTGCTGCACATCGACCGTAATGATCACCGGCGCCGCCACCTGCTGGCTGCGCGCTTGCAGCGGCGCCAGTACCGTCAGCCCGAGGACGACGGCCGCGCCAAAGCCGATTGCGATGCGCATCTAGAAATTCGACCCGAATCCGACCCGGAAGAATTCCTTTTTATCGAAATTCTGCTTGATGATCGGCATCGCCAGGTCGAGGCGCAAGGGGCCGAGCGGCGATTGCCAGGAGAAGCCGTAGCCGGCCGAGACGCGGATCGAATTAATGTCCTTGACGACGTCGGTGTTCGGCGGCGCGGTGTTCTTATCGAAGCTCCAGGCGCTGCCGAAATCGGTGAATACATGCCCGAGAAGGCCGAACTCCTTTGGCAGGCCCAACGGCATGGTGAGCTGCAGCGAGCCCAGCCAATAGGTGTTGGCGCCGAGCGCGTTGTTGCTCGTGATGTCGCGCGGGCCGATGCCGCCGCTGGCGAAGCCGCGCAGATTGTCGCCGCCGATGAAATAGCGGTTTTCGATGCGCACCCCTTGGCCGATGAGGCCAAAGATGTAGCCGGTCTCGCCGGTCACGCTCGCGACCCAATTGGGCGCGATCGGATAATAGTAGCCGCCGTTGATGCCGTTGCGCACGAAATAGACTTGGCCGCCGAGGCCGGCGAGATCGGTGCTGTAGGAGACATAATAGCCCGAGGTCGGCTGCAAGCGGCTGTCGCGCTTGTCGTAGAGCAGCACCTGGCTGACGATCGAGGCCAAGCGCGTGCCTTTTTGCGCGACGATGAAGGGCGAGGCGCCGGGGACGATGTTGGAGACCGTGTCCGAACGGAGCGTGTAGCTCAGCGTCTGGCGCAGCCCTTCGTTGAACTGGTAGCCCGCGCGGACCGAGGCGCCATAGGAGGTTTCGATGTAACCGGCGAAATCCGTGAAGTCGCGCTGCAGGGCAAAGATGTCGAAGCCGGCAGCGAGCTCGCGGTTGAGGAAATAGGGCTCGGTAAAGCTCAGATCGACCTGCCGCGTGCGGAAGGCAATCGTGGTGTCGATGCGCAGATCCTGGCCCCTGCCGAGAAGATTGCGTTCATGAATGCCGATATTGGCGAGCGGTCCGTCCGAGGTCGAATAGCCGACGCCGACCTGGAACTCGCCGGTCGATTGTTCCTGGACGTTGACGTGAATGATCGTCTTGTCCGGCGAGCTGCCGGGCGTGTTGGTGACGTCGACCTTCTTGAAGAAGCCGAGATTGTTGATGCGCTGCTCGGAGCGCTTCAACTTCGTCGTGTTGAACGCATCGCCTTCGACGAGGCGGAACTCGCGGCGGACCACGCGGTCCTGCGTGCGAAGGTTGCCGGTGATGTCGATGCGCTCGACATAGACTTCCGGCCCCTCCTTCACGGCGTACGCGACGTCGATCGTGTGCGTCTCCGCATTGCGCTTGACCGCCGGGGTGACCTGCACGAAGGCGAAGCCGCGATTGCCGAGCGCGTCGCTGACCGCGGTCACCGAGCTGTCGATCAGGTCGGCATTGTACCAGTCGCCCTCGCGCGTCGTGAGCAGCGCTTGCAGTAGTTTGGGGTCGACGTCCTTCAGCTCGTTGGTGAGCGTGATCTTGCCGAAATGGTAGCGCTGGCCCTCTTCGAGCGAGAAGGTGATGAGGAAGCCGGAGCGGTCGGGAGCGAGCTCTGCGATCGCCGAGCCGACGCGGAAATCGGCGTAGCCCTGCGAGAGGTAGAATTTGCGCAACAGCTCACGGTCATAGGTCAGGCGGTCGGGATCGTAGGTGTCGTCGCTCGAGAGGAAGCGCCACCAGCGCGACTCCTTCGTCGAGATGACGTCGCGCAGCGTCCCTTCGCTGAAATGCTCGTTGCCGAGGAAGGTGATGCCGCGAATGCCGGTCGATGGACCTTCGTCGATTTCGAAGACAAGGTCGACGCGGTTCTGCGGCAGCTCGATCACCTTCGGCTGCACCGTCGCGGCGAAACGGCCGGCGCGGCGGTAGAGCTCGAGGATGCGCACGACGTCCGCCTGCACCTTTTCGCGCGTGAAGACGAGACGCGTACGGAGCTGGACCTCGCTGTTGAGATTGTCGTCGGTGAGCTTCGAATTGCCTTCGAACTGAACCCGGTTGATCACCGGATTCTCGACCACGCGTACGACCAGCGCATCGCCCTGCCGCTGCATGCGCACGTCGGAGAAGAGGCCGGTCGCAAAAAGCGCCTTGAGCGATGCGTCGAGCTTCGCCGAGTCGTAGGGCTCGCCGGGCTGGACCTGGAGATAGGATTTGACCGTGTCCGGATCGACCCGCTGCGTGCCCTCGATGCGGATCTCGCGCACGACATCGCCGGCAGAGGTCTGCGCGATCACCTGGATCGCGGAAATCCCGCCGACGAGCGAGATCAGGCTGACACTCAGAGCAATCGCGAAAGCGAAGCGCCGGGCGACCCCGAGAACGATCCGCAACTAATCCCCCTGTCCCGAGCGCATTCTGTGCCGGTTTCGGCGGCTACAAGATTAGGCCCCTAATGTACCTAAGATCTCGACCAGAAATGAACGAGGTCGTTCCAGGTAGCGAATACCATCAGCGTCAGCACCAAAGCGAGCCCGAAGCGGAACCCGTATTCCTGCGCGCGTTGACCCAGCGGCCGCCCCCGCACAGCTTCAGCGACATAAAACAGAAGATGTCCACCGTCAAGCACAGGAATCGGGAAAAGGTTGATCAATCCGAGGTTTATCGACAGCACCGCCATCAGTCCGACGATCGCGGCCGGACCGAGCGTCGAGATCTCGCCGGAATATTGCGCGATGCGCAGCGGGCCGCCGAGATCGCCCGTTCCCCGCGCGCCGATGATCATCTGCCAGACCGCCTGCAACGTGCCGGCGACGACGTCCGCTGTCTCGCCGGTTGCGCGGACCACCGCGGTCACCGGGTTGTAGCGGACATATTGCACGCCCTGCCCCTCGATTCCGAGCAGCGCGTATTGATGCTTGTTGCCGAAGCGATCGGTGACCTCGCTCAGCTTCGGCGTCACCGACAAGCTCACATTCTGGTCGCCGCGATGGACGACGACGGCGAGCGGCTGGCCGGGATCGAGCCGCACGATGCGCTGCACATCTTCGAAACGCTGGATCGACTGCCCGTCGATCGCGGCAATGGTATCGCCGGCCTGCACGCCCGCCGCCTCGGCGGCGCTGCCGGGCTGCACCCTTCCCACTTGCGGCGGCGTGAACGGCTGACCGACGACCGCATACAAAACCGCAAACGCGGCGATGGCAAAAACGAAATTCATCGCCGGCCCGGCGAAGACGACCGCGGCGCGCTGCGACAGGCGTTTGTGATGAAACGCCACTTCGCGCTCTTCGGCAGTCATCTCGGGCAGGTCGGCGGCAGGCATCGACGCGGGATCGGCGTCGCCGAACATCTTCACATAGCCGCCCAAGGGAATCGCACTGATCTTCCAGCGCGTGCCGGCGCGGTTGTTCCAGCCGAAGAGCTCAGGGCCGAAACCGATCGAGAAGATTTCGACACGCACATTGTTCCAGCGTGCGACGAGGTAGTGACCGAGCTCGTGGACGAACACGAGGACAGTCAGGACGACGAGGAACCAGAAGATGTAGTGGTAAACGAAGTCGATAATCGCTGCCATGAACCCGCCTTGCCGCCACAGGAAGAACCAAGGATAGCAAACTTTACGCGCCGCCAAGGTGAAAAAAAGCTTAGGTGCGACAAAAGCTTACGGTTGAGGCAGGCGGGCTCAGGAAGGCGCGCCGCCGGCCGTCGCAGCAGCGAGCGCGACGGTCAGCGCCAGCGCCGCCGCGAGCAGCGAATCGAGGCGGTCGAGCAGCCCGCCATGGCCGGGGATGAGGCTGCCCGAATCCTTCACATTGAACCGCCGCTTGGCGAAGGATTCGGCGAGATCGCCGAGCTGCGCCATGATCGCGACGAAGGCGCTGATCGGGAGCAGCGCGGCCATTGGCTCGGAGGTCACGGCGGCGGCGACCAAGCCGCCGACCAGCATCGCGCAGAGGAGCCCGCCGATGGCGCCGGCCCAGGTCTTGTTCGGCGAGAGCGCCGGCGCGAGCTTCGGCCCGCCGAGGAGCCGCCCGAAAGCATAGGCGCCGATATCGCTCGCCCACACCACGGCGAAGAGATAGATGATGCGCTCGCGGCCGCCGGCGCCGCGATCGAGCCAGAGCATCGCCACGCAAGGCAGCGCGATCCACAGCGCCCCTCCCCCGCCCCAAAGCCGCAGCCGAAGATCGCGCTCGGCAAGCACGACACAGCAGGAGAGGATGAAAGCCAATGCCCAGGCAGCGTCATCCTTGCCGACCGCCATCGCACACGCGGCGATGAAGGGAGCAGCGATCGTGAGCAGCACCGCCACCGGCGAGCGCAGGCCGGACATGCGCGCCCATTCCCATCCCATGCCCGCGCCGGCGAGCGCGACCAGCGCCGGAAGATAAGGCGAGCCGAACCATACGGCGGCAAGCGCCACCGGCACCATCACCGAGGCGGACAGGACGCGAAGGGTCAGCCCGCTCGAATGAGGCGGCGCCGCGGCAGGCGATCGGCTGGGCGAACTCGCCGGCTCCACATCAGCCCGAGCCGGCCGATGCGCCATAGCGGCGCTCGCGGCCGTGGTAATCGCTGATCGCCTTCTCGAGATCGGCGCGGCCGAAATCGGGCCACAGCGTGTCGATGAAGACGAGCTCGGTATAGGCCGATTGCCACAGCAGGAAATTGCTGATGCGCTGCTCGCCGCTGGTGCGGATGAGGAGATCGGGATCGGGAATATCGGCCGTGAAGAGCGAGGCCGACATGCGCGCCTCGTCGATCTCGGACGCCTTGATGCGGCCGGCGGCGACATCCTCGGCGAGCTTGCGCGACGCGCGCACGATGTCGTCGCGGCCGCCATAAGAGAGCGCGACGATCAAGGTCAAGCGCGTGTTGTCGCGCGTCAACTGCTCGGAATTGTCGATCAGCGTTACGATATCGGGCGCGAGCCGCGCGCGATCGCCGATCACCTTGAGCCGCACGCCCTGCTGATGCAGTTCGGCGATCTCGCCGCGTAGATAATGGCGCAGCAGCCCCATGAGATCGTTGATCTCGTCCGACGGCCGTTTCCAGTTCTCGGACGAGAAGCCGAAGAGCGTCAGGTAGGAAATGCCGAACTCCGCCGCAGCGGTGATCGTGCGGCGCACGGATTCGGCGCCGCGGCGATGGCCCGCGACGCGCGGCAGGCCGCGCGCCTTGGCCCAGCGGCCATTGCCGTCCATGATGATCGCAACATGCGCCGGCGGCGCCGGCGCGGACAAATCCCGCTCCCCCGACATCAGACCTGAAGTATCTCCTTGTCCTTCTGCGTGAGCAGGTCATCGACGCGCTTGACCGTCGCGTCGGTCAGCGCCTGGATGTCCTTGTCGAGCTTGCGGTGCTGATCCTGCGTGATCGTGCCGTCCTTCTCCTGCTTCTTCAGCAGGTCGAGCCCGTCGCGCCGCACGTTGCGCACCGAGACGCGCGCCTGCTCGGCATATTTCGCAGCGACTTTCGTCAGCTCCTTGCGCCGCTCTTCCGAGAGATCGGGGACCGGCACGCGGATCGTCTGGCCCTCGGTCTGCGGATTGAGACCGAGCCCCGCCTCGCGGATCGCCTTCTCGGTCGCCTTCACATTGCCCTTGTCCCAGACCTGGACGATGAGCATGCGCGGCTCAGGCACGCTCACCGTGCCGACCTGGGTCAGCGGCATACGATTGCCATAGGCCTCGACATGGACCGGCTCCAGCAAATTCGCCGACGCGCGGCCGGTGCGCAAGCCACTGAACTCCTTGCGCAGCACCTCGAGCGCACCATCCATGCGTTTCCTTAAATCGGTGACCACCTTCTCTTCGCTCATGGCCGCATCTCCTCGCTGATGCTCTATGCCTAATCGGTCACGATGGTGAAGCGTCCCTTGCCCGAGACGACTTGGGCAAACCCGCCCCTGTCATAGATCGAGAAAACCAGGATCGGAATGCGGTTCTCGCGTGCCAGCGAGATCGCCGCCGCGTCCATTACCTGCAGATCGCGCGTCAGCACGTCCATATATTTGAGCTGCTCGTAGCGCTGCGCCTTCGGATCCTTCTTCGGATCGGCGCTGTAGACGCCGTCGACCTTGGTCGCCTTGAGGAGCGCCTGACAGCCGGTCTCCGAGGCCCTGAGCGCCGCGGCGGTGTCGGTCGTGAAGAACGGGTTGCCGGTGCCGGCCGCGAAGATCACGACATAGCCCTTGTCCATATGCGCCATGGCGCGGCGGCGGATATAGGGCTCGCAGACTTCCTGCATCGAGATCGCCGATTGCACGCGCGTCTCGATGCCGAGCTTCTCGAGCGCGCTTTGCAGCGCGAGCGCGTTGATGACGGTGGCGAGCATGCCCATGTAGTCGCCGGTCGCGCGCTCGATACCGACCGCCGCGCCCGAGAGGCCGCGGAAGATATTGCCGCCGCCGACGACGAGTGCGACCTGAACGCCGAGATCGTGTACCGATTTCACCTCGGCGGCGATGCGTGCGACGATGTCGGAATCGATGCCGGCGGCCTGATCGCCCATGAGCGCCTCGCCGCTGAGCTTCAGCAGCACGCGGCGGTATTTCGGCTCATTCCCAGCGCTGTCCGGCATGGCGCGCACTATACAACGACCAACCTCAAACGTCATGGCCGGGCTTGTCCCAGCCATCCACGTTTTTCGAGTCGGGAAAAGTCGTGCATGCGCGGGTCAAGCCCGCGCATGACGGATCCTAAAAAGGCCCTCAGTTCGGCTTCAGGGTCGCGGCGACTTCGGCGGCGAAGTCGGTCGTATCCTTTTCGACGCCCTCGCCGAGCACGAGGCGCTCGAAACCGGCGAGCTTCACCGCCGTGCCGAGCTCCTTGCCCGCCGCGTCGACAATCTTCGCGACCTTGGTCTCGTTGTCGATGACGAAGATCTGCTCCAAGAGCACGGTCTCTTCGTAGAATTTCCGCAGCCGGCCTTCGACCATCTGCTCGATCACTTTGTCGGGCTTGCCCGAGGCCTTCGCCTGCTCGCGCAGCACGTCTCGCTCGCGGTCGAGATCGGCCTTGGGCACCGAGGGGATGTCGAGATATTGCGGCTTCGCCGCCGCGACATGCATCGCGAGCTGGCGGCCGACGCCGCCGAGGCGCTCGGGCGCGCCGGTCGATTCCAATCCGACCAGCACGCCGATCTTGCCGAGATTGGGCGCTGTGGCGCTGTGCACATAGGAGGCGACGGCGCCATGTGGCACGTGGAGCCGCGCCATGCGGCGGATCGACATGTTCTCGCCGATGGTTGCGATGAGATGCGTCAGCTCCTCCTCGACCTTGCGGCTGCCGCCCGGATAGGGCGCGGCTTTCAGCCGGTCGATATCGACATGGGTGAGCGCGAGCTCGGCGACGTTGGCGACGAATTTCTGAAAGACGTCGTTGCGCGCGACGAAATCGGTCTCGGCATTGACCTCGACCATGGCGCCGATCGTGCCTTTGACGGCGACGCCGATCAGCCCTTCGGCGGCGGTGCGACCGGCCTTTTTCGCGGCGGCGGCAAGACCTTTCTTGCGCAGCCAATCGACCGCGTTCTCGAGATTGCCCTCGGTCTCGGACAGCGCGCGCTTGCAATCCATCATGCCGGCGCCGGTCTTCTCGCGCAGCTCCTTCACCAGCCCTGCGGAAATCTCTGCCATTGACTACCCTCCGTCAGGCTTCCGGTTGCGCTTCGGCGTCGGAGCCGCGCGCATCGCCGTGGGTCGCCGGCGGCAGCTCCTCGCTCACTTCCTCGGCGGCGCCGATGTCGACGCCGGACGCGACCGCCTCGGCCTGCAGGCCGTCGAGCACGGCGCCCGAGACGAGCTCGCAATAGAGATGGACGGCGCGCATCGCGTCGTCGTTGCCGGGGATCGGATAGGTTATGCCGGCCGGATCGGAATTGCTGTCGAGCACCGCGACCACCGGAATCTTGAGCTTGTTCGCCTCTTGGACGGCGATCGCCTCTTTATTGGTGTCGATCACGAAGATGATGTCGGGCAAGCCGCCCATCTCCTTGATGCCGCCGAGGGCGCGCTCGAGCTTGTCGCGGTCGCGCGTGATCTCCAAGAGCTCGCGCTTGGTGATGCCGGCCTCGGGATTGTTGACCTTCTCGTCGAGGTCGCGCAGCCGCTTGATCGAGGCCGAGATGGTCTTGAAGTTCGTGAGCATGCCGCCGAGCCAGCGATGATCGACATAATATTGGCCGCAGCGCTTGGCGGCTTCGGCGACCGCTTCCTGCGCCTGGCGCTTGGTGCCGACGAAGAGCACGCGCCCGCCGCCGGCGGCGACGTCGCGGATCGCCTGCAGCGCGCGCGCCAAAAGCGGCACGGTCTGCTCGAGATCGATGATGTGGACGCCGTTGCGCGCGCCGAAGATGTAATCGCGCATCTTCGGGTTCCAGCGCCGCGTGTGATGGCCGAAATGCACGCCGGCTTCCAGGAGCTGGCGCATGGTAAAGTTGGGGAGTGCCATGAATCGAATTCCTTTCTCCGGTTGAGCCGCCGCGGGGGTTTGATCGCCTTGTGAGGCGACACCGGAAGGCGCCTTCGGCCCTGGACCAGACCGAAACCGCATCCCCGCGTGTGGGTTGACGCTAAGCGCCGGTTAGATAGGGGAGTTAGACCGCAAAAGCAAGGGTTCGCGTTGTAACGCCCTGGAAATATAGCATTAGTTGGCGTTGCTCTCGCGCCGCGACATGGTTAGCTTCAATACCGTAGCGCCGCGAGCCGCCATGACAGGCGCCGCGGTATCGATTGTGGAGGAAGGATGGAAACGGCCAATCTCACCCCTGAATATCAGCAATTGCGAGCCCTGATGCAGACGCGCCGCAGCATGCGCGGCTTCAAGAAGCAGGAGCTCGATGACGACACGATCCGCCTCCTCGTCGACACCGTCCGCTACGCGCCCTCGGCCGGCAATGCGCAACTCTGGGAATTCATCGTCGTGCGCGACCCGGAGAAGAAGAAGGCGATCGGCGACTATTACGTGAAGCAACTCGGCGCCAAGCTGGAGATCGAGCAACTGCGCGAGCGCGGTCTTTGGTTCTCGGGCGAGAATCCGTTGCCCGAACCGAAAGCGCCCTTCGTCGATGCCGGCGCTCTCATCGTCGTCGCCGGCGATCCGCGCATGCAGGACGCCTACTGGTATCGCGTGAAGCTCGATAAGGGGCACCAGCACATGGTGTCCTCGCTCGCCAATGTCGTGCTCTCGATCCATCTGACGGCCGCCGCCTTGGGTCTCGGCTCGCATTACGTCAGCGACACCGCCTCGCCCGAGATGCAGTCGAAGATCAAGGCGCTGCTCGGTATCCCCGATCCCCTCTGGTGCTACGAGACCATTCCGGTGGGCTACGCCGATTTCGCGCCCTCGAACCGCTATGTCCGCGAGGTCGATGACATCATCCACTGGGATGGGTTCGACAAAGCGCGCCTCAAGACCGATCGGCAGGTGGTCGACTACATCATCGCGAAGATGCGTCCGAAGAAGAAGAAAGCCTGAGCGTTCACACGCCTTGGAACAGCTCGATCCACTCCTCCAGCATCTCGGGATGACCGTGGCGGATGGTGATCGAGAAATGATCGTAGCCGGCATCGCGGAGCGCACGGAGCTGCTCGCGCAAGGCCGGTTTCGTGCCGGTGAAGGTCGTGGCCTGGATCAGTGCCGCGGTGCAGAGATGTGCTTCCTCCGGCTTCACGAACATGAGATGCCCGCGATGATTGGTGAGATAGCGCGCATCGGGCGGCTGATAGGTTAGATAAAGCGCGCGATACTGCTCGAGCAGCGGCAGCAGATGCGGCGCCATCGGCGGCCGCGTGAAGCCGGCTTCCGCCGCCTCGACCTGATTGTGGAGCGCAATCATCGCATGCGGGCCGGCGAGCGCCTTGACCCGCGGGCTGTCATAGGCCTCGCCCTCGGCCAGCACACAGCCGCCGACCACGGCGGTTGCGATGTGATCGGCCGGCTTGCGCCCGGCTGCTGCCCAGGCTTTATGCATCTCGCCAATGGAGCGTGTCGCGCCTGCGACGCTGCCCGTCGGCACGATCCAGTTGGCGCCGAGCTCCGCCGTGAGCTTGCGCCCGCGCGGGCCAACAGCCGAGATATGAAGCGGGATCGGATCGGCGATGTTGATCGCGCCGATCTCGGGGTTGAGGAAGCCGATCTTCCGGCGCTCGCCCTCGAATTCCCATTCGACCCGCTCGCCGCGCAAGAGCCCTTGCACGATGCGGATGTATTCCGCCATCACCGCGAGCTTCACTGGCCCAAGCCCCATCGTGCTGCGCGCCGTGCTGCCGGTCGAAATGCCGAAATCGATCCGGCCGGGCGCCAGCGCGTTCACCGAGGCGAGCGCATTCGCCGCGACCGGCGCGATGCGGTTGCTCGGGATGAGGACGCCGGTGCCGAGGCGGATTTTCGTCGTCACCATCGCCGCGGCCGCCATGCCGACGAAGACATCGGCATTCAGCATATGCGTGTCGAAGAACCAGACGCGGCTATAGCCGAGCTCTTCGGCCCGTTTGACGATCTTCCAGCTATCGGCCGAGGTGGCGAGGTTGATGCCGATATCCATGGCCCGGCCGTTCCTTGGGCTCAGTCCTTTGCCGCGCGCGCGGCCGCTTCCTTGACCAGGGACAGATCGACATAAGGCGTGACGTCGATCGCCTTCGGCACGACGCCGACTTGCGCCATGTCCTGGACGTTCTTCTGCAGGCGCGTCACGTCGATCGCGGCGTCGGGCGGATAGTAATAATCCTTGGTCGTGTAGACCCAGCTCTGGAGATTTTCGACCGGGATCTTGCTGATCTCCGCGAGCTGCCGCACCGCATCCGGCCGGGTCTTCGGATCGAGCATCCAGCGCCGCATGCGGATATTGTCCTCGAGGAAATCGACCAGCGCCGCGCGATGGGTCGCGATGAAATCGGCCTTGGCCATCCACATCAGCGTCTCGACGGGTCCGAAGGCATCGCCGACCCCGAACATCGGCTTCAAGCTCGGATCCGCCTCGGCCGGCAGATTGAATGGCGGCACCAGCACCGCGACATCGATCTTGCCCGCCTTGAGCGCGGCAAGCTGCACCGGGAAGGCCACTTCGACGACGGAGAAATCGCGCGGCGGAGTCATGCCATGGCGCGCCATCACCATGCGCGCGGCGGCATCGACATTGGCGCCGAGCGCGTTGACGGCGAAGACTTTGCCCTTGAGATCGTCGAAGGTTTTCACCTTCTCCTTGTCGACCCAATAATAGGTCTGATTGTAACCCGGGACTTCCGTCGATATCTGCTCGGCGATCGCGCGAATATCGAGCCGCGCGTTGGTGACGCCGTCGACCAGGCTTTGCGGGCTGAGCGTGCTCAGATCGGTTTCGCCGAGAGCGAGCGCCTGCAGGGTCGCGCCGCCGCCGCGCATCTTGAGCGGCTCGACGACATAGGATTGGCCGTAATGGCGGTAGACGCCCGGCGCGTATTGCGGCACCGACGGGATGAGCGGCGCGAATTGTCCCGGAAGCACTCCCCAATCGGCCCTGATCTTGACGGGATCGGCGACGGATTGGGTGCTCGCGCCGGCAAGGGCGATGCCGATAACGGCCGCGACGAACGTCAAGCTTCTCACGGGACCCCTCCCCTCCTGATTTAGGCGATTTTCGCGATGCTCTCACGGCTCCCTATAGAAGGCAACCTGTTATTTGATGACAGGCTACCTGATATATGGTGGAATTCCGATCGGGTTGGTCCGGAGGCGATGGCCGCATGGCGGCGCAAAAACCACGCACGATTTTTCTGCTGCGGCTGCTCCAGCTCAACATCTACAATTTGATGGTCGAGCGCCTGCGCCCCGCGGGCTTGACCCCGATTCAATACATGGTGCTGAGCATCCTCAGCCATCGCGAGACCTGGTCGACGGCCGAGCTCGCGCGCCGTTTCCACATCGCGCCGCAATCGATGACCGAGATCGTCGCGTTGCTGCAGCAGAAAAGGCTTATCGTACGCAGTAAATCGCTGGCGCATGGCCGCGTCCTCGACATCCGCTTGACCGCCGGCGGCATTCGCCGGCTGGATCGCTGCAATCGCGCGGTCGACCGGCTCGAGCGCGCGGTGTTCGCGGATTTCGACGCCCATGAGCTCGCGCGATTTCGCGGCGATCTCGGCGCGGCATTGTTGAAATTCGTCCCGCCGCGCGATAAACGCAGCCCGGGCACGATCAACGCGGAAGAACCCGCGACTATGCGGCTCCGGACGGCAACGTAGCTGATCGCTTTCCGATCTCCGGCGGAACCCGAGCGTGGCCCGGCGTCTTTAGGGAATTGACGCGGCTTCAGCGTGGCTTGGCATTCGCGGCTGCTCTGGCCCCTGGGAAAAGCAGTAAAAACGACAAAGCGGTAGGAATTATGCCAGCCGACAGCGCCCCTTTCGCGGACGTCGAAAACGTTTCACCTTTTTATATCCCCTCCAACACGGCGATGCGGCATGCGCGCCGCGTGCTGAAGAATGGCGACAGTCTCGCGATCCTCGACGAATTCGGGAACATCGAAGCGGCCACCGCCGCCGAAGGCTTCTTCTTCGAGGATACGCGCTACCTCTCGCGCCTGAGCTTGGCGGTGAACAACGAGGTGCCGCTGCTGCTCTCCTCGACCGTGACCGAGGAGAACGCGACGCTCGAGGTCGATCTCGCCAATCCCGACCAGCTCGAGCATGGCCATATGGTCCTGCCGCGCGACACGGTGCATCTTCGGCGCAGCGCGGTGGTCGGCGAGCGCAGCTTCTTCGAGACCGTCGAGTTGCGGAATTTCGGCCACGCCGCCGCCACCCTCAGCATCGAGCTCGGCTTCGATGCAGATTTCGCCGATATGTTCGAAGTGCGCGGCACGCCACGCAAGCGGCGCGGCACGCGCCTGCCCGACGAGCTTCGACTCGATGGCGTCACCCTCGCTTATCGCGGTCTCGACGAAATCGTGCGGCGTCTCAGCATCACGTTCGAGCCGCGGCCGCAGGCGATCCGCGATCACAAGGCGCGCTGGGAGATCGAGCTGCCGCCCGGCGGACGCACGGCGCTGCACTTCACCTTCCGGGTCGAAGACAGGCGTGCTGTTTCCACGCAATCGCGCGGCGATGCGGTTGCCGGCGCCGAGAAACGGCTGCACGACCGCCAACAGCGCACCGCCGATCTCTACACCTCGAATGAATCGTTCAACACCTGGCTCAGCCATTCGCGGGCCAATCTCGATTTGCTGATCACCGAGACGCCGTACGGGCTTTACCCGTATGCCGGCGTGCCGTGGTTCTCGACCGCTTTCGGCCGCGACGGGCTGATCACCGCGCTCGAATGTCTCTGGCTCGATCCGACCCTCGCCGCCGGCACGCTGCGCTTTCTCGCGGCCAAACAGGCGACCGCCATCGACCCCGCAGCCGATGCCGAGCCCGGCAAGATCCTCCACGAGACCCGCAAGGGCGAAATGGCGGCGCTGAAAGAGGTGCCTTTCGGCTGCTATTACGGCAGCATCGATGCGACGCCGCTGTTCATCGTGCTCGCCGCTGCGTATTACGCGCGCACCGGCGATCGCGCGCTGATCGAGACGCTGTGGCCGCATATCGAGGCGGCGCTGCGCTGGATGGAGGAATACGGCGATCGCGATCGCGACGGCTTCCTTGAATATGGCCGCACCTCGAAAGACGGGCTCGTCAACCAGGGCTGGAAGGACAGCGGCGATTCCATCTTCCACGCCGATGGCCGCCTCGCCGAAGGGCCGATCGCGCTGATCGAGGTGCAGGCTTACGCCTACGGCGCCTACAAGGGCGCAGCGGTATTGGCGAAGAAGCTCGATCGGGCGGAGCGGGCCGCCGCGCTCAGCGCCAAAGCCGATGCGCTGGCCGAGAAGATCGAGCGCGCGTTCTGGCTCGAGGAGATCGACACCTATGCCTTGGCGCTCGATGGCAAGAAAAAAGCATGCCGCGTGCGCGCCTCCAATGCGGGACATGTCCTCTTCTCGGGGCTCACATCGCAAGCGCGCGCCGAGCGCGTCGCCGCGACCTTGATGACACCGGCTTCCTTTTCGGATTGGGGCATTCGCACCGTCGCCGACGGCGAAGCGCGCTACAACCCGATGTCCTATCACAACGGCTCGATCTGGCCGCATGACAACGGCATCATCGCCATGGGCTTCGGCCGCTATGGGCTGAAGCAGCCGCTGCTCAAAGTCCTGACCGCGATGTTCGATGCCATGCTGTTCAGCGAGATGAAGGGCATGCCCGAGCTCTTCTGCGGCTTCGCGCGGCGCAAGGGCATGGGGCCGACGTCGTATCCTGTCGCCTGTCTGCCGCAAGCGTGGTCGTCGGCCGCGGTCTTCGCGATGCTCGGCGCGACGCTCGGCCTCACCTTCGATGTCGAGGCCGGGCGGGTGCTGCTCATCCGTCCCACCCTGCCGGATTGGATGGATGAGCTTTGTCTCACCAATTTGCGCTTGCGCGATTCCGCCGCCGATATCGTGTTGCGGCGCAGCCATGGCGCCGCCGCGCTTTATGTCACACGGCGCGACGGGCCGATCGAGATCGTGCTCGTCGCATGAGGCGCGCACCGGCGCTAGCGACCTTGCTGATCGCTTGCTGGGCGGCGAGCGCTGCGGCGCAAGACGCATCCACGCCGTCAGCGCCTGCGCCAACAGCGCCGAACGCGCCGGCACCATCACCACCGCTGGCCACCGAGGCGGCGCCATCGGCACCGCCCGCCAATCTCCAGACGCTCGCCGCCGCCGATGCGCGCGCGATCTTGGGCAAGAAGGTAAGCGGCACCGCCGGCGAGGATATGGGTCTCGTCGTCGATGTGCTGTTCGACGCGAACAAGGAGCCGCGCGCCGTGGTCATCGATTTCGGCGGCTTTCTCGGCGTCGGCACGCGCAAGATCGCCGTCGATTGGCGCTTGCTGCAATTCTATGCGCCTGATTCCAAGACCCCGCTGAAGCTCGATCTCAGCCGCGCCGATGTGCAATCGGCGCGGGAATATAAGCCCGACGACAAAAGCATCAGCGTCATCGCCGGACCCGGCCACGTTGCGCCGGTCGCGACACCGCCCACGGAGACAGCGCCGGCGCCAAGCGAAGGAACGCCGTCCGAACCGGCCCCGCCCGACGCAACCGCGCCGCCGTTGCCGCCCGCGCCGGCAGCGGACGAACCCTGACGGGCCGCCGCGTCTTGCGGGGAAGCCAATCCTGCACATCATCGAGCGATCAGGGCGACATCGCCGCCGCGAGCCGCGGTCTCGACCATCTCAATCTCTTTGTCGCCAATATCCAGACGGGCTTCGGCCCGTTCATTGCGATCTACCTCGCGAGCCAGGGCTGGTCGCAAACCGCGATCGGGCTCGCGCTCAGCCTCGGCACGGCGGCCGCGATGGCGAGCCAGCTCCCGGCCGGCGCGCTGGTCGATGCGATGCACAGCAAGGTTCATGCGGCGCGCATCGGCATTCTTTCCTTCACCCTCTGCGCCTTGATGTTCGCCGTCTATCCGGTGCAGCTCTTCGTTTATATCGCGGAGATCCTGCATGCCTTCGCGAGCTGCATGCTCGGCCCCGCGATCGCGGCGATCAGCCTTGCCGTCGCCGGGCCGCATGCGCTCGGCCTCAGGCTCGGACGCAACGCGCGCTACGCCTCGATCGGCAATGCGGTCGGCGCAGCGCTGATGGGGGCGTGCGGCTATTATTTCGCCGAGCGCTCGATCTTCTTCCTGACCGCGCTGCTGACGCTGCCCGCCTGGGCATTCATGGCGCCGCTTTCGCGCCTCAAAGCGCCGCGCATCGCCGCGGCCGTGCGCGCCGATGAGACGAGCCATGCGAAGCCAATCCTGAAATTGCTCGAGGATCGGCGCCTCTTCGTCTTGGCGAGCTGCGTCGCGCTCTTCACCTTCGGCAATGCCGCGACCTTGCCGCTGGTCAGCACCGTGCTCAACAAGAATGTCGGCGATTTCGCGAGCGTAACCATCGCCGCCTGCATCGTGCTGCCGCAGCTCATCGTCGCGGTGATCTCGCCGGCGATCGGCCGGCTGGCCGAAACGCGCGGCCGCCGCTTCGTTTTGATCATCGGTCTCGCCGCGCTGCCGCTCCGCTGTGTCATCTTTGCGCCGCTGCTCGGTCATCCGAGCATCCTCGTAATGGCGCAGGCGCTCGACGGCATTGCCGCCGCCGCGATCGGCGTGTTGGTGCCGCTGATCACCAGCGACATTGCCGGCCATTCCGGCCACTACAACCTTTCGCTCGGCTTCATCGGCTTCTTCATGGGGATCGGCGGCACGTTCAGCACCGCTCTCGGCGGCTGGATGGCCGACCAATTGGGCGATCCCGCCGCGCTCTTGGGGCTCGGGTTCATCGGCCTCCTCGCCGTGCTGCTCGCCCTCGCGGCAATGCCGGACACGCGCCCGGAAGAGGAGAGCGCCTGAGGCGAGCAGCGGCGCAGGACGGGATTAAGGCGCGAACAACGTTGCCGGGTCTGGGGCCTTGCTGATCATCTTGTTCTCGAGCGCGAGGTCGATCCAGAAGCGCATCCCGTCCGGCCGGTTGGCGGCATCGAGGTTCGGCGGCAGCGGCAGCGTCTCCACCACCGCCATCGGCAGCTTCGTGTAGGTCGAGATGCTCTGGCGCAGCGATTGGAGATTTTTCGGATCTTTGGCGAAAGCATTCGCCTCCTCGAGCGCGGCGTGGAATTCCTTCACCGCCGCGGCGTTCTTCTTCGTCCATTCGCGCGTCGCCACATAGGTCACGGCATAGGCGCCGGCGGGCACGATGCTGTTGAGCTCGCCGACGACCGCCGCGGTCTTGGCCGCTTCGATGCGCTGAATGAACGGATCGATGCTCGCGACTGCATCGACCTGGCCCGATTGCAGCATGTCGGGACCGGCGGGAATGGACGCCTCGAGGAAAGTCGCCTGCCCCGGATCGCCGCCGCTGCTTTTGATCCACTTCCGTGTCATGAGATCGATGACGCCGTTAAGGCCCGGCACACCGATCTTCTTGCCCGAGACATCGGCGGCGCCTTTGATCCCGGCGGCAGGCCGCGCCATCAGCGCCATGCGCGTCGGCGTGGGGAAGACCTCCCCACCGGCAACCGTGACAAGGTCGAGCCCGGATTCGTTCGCCTGCAGAAGCACGGTCGGCGTGGGAATGCCGATCTGCGCGGAAGCGCCGACCAGCGCCGCCGGGATCGTGCTGCCATTGGGCGTGATCATCAGTTCGACATCGAGCCCGCGCTTGTCGAAGAAATGCTGGTCCTTGGCGACGTAGGCGCTCGCGATGCTCGAGGCGCCGGTATAGAGCAGCACGATCTTCGTCTCGGCGACAGCCGGCGCGACCGACAGCGCCGCGCTCACCGCCCCCGCGGCGCACAGAATTGACAAGCGAATCATGATTTCCTCCCCAAGACACCGCGCGCACAAACGCGCCCCGTATTGTTGTTTCTACGCTGCCGGTCAAGCGCCGTTGCGCGCGCCATCCTGCCGGCGGCGCCACAGAAGCCCCATCAGATCGAAGAGCTGCATGAAGGTCTTGTGCTCCTTCCAGCCATATTCCTCATAGAGCTTCTGCACATTGACGACGACGCGCTCGGCATCGATCCAGCGCGCATAGCGGCCGAGACCAATGTCCTCGACCGCCTCCTCGACAGTGAGCCCCGCGTCATAGCGCTTGCGCGCTTCGCGATCGACGAAGCGCAGATAATCGCGGACCTCCGCCGCGCCCGATTTGTCGGTGATCGGTCCGTGGCCCGGCACGACGATATCGACATCGAGAGCCATGATGCGCTCGCAAGCGGCGATCCAGCGGCTCACCGGGCCGGCCCAGATGATCGGCGTTCCTTCGATGAAGAGTATGTCGCCGGTGTAGACGATGCGTTGATCGGGACAATGAACCAGCGTGTCGCCGACCGTGTGGGCCGGCCCCACATGAATGACGTGGACGCGCTTGCCGCCGACCTCGATGTGCAGCTCGCCCTCGAACGTACGGGTCGGCAGCTGCAGCTCGACATCCTCCCAGTCATAAGCGGAGAAGATCGCCAGCAGATATTCGCCGACGCTGCCCATGGTCGGGGCATTGCGCTTCAACGTCGCGACTTCTTGCGGCGAGCGCATCGCCATGGTCTCGGCAGCCGCCTTGGAGGCGATAATCTCCGCATGCTTCATCAGGAAATTGCCGAAAGTGTGGTCGGCGTCGTGATGCGTGTTCACGACGGTGCGGATGTCGGTCGCACGCAGCCCGGTGGCGTCGCGGATCGTGTCGAGCATCCGGCGCGTATGCGCCGCGTCGACGAGGGTGTCGACGAGCAGCGATTGATCGCCGTCGACGATCAGGCCGGAATTCGCGAGCCCCCAGCCGCCGTTCGGCTGCAGATATGCAAAGGCGCCGCTGCCGATCTCGTGCAGACCTTTTTTATATTGCCACGCGGGCACTGAAACCTCCCTCTTGCGCGCCGTCCTCGAAGCAAGACTAACGAAATTCCGGAAAACGTATATATTCTGCGTTTGCTATTTCGGGCCGGCTCCTCGATACGTCCGAAACACGCTAAAACGAACACGTATCGAGTCACTGGGAGGAAAAGATGGAATACGGCATTGCCCTCGCGACGCACGCCGAGAGCTGGCAGCGCGT
>DATNGE010000204.1:0-2037 GCA_035606035.1 Allostellaceae bacterium
CACCGCGGCTTCTTCCGCCTCGAGCGTTATCGCCTTCGCCACAAGCTTTATCGCGGCGGCTGGAGCGCCGAGATCGAGCGCGATGTCTTCGAGCGCGGCCGCACTGTCGGCGTCCTGCTCTACGATCCCGATCGCGATGAAGTCGTCCTGGTCGAGCAATTCCGGCTTGCCGCGCATCTCGCCCGATTGCCTGCGTGGGAACTCGAAATCGTCGCCGGCATCGTCGACAAGGAGGGCGAGAGCGAAAGCGAACTCGCGCGGCGCGAATGCCGCGAAGAGGCCGGGCTCGAGCTGATCGGCGAGCCGATCTTCATCCACCGCTACATGCCGAGCACCGGCGCCTGCACCGAGGTCATCGATCTCTTCGCCGCCAGGGTCGATGCGAGCACGGCGGGCGGCATCCACGGGCTCGCGGACGAGAACGAGGACATCAAGGTCGTCGTGCTGCGCTTCGACGAGGCGATGCGTCAAGTCCGCGCCGACACGATCAAGAACGGCCCGACCTTGCTCGCACTCTATTGGCTCGCCGCCGAGCGCGAGCGGCTGCGCCCCGAATGGGCAAAAGCGGCCGGTTGATCAGGCGCGCCGCGCTGCGTAGTCTCCTCTCATCATGGATATTCGCGACGGTTTCATCGGTACGATCGGCAATACGCCGCTGATCAAATTGCGCCGCGCCTCGGAAGAGACCGGCTGCACCATCCTCGGCAAGGCCGAGTTCCTCAATCCCGGCGGGTCGGTGAAGGACCGCGCGGCGCTCTACATTATCAAGGACGCGGAAGAGCGCGGCTTGCTCAAGCCCGGCGGCGTCATCGTCGAGGGCACGGCCGGCAATACCGGCATCGGCATCGCGCTCGTCGGCAACGCGCTCGGTTACAAATCGGTCATCGTTATGCCCGAGACCCAGAGCCAGGAAAAGAAGGACATGCTGCGGCTCTGCGGCGCCGATCTGCGGCTTGTCCCCGCGGTGCCCTACGCCAATCCGATGAATTACGTGCGCTATTCCGAGACGCTGGCGAAAGAGGTCGCGGCGAGCTCGCCGAATGGCGCGATCTGGGCCAATCAGTTCGATAATGTCGCCAATCGCCGGGCGCATATCGAGACGACCGGCCCCGAAATTTGGGAACAAACCAACGGCAAAGTCGATGCCTTCATCGCCTCGACCGGTACCGGCGGCACGCTCGCCGGCACGGCGATGGCGCTGAAGGAGCGCAACAAGAACGTGAAATGCTACCTCGCCGATCCCATGGGATCGGCGATCTATTCTTATTACGCGACGGGTACGCTGAAAGCCGAAGGCAATTCGATCACCGAGGGCATTGGCCAGGGCCGCATTACCAAGAATCTCGAAGGCGCGCCGCTCGACGGCTGGTTCCAGGTCACCGATGAAGAGATGCTGCCGGTGCTATTCGATCTCGTCACCGAGGAAGGGCTGATCCTCGGCGGCTCGACCGGCATCAACATCCTCGGCGCGATCAAGGCCGCGAAGGAGCTCGGCCCGGGCCATACGATCGTGACCATCCTCGCCGATTACGGGACGCGCTATCAGTCGAAGCTGTTCAATCCCGATTTCCTCAAATCAAAGAACCTGCCGCTACCCAAGTGGCTCCTGGAGAAGTAGGCGAAAAATGATCGTCATTGCGAGGAGCATCGCGACGAAGCAATCCAGAGCATCATACTCGGCTCCTGGATTGCTTCGCTTCGCTCGCAATGACGTGGCGGAGAGGTAAATGCCCTACGCGCGTCCGGAATCGCTGGTCTCGACGGAGTGGCTCGCGGCGCATATCGATGCGCCCCATCTGCGCGTCTTCGATGCGTCGTTCACCCTGCCGAACATCAAGCCGACGGCACAGGAGGAATTCGCGCGCCGGCACATCCCGGGCGCCGTGTTCTTCGATATCGACGCGATATCCGATCACGCCAATCCCCTGCCCCATATGCTGCCGAGCCCCGAGGAATTCGCGCGCATGGCCGGCGCGCTCGGCATCGGCAACGACCGGCAGATCATCCTCTACGACATGAGCGGCTTCGGTTCGGCGC
>DATNGE010000205.1:0-2736 GCA_035606035.1 Allostellaceae bacterium
GCGGATGGCAGCGTCAAGATCAGCCAGGTCATCCATGTCCAGCGCGAGGGCCAGAAAGCGATCGTGCTCGGCAAGGGCGGGGCGCAGGTGAAGCAGATCGGCGCTGCCGCGCGCGCCGAGCTCGAAAAGCTGCTTGAGCGGCGCGTGCACCTTTTCCTCTTTGTGCGCGTGACGCCCGAATGGGCCGAGGATCGCGAACGTTTTGCGGCGATCGGTTTGGATTATCCCGAGTGAGGTGAATCGCTTTGCAACGTTAGACTGATCGAGGGGGGATAGAATGAGCATCGATTTGGGGAAATCGAAAGCTCCCGCCGCAAGGCGGATGAGGACGCGAATTTGGGCGACATTGATTTCGTTTTCCGTGCCGGGCATTGGCCAGGCATTTCTTGGCCATTATCGCCGCGGCGCGATCTTCACGCTCGCCATCGTGATGGCGGTGTTGATGGTGAAAACGAGCATTTTTTTGTGGCCGGCATGGCCGCAAGCGGTGCTCCCGATTATTCTGCTCGCCGCTGCGGCTGTATTGGTTATCATCATCTGGGCAGCGATCGATTCTTGGCAGCTCGCGCGCCGCGCCGCCGTCCCGCGCCTCACTTGGCCGAAGCGTTATCTCGTCTATCTCATCCTTTTCCTCGCTTTGTTCACACCTAATTCCTTGGGCCTCATTGCGCCGAATTGGCGTGGGTTCAGGGCGCCCAGCGCCTCGATGGTTCCGAGCTTGCAGCCGGGCGACTATTTCCTCGTCCTCGAAAGCTATTACGCTTGGCATGAACCTCGACGGGGCGATCTGGTCGTCTTCAGGCTGCCTTGCCAATACCCGCTTTTGGATCGCGCGAACGCAAAGGCTTTCGAAGCACGCTGCGATCGCTCCGTCGATTTCGTCAAGCGTATCGCTGGCCTTCCGGGCGACCGGGTGCAGCTCAAGCAGGGCGTCGTTTTCGTCAATGATATTGCGCTAACGCGCGAGGCACCGGGCAGCTTCACCTACGCGACGTTTCGCGATGAGGCGCCCAAACCCTATCGCAGCGCGATCGAGACAACGCCCGACGGTGCACGCTATACGATCATCGAAACGCTGCGTGGCGAGCCGGCGCTCGATAATACGGAGCCGGTGGTCGTGCCGCTCGACAGCTACTTCGTACTTGGCGACAATCGCGACGACAGCGCCGACAGCCGCGACCCGGTGAGTGGGGTCGGCTATGTCCCGCGTGATTACCTCATCGGCAAAGCGGCGCTTATCTATTTTTCGATTGACGGCCGCTCTTCGCTGGGCCGCGACGCCTCATCGTTTCCCGTGATCCGTTGGGAACGTATCGGCATGCCGCTATCCTGAGCGCATGCAATGGTCGGATGAAGGCATCGTGCTGGCGAGCCGCGCGCATGGCGAGCGGGCGCTCGTCGTGCAGTTGCTGACGCGCGAGCACGGCCGCCACGCGGGTCTTCTGCGCGGCGGGCAATCGCCCAAGACCCGCGCGCATTGGCAGATCGGCAACCGCCTCTCGGTCACCTGGCGCGCGCGTCTTGCCGAACATTTGGGTTTCGTGACCGGCGAGGTGCTGGAAGCACATGCGGCAACGCTGCTCGACGATCCGCTGCGCCTTGCCGCGCTGGCGGCGGCGGCTGCGCTCGCGGCGGCGGCGCTGCCCGAGCGCGAGCCGCATCCGCGCGCGTATCGCGGACTTTTGCATCTTATAGAGGTGCTCGGCGCGGATAATCGCTGGGCGGTCGATTATGTGGAATGGGAGATGACCCTCCTGGAGGAGCTCGGCTTCGGGCTCGATCTGTCGGCCTGCGCCGCGACCGGGGCGACCGCGGATCTGGTCTTTGTTTCGCCGCGCTCGGGCCAGGCGGTGTCGGAAGCGGCCGGCGCGCCCTACCGCGAGAAGCTGCTGCCGCTGCCCGGTTTCCTGCGCGGCGGTTCGGCGCGAGGAGCGCCGGACGCGCGCCCCACCCCGCAGGACGTGCTCGACGGCTTGCGACTCGCGGGGTTTTTCCTCGAGCAGCGCGTCTTCGCGCCGCATCAGCGGAAATTACCGGCGGCGCGCAGCCGATATGTTGACGCGCTGGCCAAAGTGTTTGCTATACCGGCGTCATGACGCCGCCCCCCGATGCCGCCGCCGCCGATCTGCGTGACGTGAACTTCGCCGATGCGCTCGGCGAGCGCTATCTCTCCTACGCGCTCTCGACCATCGTGTCGCGCTCGCTGCCCGATGTGCGCGACGGCCTCAAGCCCGTGCACCGCCGCGTGCTCTATGCGATGCGCCAGCTCGGCCTCGCGCCGGGCAACGGCTACAAGAAATCGGCGCGCATCATCGGCGACGTCATCGGCAAGTTCCATCCGCATGGCGATGTCGCGGTCTATGAGGCGCTGGTGCGGCTGGCGCAGGATTTCGCGCAGCGCTATCCGCTGGTCGACGGGCAAGGCAATTTCGGCAGTGTCGACGGCGACGGCGCGGCGGCGATGCGCTACACCGAGAGCCGCTTGACCGCCGTGGCCGAGGCGCTGCTCGCCGGCATCGACGAGAACGCGGTCGATTTCCGCCCGACCTACGACGGCGAGAACGAAGAGCCGGTGGTCATGCCGGCGCGCTTCCCCAATCTCCTCGCCAACGGCGCCGCCGGCATCGCCGTCGGCATGGCGACCAGCATCCCGCCGCACAACATCGTCGAGCTCTTGGACGCCGCGCTCAATCTTCTGAAACGCCCGCGCGCCACCACCATCGAGGACCTCGTCGA
>DATNGE010000206.1:0-18878 GCA_035606035.1 Allostellaceae bacterium
GCGGCGCGTTCTTCATGGCCTATCTCCTCGAAGAGGGCGTTCCGGCGCCCGGCATCCTCGGCGCGCTGGCGCTCATCCTGGCCGGGCGCTTCGTCATCCGCCCCATCGTCGTCGTGCTCGCGCCGCGCTTTGGCATGCGCCCGCTCGTCATCGGGGGGATCGTGCTGAGCGCGGTGCAATACCCCTTTCTCGCGACCGTCCACGGTCTCGGCGCGGCGCTCCTGCTGGTGTGCTTTTTCGCGGCGCTCGGCGACACGATTTACTGGTCGACCTATCACGCCTATTTCGCGGCGCTCGGCGATCACGAGCATCGCGGCCATCAGGTCGGCGCGCGCGAGGCGCTCTCGGCCGTCGTCGGCATCGTGAGCCCGCTCCTCACCGGCTGGATGCTCGTCGCGTTCGGGCCGATGATCGCTTTCGGCGCCGCGGCTTTCGTCTTGTTGCTCTCGGCGCTGCCGCTGCTCTGGACGCCCAACGTGGCGGTCGCCCGCGAAGCGCCGGGTGCGTTCAAGGCCGCCATTCCCGGCACGCTGCTCTTCATCGCCGACGGCTGGACCACCGCCGGCGTTTACTTCACCTGGCAAATCGCCTTGTTCCTTTCCTTGGGGGAAAGCTTTATCGCCTATGGCGGCGCGCTCGCCGCCGCGGCGCTCGTCGGCGCGCTCAGCGGTCTCGTGCTCGGCCGCCATATCGATCGCGGCCATGGCGGGCGCGCCGTATGGCTCGCCCTCAGCCTCATCGCGCTTGTCATTCTTCTCCGCGCGCTGGCGGTCGATCGCGCCGCGCTCGCGGTGGTCGCCAATGCGCTCGGCTCTTTCGCCGCCTGCCTCTACATCCCGACCCTCATGACGGCGCTCTACAATCAATCGAAGCGCGCGCCTTGTCCCCTGCGCTTCCAAGTCGCGGCCGAAGGCGGCTGGGATATCGGCGGCGCCAGCGGCGCGCTCGCGGCGGCGCTGCTGATCGGCTTCGGCGCGCCGCTCTCGGCGGGTATCCTTCTCGCGCTTTTCGGAACCGCCGGCGCCTTCCTGCTGCTGCGGCGCCATTACGCCGAGTATCGGCGCGAGTCCGAGCGTCCGCTGGATTATCTCACGGCGGAGGTCGGTGCGATCGAGCGCGAAGCCGAGGCGCTGGTGCGCAGCCCGCGCCAAAGCCTGTCCTAAGATTCGGGCAGCATCGCCGGATTGAAGGCGATCTCCCAGAGATGGCCGTCGAGGTCTTGGAAATAGCCGGCATAGCCGCCGTAGAACGTATCCTGCGCCGCTTTGACGATGGTCGCGCCAGCGGCGCGCGCTTGCGCCATCATCTGATCCACGTCGGCCTTGCTGCCGAGGTTTTGCGCGAGGGTGAAAGCGGTCGGCGCACGCGGCGTTTCGGGCAGGCCGGTGTCATGTGCGATGTTCTTCTGTTCCCAAAGCGCGAGCTTCAACCCCGATTGCAGATCGAAGAACACGACGGCGCCGTGCTCGAATTCCGTGCCGATAATGCCTTGCGTTGGGAGCCCCAAGCCATCGCGATAGAAGCGCAGCGCGCGCTCGAGATCGTCGACACCGAGGGTGATAAGCGTGATGCGCGGCTTCATTTGCCGTACCTCAGGAAGAGGAATTTCGCGGCGCCGTAGCGGCGCTCGTCGAGGAGCTCGAAGCCATCCGGTATTGCCAGATCCTCTTTCGCAGCGATCTCGACCACGGCAAGCGCGTCATCGGCCAGCCAGCCGCTTTGCGCCAGCGCTTTGAGCGCGGGCGCGGCGAGATCCTCGCCATAGGGCGGATCGAGGAAGACGAGCGAGCAGGCGCCGGTCGCGCGCGGCGGCCGCGTCGCATCGCCGTTGACGATCGCGGCATGTTGGGTCTCGCCAAGCGCCGTGATGTTCTTCTGCAAGGCAGCGCGCGCCGTGCGGTCCTTCTCGATGAAGACAACGTGGCGGGCGCCGCGCGATAAGGCTTCGAGGCCGAAAGCGCCGGTGCCGGCGAAAGCGTCGAGCACCATCGCATCGAGGCACGCGTCTTGCTCGGTGAAACGGCCATGCGCCAGGATGTCGAACACCGCTTCGCGCGCGCGGTCGCTGGTCGGCCGGACGTCGCGGCCTTCCGGCGCGACGAGCACGCGATGGCGATGCTTACCGGCGATGATCCGCATGGCCCAACTTTTTTCTCCCGGCTGCTCGTTCGCGGGCGCGCTTGCCCGGGCGTTGCGGCTTGCGCTCTGGAGGGGGCGGCGTGCGGCGCTCCGGCTTTTTTTCAGCGGTCGCCATGCCGGGTTTTGCGCCCTCGCCGAACTGCTCGCGCATCACACGTGGCGGCACCTCCTCGAGCGCGCCGCGCGGCAGATTGCCGAGCTGGAAGGGCCCATAGGCGAGGCGGATCAGCCGTGTCACCGCGAGCCCCAAATGCGCCATGACCTTGCGCACTTCGCGATTGCGGCCCTCGCGCAGCGAGACGGTGAGCCAGGCATTGCTGGCGCGCTGCTCGCCTTCGAATTCGACGTGGATCGGGCCATAGGAGGCGCCGTCGATGGTGACGCCTTTTTCCAGCGGGGCGAGGCGCGCCGGATCGACCGCGCCATGGACGCGCACCTTGTAGCGGCGCAGCCAGCCATTCGCCGGCAGCTCCAGCCGCCTCGCCAGCTCGCCGTCATTGGTCAAAAGCAGCAGCCCTTCCGAATTGAGATCGAGCCGTCCGACCGAAATGAGCCGCGGCAGCTCCTTCGGAAGCGCATCGAACACCGTCGCGCGGCCCTTCTCGTCGCGATGCGTGGTGACGAGTCCGGCAGGCTTATGATAGCGCCAGAGCCGCGCGCGATCGGCTTCGGGCAGCGGCTTGCCGTCGACGGTGAGCTCGGCGGGATCGCTGACATTGACGGCCGGCGACTTGAGGACGTCGCCACGCAGGGCGACGCGGCCCTCGGCGATCCAGCGCTCGGCATCGCGGCGCGAACAGAGACCGGCGCGCGCCAAGAGCTTGGCGACGCGCTCGCCTTTCGTTTCGGACGTGGCGTCGGCCATCAACGGCAGGCGGCGACGAATGCCGCGAACAGCCGCTTGTCGCCGTCGGAGAGCCCGTATTCGGGATGCCACTGCACGCCGATGCAGAAGCGGCGGCGCGGGTCTTCGATGCCTTCGATGACGCCGTCCGGCGCGGTGGCGTCGATGACGACACCGGGCGCCACGTCCTTCACCGCCTGGTGATGCGCCGAATTGACATCGAGCTCGTCGCTTTGCGTGATGCGATGGAGTTGCGTGCCGCGCGCGATCGCGACTTTATGGCCGGGCTCAGTACGCGGATTGGGCTGCTCATGCGCGAGCGCGTTCTCGACCTCATCGGGGATGTGCTGGATCAGCGTGCCGCCGAGCACCACGTTGAGGAGCTGCTGTCCGCCGCAAATGCCGAAGACCGGCTTGTCGGCGTGGAGCGCGCCTTTGGTGATGGCGAATTCGAAAGCGGTGCGGCGGTCCTTGGTGGTGACGCTCGCATGCTTGGCGGTCGCGCCGAAGAGCGCCGGATCGACATCGAACGCGCCGCCGGTGACGATAAGCCCCTGGATCAGGCCGAGATAATCCGCGGCGCGCTCGGGCTCATGCGGCAGAAGGATCGGCAAGCCGCCGGCCGCGACCACGGCGCTGCAGTAATTCTCGCGCAGCGCGTACCAGGGATGGGTCTTCGAATAGCCGCCCGGCGGCTCCGAATCGAGGGTGAGACCGATGACGGGTTGTGCCATGCTGATGAGTCTAAGGCCGCCGGGTGCGGCGGAGCAAGGAAACGCGAGCGATGCCGTCGCCGATGGAAATGGCGCTGGAGCAGGCGGGTCGGGCCGAGGCGCGCGGCGAAGTGCCGGTGGGCGCGGTGCTGGTCGATGCCGCCGGCAAGGTGCTCGCCGCTGCCGGCAACGAGGTCGAAGCACGGCACGATCCGACGGCGCATGCCGAGATGCTCGTGCTGCGCGCGGCGGCGGCGTTGCGCCAGGCGCCGCGGCTCGAGGATTGCGATCTCTATGTCACGCTCGAGCCCTGCGCGATGTGCGCGGCGGCGATCGCCTTCGCGCGCCTCCGCCGGCTCTATTACGGCGCCTACGATCCGAAAGGCGGCGCGGTCGAGCATGGGCCGCGCTTCTTCGCGCAGCCGACCTGCCACCACAAGCCGGAGGTTTACGGCGGCATCGATGAACAGGGCGCCGCAGCGCTGCTGAAGAATTTCTTCGCGACGAAGCGCGACTAGATGCGAAATGCACCTCCCCCCTTGAGGGGGAGGTCGCACGAGGCGTTTAGCCTCGTGCGGGTGGGGGGTGAAGCGCGGAGATTTGTGAACTGATCCCCCCTCCCTAACCCTCCCCCTCAAGGGGATTGGAGGAGTGGGCGGCTAAATCCCGCGCAACCGCGGCATCACCTTCTCGGCGAAGAGGCGATGCGAGCGCTGTGCAAGCTCGAAGGGAATGCCGCCGAAATAGAAGGTGCAGTCGACCTGGGTGATGCCCATCATCTCCTGCGCCTTGGTGAGCAGCTTCACGGCATCGTCCGGCGTGCCGGCGACGACGCGACATTCCTCGACCATCTTGGCGACGTCGAGCACCTGGCGCTCGACCTCGCCGAGCGCCGCCGGCTTTTCCCCGGGGCGATCGGCGCGCACGCGATCCATCGTATGCGTCGTCGCGCCGACATAGCGGATCAAGGCCTTGCTCGCGATGTCGCGCGCTTCGGCACCGTCCTCGCTGAGCACGACCTGATAATGTGCCGCGATCTTGTAGTTCTTCGCCGGGTGACCGGCGGCGAGCCACGAATCGCGATAGAGCTTGTTCAGCGGAATCAGCGGCTGCACGCCGCGATAGGCGACGGTGAAAATGCCAAAGCCCTGCTCGCCGGCCCATTTGAAGCTGTCGGGCGTGCCGCCGTAGGCGAGCCAGATCGGCGGATGCGGCCGCTGCTGCGGCCGCGGCCAGACCTGCAGATTCTCGTATTGGTAATAGGGGCCGTTATGGCTGAACCGCTCGCCCGACCACGCCTTGCGGATGAGCGCGAGCCCATCCTTCAAGCGTTCTTGCGCGCCTTGGAGCGGCACGCGCAACCGGTCGTAGTCGTATTCGACGAAGCCGCGGCCGATGCCGAGCTCGACGCGGCCGTTCGACATCAAATCGATCATGCCCCATTGCTCGGCGATCTCGATCGGGCTGTGCAGCGGCAGGACGATGATCGAGGAGCCCAGCCGCACGCGCTTGGTGCGTTGGGCGAGCGCCGCGACCATGACCGTCGGCGACGGCACCAGCCCGCCATACGCATCGAAATGATGCTCGTTGGCGAAGAGCATATCGAAGCCGGCATCCTCGCTCGATACGAGGAAATCGACGAAGCGCCGCATGAAGCTCCCGACATCGCCGTCGACATCCTCGAAATAGGTCGGCAGGCAGAAATGGCCGAACTTCATCGAAACACTCCTTCGTTACGCCACCATTGTTACGCTACTGCCGGCGCCGGCTCGGCAGTCCTTTGCGACAAGAGATCGCGCGGCACGAACAGCATCGTGATCACGCCGAGGATCAGGATGCCGGCAACCACGAGCAGGGGCACCGAGAAGCCGCCGGTGATATCGCGCAGCCTGCCGACAATGATCGGGCTGAGGCTCGAGCCGGCGATGGCGACGGTGTTGAGGAAAGCGAGGCCCGGCGCGTGCGCCTCGCGCGGCAGGATGATCGACGGTGTCGTGAAGAAGACGGGCCAGGCCGAGAGGCTGAAAGCCGAAGCGATAATCAAGCCGAGAAGCTGCATGACCGGCGAGGTCGAGAGGCCAGATAGAGTCCACCCGGCGGCGGCGATCAGCATCGGGATGATGCAATGCCAGAAGCGCTCGCTGCGCCGGTCCGAGCGCCGCGTCCAGAACACCATCCAGGCGATCGAACAGGCTGGGGGAATCGCGGCGATGAGGCCGATCTGCCAGGTCGGCACACCGGCGCCGGCAAAGCCGCGCACGATCTGCGGCTGCCACAGGCCTTGCGCCGAGACCGTCGTGATGAGGCAGGCATAGGCGAAAGACAGCAGCAGCATGTTGCGGCCCAGCACCAGGCGCGTGACCGAGCGCTTCGGTCCGGTTGGCTGCGAACGCCGCCGCGCTTCCTCGTCGCGCTCCAGGAGATTAACGAGTGTCGATTTCTCGTCTTCCGACAGGAAGCGGGCGGTCTTCGGCTTGTCGTCAAGGTGGTAATAGATCCAGATGCCGAAGACGATCGCCGGCAGGCCCTCGAGGAAGAACAGCCATTGCCAACCCGCAAAGCCCCAGGCGCCGTTGAAGCTGAGGATGAAGCCACCCAGTGTCGAGCTGAACATCGCGGCCAAGGGCTGACCGAGCATGAACATGGTCTGCGCGCTGGCGCGGCGATATTGCGGATACCAATAGGTCATATAGAGCACGAGGCCGGGCGAGAAGCCGGCTTCGGCGACGCCGACCAGGGCGCGGAAGCCGGCGAGGCTCCACGGGCCGACCGCGAACATCGTTGCCGCCGAGGCGATGCCCCAGGTGACCATGATGCGCGCCAGCCATTTGCGCGCGCCGACGCGTTCGAGGATCAGGTTCGAGGGAATCTCGAAGATGAGATAAGCGACCGAGAGCGCCGTCCCGGCGAGGCCGAAGGTCGTGGCGGTGAGGCCGAGATCCTTGTTCATCGTCAGCGCCGCGAAACCGATATTGGTGCGGTCGACGAAATTGATCATCAGGCAGATCATCAGGAACCAGAGATAGCGGTTCGAGACGCGTTTCAGGACCGCTTGCTCCTTGTCATGGAGCGCGGTGCTTGCTTGGGCCATGGCCATGGGTGTTGTTCCTCCCCCGCGGCAAGCTTCGCCGATCGGGGCGCGAATCACAAGCGGGGCGACGGTCGGAAACGCGATTCAGCTTTGCAGCGCGCGCCAGCCGATGTCGCGGCGGCAGAAGCCTTCGGGCCAATCGATGCGGTCGATCACGGCATAGGCGCGGTCGCGCGCCTCCGCGAGTGTGTTGCCCAACGCCACGATGTTGAGCACGCGCCCGCCATCGGCGAGCAGCTTCTCGCCCACGCGCGTGGTGCCGGCGTGGAAGATCTGCACCCTGGGATCGCTCGCGGCGGCGGCCTCGAGGCCGCGGATCTCGCTGCCGCGCAGCGGATCGTCGGGATAGCCCTGGGCGGCGAGCACGACCCCGAGCGCCGCCTCGTCGCGCCAGCGCAGATCGAAATCCTTGAGGACGCCGTCTCGCGATGCGAGCAACGCCGGCAGCAGATCGCTTTTGAGGCGCGGCAGCAGCACCTGGCATTCGGGATCGCCGAAGCGGACATTGTATTCGATGAGCTGCGGCCCCGTGGCCGTGAGCATCAGCCCGGCATAGAGCACGCCTTTGTAAGGACGCCCATCCTGCGCCATGCCGTCGAGCGTCGGGCGAATGATGCGCGCCATGACCTCATCGGCGATCGCTGGCGTGACGCAAGGCGCCGGCGAATAGGCGCCCATGCCGCCGGTATTGGGGCCTTTGTCGCCGTCAAAGACGCGTTTGTGATCCTGCGCCGAAGCGAGGGGCAGCGCATGCTGGCCGTCGCTCAAGACGAAGAAGCTCGCTTCCTCGCCTTCGAGGAATTCCTCGATCACCACTTCCGCGCCCGCCGCGCCGAAGCGATTGGCGATGAGCGCTTCGTCGATCGCCGCTTCCGCCTCGGAGAGAGTCATGGCGACGGTGACGCCTTTGCCGGCCGCGAGGCCGTCGGCTTTGACGACGATCGGCGCGCCTTCGGCGCGGAGATAGGCTTTGGCCGCGGTCGGATCAGCGAAGCGCGCATAGCGCGCCGTCGGAATGCCGTATTTGGCGCAGAGATCCTTGGTGAAGCCTTTCGAGCCTTCGAGCGCCGCGGCCGCAGCGGACGGGCCGAAAGCGGCGATGCCGACAGCCTCGCACTTGTCGACGAGTCCCGCGACCAGCGGCGCTTCCGGCCCGACGATGACGAAATCGATCTTCTCTTGTTTGGCGAAGGTGAGGATCGCGTCGCTGTCTGTCGCGGCGATCGGCACGCAACTCGCCTCTTTGGCGATGCCGGGATTGCCGGGCGCGCAATAGAGCTGATCGCAGAGCGGCGAGGCGGCGATCGCCCAGCAGAGCGCATGCTCGCGTCCACCCGATCCGATCACCAAGATGCGCATGCGCTCTCTTTGCCTCTCTTCATCGTCACCCCCGCGAAAGCGGGGGTCCAGAGAAGCCACTGGATTCCCGCTTGCGCGGGAATGACGAATTGAAACGATAGAGCGCTTTTAGCAGCTCAATGAAAATCGCGCGATGGCGGGAAGGTGTCGCGGCGGCGGTGCCAGCGCTCGCGCGAATCGGGGCCAGGGATCTCGCGCGGGATCAGCGGTTGGTCCAGCGCGGCGAGCCGGTGCGAGAGATCGACCAGCCGGTCGGCGACGACATGGATGACATAGCCGCTCTGATCGCGCTGCACCTTGCCCTCGACGCCGAGCACGCGGCTGCCCACCGCCTCGCGGCGGAAGCGGGCGAAGACATCGGGCCAGAGCACGATATTGGCGGCGCCGGTCTCGTCTTCGAGCGTCATGAAGATCACGCCTTTGGCGGTGCCCGGCTGCTGCCGCACCAGCACGATGCCGGCGAGCTTGGCCCGCTGCCCGTCTTTCAGCGCGGCGAGATCGCGGCTGCGCAGCACGCGCTCGCGCTTGAGGCGCGGCCGCAGCAGCGACAAGGGATGGGCTTTGAGCGAGAGGCGGAGATTGTTGTAATCCGCCGTCACCTCCTCGCCGAGACTCATCGCCGGCAACGCCACGGCCGGCTCGGCGCTGCTCTCGGGCCGCGTCGCGGCGGCGAAGAGCGGCAGCGGCTTCTCGCCGAGCCCGCTCGCCGCCCACAGCGCATCGCGGCGCCTCAAGCCGATGCCGTTCCAGCCATCGCCATCGGCGAGCTTCTCGAAGGCTTGGCGCTTCACCTTGCTGCGCTGCCAGAGCCGCCGCATGGTCGCGGCATCGCCGGCGTCGCGCGCCGCGATCAGCTCTTTCGCATCGTCCTCGCGGAAGCCCTTCACCTGGCGGAAGCCCAAGCGCAGCGCGAAGCCGCCTTTGTCGTCGGGCTCGAGCGTGTGGTCCCAGCCACTCGCGGCGATATCGACCGGCCGCACCTCGACGCCATGCTCCCTGGCGTCGCGCACGAGCTGCGCCGGCGCGTAGAAGCCCATCGGCTGGCTATTGAGGATCGCGCAGGCGAAGACCGCCGGATAAAAGCATTTGATCCAGGCCGAGGCATAGACGAGCAGAGCGAAGCTCGCGGCATGGCTTTCGGGAAAGCCATAATCGCCGAAGCCTTCGATCTGGTGGAAGCAGCGCTCGGCGAAATCGCGGTCGTAGCCGTTCTGCGTCATGCCGTCGATGAAGCGCTTCTCCAAACTGCCGATGCTGCCGACATGGCGGAAGGTCGCCATCGCGCGGCGCAGCTGATTGGCCTCATCGGGCGTGAAGCGCGCCGCGACCATGGCGATGCTCATCGCCTGTTCCTGAAAGAGCGGCACGCCGAGGGTGCGGCTCAAGATCTCTTCGAGCTCGGGCTTGTGGTAATCGACCGTCTCGATGCCGTCGCGGCGCCTGAGATAGGGATGCACCATGTCGCCCTGGATCGGGCCGGGACGCACGATCGCGACCTCGATGACGAGGTCGTAATATTGCCGCGGCTTGAGGCGCGGCAGCATCGTCATCTGCGCCCGGCTCTCGACCTGGAAAACGCCGATGGAATCGGCCCTGCACAGCATGTCGTAGACGCGCGGGTCTTCGTCCTTGGTTATCTGGTAGAGCTCGCGCGCGACGCCGTAATGCGCCTTGAGGAGATCGAGCGCTTTCCGGATGCAGGTGAGCATGCCGAGCGCGAGGACGTCGATCTTCAGCATGCCGAGCATGTCGAGATCGTCCTTGTCCCATTCGATGACGGTGCGGTCCTCCATCGCCGCGTTCTCGATCGGCACGACTTCGGAGAGCTTGCCGCGGGTGATGACGAAGCCGCCGGTATGCTGCGACAAATGGCGCGGAAAGCCGATGAGATCGCCGGCGAGCATCAGCGTGCGGCGCAAATGCGGATCGTCGGGATCGATGCCGGCTTGGCGGATGTAATCGTCGTTGATGCCTTCGCGGCCCCAGCCCCAGAGCGTCGATGACAGCAGATTGATCGTATCGGCGGAAAGTCCCATCGCCTTGCCGACATCGCGCACGGCGCTGCGCGGCCGATAGGTGATCACGGTGGCGACGATGCCGGCGCGATCGCGGCCGTATTTATTGAAGATGTACTGCATCACCTCTTCGCGCCGCTCATGCTCGAAATCGACATCGATATCGGGCGGCTCGTTGCGCTCGGCCGAGACGAAGCGCTCGAACAGCAGATTGGCCTGATCCGGGCTGACCGCGGTGATGCCGAGGATGTAGCAGACGACTGAATTCGCCGCCGAGCCGCGGCCCTGACAGAGGATCTGCTTCTCCTTGGCGAATTTGACGATGTCGTAAACCGTGAGGAAATAGCGCGCGTAATCGCGGCGCTCGATCAGCGCCATCTCCTTTTCGATCTGCGCCCGCACTTTGAGCGGCGCGCCATCCGGGTAGCGATCGGGCAGGTGCAATGCGATCAGCCGCGCCAGCTCTTGCTGCGGCGTGCGGTTCTCGGGCACCGGCTCGGCGGGATATTCGTATTTCAGCTCGTCGAGCGAGAAGCGGCAGTCGCGGACCAGCTCCTGCGTGCGCGCGATGGCATCGGGCCGGTCGCGGAACAGCCGCGCCATCTCTTCGGGCGGCTTCAGATGGCGCTCGGCATTGGCGGCGAGGCGGAAGCCCGCCTCGGCGATGGTGCAGCCTTCGCGGATGCAGGTCAGCACATCCTGCAGCGCGCGGCGCTCGGGCGCGTGGTAGAGCACGTCGTTGGTCGCGATCAGCGGCGTCGCCGCCGCATCGGCGAGCGCCCCGAGCCGCGCGATGCGCTTGCGATCGTCGCCGCGATAAAGATGGCTGGCGGCGAGATAGACCGCGCCGGGAAAGCGGCGCTGCATCTCCTGAAGCTGCGCCGCGAAAGCCGCGTCGGGCTCATCGGGCGGGATCGCAATGAGGCGCTGGCCGGCGCCATACGCAAAGAGTTCGGCGAGCGCGAGATGACACTCGCCTTTCTCGGCGCGCCGCTTGCCGTCGGTCAGCAGCTGCGCCAGCCGGCCATAGGCGGCGCGGTCGGTCGGATAGGCGAGCACGCTCGCCGCATCCTGGAAGTCGAGCCGCGTTCCGACGATGAAGCGCATGGCGACGTCCTTGCGCTTGGCCTCGATATGCGCGCGCACCACCCCCGCCAAGGTATTGCGGTCGGTCAGCGCAATCGCGGAAAGGCCGAGCGCCTTCGCCGCCACCACCAGCTCGCCCGGGTGCGATGCCCCGGAGAGGAAGCTGAAATTGCTCACCGCCTGCAGCTCGGCATAGGCATAAGTCATTGACAAAAGCTAAAGCCTCGCTTTAGTTCTCTTTTTGTTCCTTTATTGATTCAGCGCTTCCACGAGAGCGTCAAGCGCCCCTTGGTATTGACAAATGGATGTACAGATATGCATCCTCAAGATGTTATTCCTGTCGCCGGCTTCGATTGGGACGCGGCGAACCGCGATAAATGCGAACGCCACGGCGTTGCGCTCGCTACGATCGAGGCGTTGTTTCGACAGGCGCTCGCGATCGTACCGGATCCGACTCATTCACGTGCCGAGACGCGATTCAAGGCGATCGGGCGAAGTGAAGCCGGGCGTTATGTGATGGCTTTTACGTTGCGAGAACGTAACGGCGTGCTTCTCATCCGTCCGATCAGCGCGCGCTACTTGCATCAGAAAGAGATCAGGCATTATGAAGAAGAAATTGCCAAAACTCAAAAGCGATAAGGAAGCGGAGGATTTCGTCGCGAAATCCGATCTGACGCAATTCGATCTCTCGGATATGCGGGTGGTGTGGTTCGAGTTCCAGCCGAAGGACGAGCGCGTGAATATGCGCTTGCCGAAACCGCTGCTCGAAGCGGTGAAGGAAAGCGCTGCCGCGGCGGGCATGCCTTATCAGCGCTTCATCCGCCAAGCCCTCGAAGCCGCGGTGCAACGGCGCCAGCGGACGTAGCGCAATGATGGACGGCGACCGATACCGCCGCGCTTGGCATAGGCTCACCTTCGCCCAATGCGCGGGTGTGGTCTTGTTCGTTGCCTATTTGCCGGCGATGGCGGTGTCACACACGATGTTCCCCGCCGTGCCGGGCACGTATTTCTTTCTTGCATGGACGGCGATCTTTTTGGCCGTGTTCGCTATCCCGCTCGCAAAGCTTCGCTGTCCGCGCTGTGGGAAGCATTTCACGTGGAGCTGGTTTACTAATCCCTTTGCGAGACGATGTGTTCATTGCAGCCTTCGCGCTGGGGAGCACCCAGCTCCAACATGACGGCAAATATCGTGGAGGTACGCATCAACCGTAGCTACGCAAACCTCTTTGTCGACATTGCGGCATCGCGCGATGCCGAGCAATTCACCGAGTTGCTTGCGGCGCCGGGTCTGCGCCTCGAGCGCATCGTCTCGCTCGGTCAGGCGACGCCGCCGGGCGAATGGCTCGAGCAGGATCGCGCGGAATGGGTGATCCTCCTGCGCGGCGAGGCGAGGCTCTTTTTCGAAGATGAGAGCGCTGCGCGCGATTTGCGGCCCGGCGATTATGTGAATATCCCGCCGTATTGCCGTCACCGTGTCGAATGGACTGCGCCCGACGAACCGACGATCTGGCTCGCGCTGCACTACGCGGCGTGAGCGCTTTTGAGCAGTTTCGCGGCGGTCTTGAGATCGGCGGTGAAATGCGCGATCTCGCGATGCCGTGTTTCCTCATCGGGGGCGCGCAAGAGCGAGGAGGGGTGCACCGTCGCCATGACGGTCGGGGCGAGGTTCGAGGGCACGGCGACGCCGCGCTGCTGGCTGACGCGGAAACTCGCGCCCAGGAGCGCCTTTGCGGCGGTCGCGCCGAGGCAGATGATCATCTCCGGCTTCACCCGCTCGATCTCGGCCTTGAGCCAGGGGATGCAGGCGCGGATTTCCATCGCATTGGGCTTGCCGTGAATGCGCCGCTTGCCGCGCGGCGTGAATTTGAAATGCTTCACGACATTGCTGACGTAAGCGGCTCGGCGGTCGAGCCCGGCCTCTTCGAGACAGCGGTCGAGGAGCTTGCCGGCTGGGCCGACGAAAGGCCGGCCCTGCAGATCCTCCTGATCGCCCGCGGTCTCGCCGACGAGCATCAGCGCGGCCTCGGCCGGGCCTTCGCCGAAGACGGTCTGCGTCGCGTTCGCCCAGAGCGGGCAGGCCTTGCAACCGGCTGCGATATCGCGCAGCTTGCCGAGACTCGCGCTCGGCGGGATCAGATCGGCAGCGCTGTCGGAGCTGGCTTTACGAGTCGCCATCAATCCCTAATCGCCAAAGGATGACGCGGTTCCGCGCGATGCCTATTCTTAGCAGGTCATGACCGATACGTCCGCGCCGGCCACGCTGCGCAGCAATCTGCCGGAATATTCCGTTTCCGAGATCTCGAACCTGCTGAAACGCACGGTCGAGGAGAAATTCGCCTATGTGCGGGTGCGCGGCGAGATCTCGGGCTTCAAGCGCCATTCCTCCGGCCATTGTTATCTCTGCCTCAAGGACGAGGAGGCGGTGCTCGATGCCGTGATCTGGCGCATGACCGCACAGCGCCTCGGTTTGAAACCCGAGGACGGGATGGAGGTGGTGTGCACCGGCAAGCTCACCACCTATCCCGGCCGCTCTAAATATCAGCTCGTCATCGAGAGCGTCGAGCTTGCCGGCATCGGCGCGCTGTTGAAGCTTCTGGAAGATCGCAAGAAGAAGCTCGAAGCCGAAGGGCTCTTTGCCGAGAGCCGCAAGAAGAAGCTGCCCTTCCTGCCCGAGATCATCGGCGTCGTCACCTCGCCGACCGGCGCGGTCATCCGCGACATCCTTCACCGCCTGACCGATCGCTTCCCGCGCCGCGTCCTCGTCTGGCCGGTGATCGTCCAGGGCGAGGGCGCGGCCGAGCAGGTCGTCGCTGCGATCGAGGGCTTCAACCGCCTCAAAACCAGCGGCGCGGTCCCGCGGCCCGATCTCCTCATCGTTGCGCGCGGCGGCGGCAGCCTTGAAGATTTGATGGCCTTTAACGAGGAGATCGTGGTGCGCGCCGCAGCGGCGTCGGCGATTCCGCTGATCTCCGCGGTCGGGCACGAGACCGATACGACGCTCATCGATTACGCGAGCGACCGCCGCGCGCCGACGCCGACCGCCGCCGCCGAGATGGCCGTGCCGGTGCGGCTCGAGCTTCTCGCCGAACTTGACGCCAAGCGCATGCGGCTGATGCGCGCCTGGACGCGCAGCCTCGGGGAGCAGAAGACGCATCTTGCCGGTCTCGCCCGCGGCCTGCCCGATCCGGCAAGCCTCATCGCCCAGGCGGAGCAGAAGCTCGATGATCGCGCCGAGCGGCTGCGCAACGGTGTGGCGCAGCTGCTGCGATTGCGCCGCGAGCAGCTCAACACCGGCACGGCGCGCTTGCGGCCGCAGCTGCTGAAGACCGAGCTGGCGCAGCTCGACCGCCGCCTGCGCGAGCTGTTGCCGCGTCTCACCGGCGCGACGAGCCGTCTGCTCGAGCGCCAGCAGCGGCTGATCGACAGCGCCGGAACGCAGCTCCTCGCTTTCTATCGCGCGCTCGAGCAGCAATTGGAGCGCGGCTACGCTATCGTGCGCGCGCGCGGCCATGTTCTGACCGCGGCGGACCAGGTGCCGCCCGGCACCGCCCTCACCATCGAATTCCATGACGGCACGGTGGTCGCGAAATCGGAAGGCGAGGCGAAGGCGCGCAAGCGCAAGACCGATCCCGCCGATCAGGGCAAGCTGTTCGGCATCGCGCTCGCGGCGCTGCTGCTGCTCGCCGGCGCCGCGCAAGCGAAGACGCTGACGCTCGACGGCGCGATGACGCAAGGTGGCTTTGTGGAGGCCCAAGTCGATCCCGGTGCCAGCGTGGCGCTCGACGGCAAGAAGCTGCGCGTCGCGCCGGATGGGCATTTCATCTTCGGCTTCGGCCGTGATGCCGCCGCGAAAGCAGCGCTCGACATCGTTTATGCCGACGGCACGCGGGCGCATCGCGATCTCGCGGTCGCGGCGCGGCAGTGGGATATCCGCCGCATCGATGGCTTGCCGGAAGAGCAGGTGTCGCCCGATGCCAAGACGATGGAGCGCATCCATCGCGAAGCTGGCGAGATCAACGCCGCGCTCGCCGTCGATAGCAGCGCGCTCGCTTTCGAGAAGAAGCTGATCTGGCCGGTCACCGGCACCATCAGCGGAGTCTATGGCAGTCAGAGCGTACTCAACGGAGAGGCGCGCGCGCCGCATTACGGTGTCGACATCGCCGCGCCCGCCGGCACACCGATCAAAGCGGCCGCATCCGGCACGGTCACCCTGGCCGAACGCGATCTTTATTTCACCGGCGGCACGGTGATCATCGATCACGGCTACGGGCTCTCGACAACCTACGTGCATTTGGCGATGCTCGCGGTGAAACGCGGCGCCAAGGTCGCGCAGGCGCAAGTGATCGGCACGCTCGGCGCGACCGGCCGCGCCACCGGCCCCAACCTGCATTGGGGCGTCAACTGGTATCAGACGCGGCTCGATCCGGAACTCGTCGTCGGGAAGATGCCGGGGAGTTGAGACTAGGCTTTTCTCAGCCGTCATTCCCGCGAAAGCGGGAATCCAGAACCAACAGCGCGGTGGGTCCCCTGGATCCCGGCTCGCGCTTCGCTTGGCCGGGATGACGATCACAATGTGATCGTCAATCGGGCCATCGCCGGTGCAGCCAGAGCCATTGCTCCGGGCGCTCGCGCACCCAGCGCTCGACGATCGCATTGACCTCGGTCATCAGCGTGCGCTGGTCGGCGTCATTGTCGCCCGTCTTCGTCAGAGCGAGCGGCGGCTCCGTGATGATCCGGAAATGCGCGCCCCGCGTTCGCTCCATGCGGATCGGCATCACCGTGCAATCGTAGCGCAGCGCGAACATAGCGAGCGCCGGCGCGGTCATCGCGTCACGGCCGAAGAACGGGACCGGAATGCCGTCATTCATCTTCTGATCGACCAGCATGCAGAGCGCGCGGCCTTCGCGCAGCGCGCTGAGGGCTTTCCGCGCGCCGGTGTCGCCTTTCGGCACCAGCTCGCCGCCCTCGACGCCGCGCGCCCAGAGCATGAAACGGTCGACAACCGGATTGTTGGGCGCGCGATAAACACCGGTGACCTCGAAGCCCAATTGCGTGGCCGCGGGAATCGCGATCTCCCAATTGCCGCAATGCGCCCCGAAGAAGATGGTTTTTTGGGTGCGAGCGCGGGCGGCGAGGACGTTGCCGCCGTCGATGAATTCGACGCGAGCGTTCGCCTCGAAGAGGCGGAATTTGTCGAGATGCGGATATTCGGCCATGACGCGGCCGAGATTGTCCCACATGCCGACGAGTGTCTGCCGGCGCTGCTCGGCGGTAAGTTCGGGCATGGCGTTTGCCAGGTTGATCTCGGCACGTTTGCTGATGCCGAGATGCGGGCCGATCGTGCGCGCGAGAAAGCCTCCGATCGCCGAGGACCAATCGACCGGCAGCAGGCGGACGAGCCCGTAGCCCAGCACCAGCCCGGCGCCTTCGGCGATGTTGCGGATCGTGTTGCGCCTAGCCATGCCGGGCCTCAAGCGCCGGCGCCAGTACGCGCTCGAGCATGGTCGGATCGTTCCAGTGCAAAGCGACTTTCAGCGCGCGGATCTTTGCCTGCCACTGCGGCCGGAGGCGGACCCAGTCCTTCTCCGTCGTGACGAGCATCGCGTTCTTCGCTTGCGCGGCGGCTTCGAGCGCCACAAGCTCGCCCTCGCTGTAGGGATGATGGTCGGGAAAATCGCGCGTCCAGACGAGCTCCGCGTCGATCTCGCGTAATGTCGCGAAAAATTTTTCCGGCCGGCCGATGCCGGCGAAAGCGAAGACGCGCGCGTTCCTGAATTCCCGCGGATCGAGCGGCGCGAGTCGCGCCGCGAGCACCGGCAAACCGCCGAGATCAAATGTCGTCGCCTGCGCGCCGATCATCACCGCAGCGCTCGCCCGCTGCAGCGCCGGCGCGACCGGCTCGCGGAGCGGCCCGGCCGGCATCACCCGGCCATTACCGAGGCCATAGCCGCCGTCGATGACGATAAGCGCGAGATCGTAGGCGAGCGCAGGATTCTGAAAGCCGTCATCGAGCAGCAGCAGATCGGCGCCGGCATTAATGGCGGCGCGTGCCGAGGCAATGCGATCGGCGCCGATCCAGCAGGGCGCCGCTGCGGCGAGCAACAGCGGCTCGTCGCCGACGTCGCGCGCGTTGTGACGCGCCGGATCGACCGGCAACGGGCCTTTGCGGCTGCCGCCATAGCCGCGACTCAGGATGTGCGGCCGCCGTCCACGCGCCTGAAGAAGCTGCGCGAGGCTCAGCACCACCGGCGTCTTGCCGGCGCCGCCGACCGTGAGATTGCCGACGCAGATCGTCGGCACGCCGAGGCGTGTCGGCTGCGTCATGGCGCGGCGCGCCGCGCTTGCGGCGCCATAGGCCCAGCCGAGCGGCACGAGCAGGTCGGAGGCGAGTCCGGGCTTGGCCCAGAACTCAGGCGCCCGGGGCATTATGAATTGGGGGCATGAGCGGTCAGGCGATCGAGCCAAGGCGCGATGCGCTGGAGCACGGCGTCGAGCACGGCCTGGTTGTCGCTGGCGATGCCGGCGGCGGCGGCAGCGCGCGCCGCGCGCTCGACCGGATCGCTCAGCAAGCGGCGCACGGCGGCGGTGAGCTCGCCGGCATCGGCGATGGCGATCGTCGCGCCCGCATCGCCGAGGCTCTGCGCCACCGCTGCGCAATTGCTCATGTCGGGTCCGTGCAGGATCGCGCAATCGAGCATCGCGGCTTCGAGCGGATTGTGGCCGCCGACCGGCGTCAGCGAGCCGCCGATGAAAGCGATGCCGGCGAGGCGATAGAAAAGGCCGAGCTCACCAAGCGTATCGGCGAGATAGATGTCGGTCTTGCCGTCGAGCGCGTCGCCGGCGGAGCGCCGCGCGACATTGAGGCCGAGCGCTTGCAGTGTCGCCACGATATCGGCGGCACGCGCGGGATGGCGCGGCGCGATGATGGTGAGGAGGCCGGGCCGCTCACGCTTCAGCCCGCGATGCACCTCGGCGGCGGCTTCCTCTTCGCCCGCATGCGTCGAGGCGGCGAGCCAGAGCGGCCGGTCGGCGGCATCGGCGGCGATGCGCGCGAGCTCGCCTTCATCGCAAGGCAAGGGCGCTGCGGCGGTTTTGAGATCGCCGACACTGGTCGCGGCGGCGGCGCCGAGGCGGCGGAAGCGCTCGGCATGGACATCGTCTTGCGCCAGGCAGAGCTCGAAACAGGCGAGCAGCGGGCCGATCAATCCCGGGAGGCGTTGCCAGCCCTGGAACGAGCGTTGCGACATGCGGCCGTTCAAGAGCAGCAGCGGCGTGCCGGCGCGATCGGTCTCGGCGACGAGGTTCGGCCAGAGCTCGGACTCAACCCAGAGCGCGAGGTCCGGCCGCCAATGCTCGAGGAAGCGGCGCACATAGGCCTTGCGATCGACCGGGACATATTGATGCCAGGCGCGATCGGCGGGCAGCCGATGGGCGAGTAGCCGTGCCGAGGTGACCGTGCCGGTCGTCACCAGCACCGAGAGCGCCGGCCGCTCGACCAGCAGGCGATCGATTAGCGACAGCATCGACACCGCTTCGCCATTGCTCGCCGCATGCACCCAGATCAGCGGGCCGGGCGGACGGCGACGGCTGGCATGGCCCTGGCGCTCGGCGAAACGCTCGCGATCCTCTTT
>DATNGE010000207.1:0-2225 GCA_035606035.1 Allostellaceae bacterium
CGACGCTGCCCTCGGCCGGCGTCGGCGCGGTGCTCGCGCTGCTCATTTTCAACACGCAATTCGACATCATCGCGTTGATCGGCATCTTCCTGCTGATCGGCATCGTCAAGAAGAACGCGATCATGATGATCGATTTCGCGATCCATGCGCAGCGCGCGAATAATTGGGCACCGCGCCACGCGATCTTCGATGCGTGCATGCTGCGCCTCCGGCCGATCCTCATGACGACGCTGGCGGCGATCTTCGGCGCGCTGCCGCTGGCGCTGGGCCATGGCGAAGGCAGCGAGATCCGCCGCCCGCTCGGCGTTGCGATCATTGGCGGACTGATCGTCAGTCAGCTTCTGACGCTCTACACGACGCCGGTCATCTATCTTTATCTCGACCGTTTCCGAGTGTGGATGGCGGCGCGTGTCGGGCGCCGCATCGACCGGTTCGACCGCGATGTTCTCGGGGATAAGGCATGATCCTTTGTTTGTCGCGCCCGCTGCTCGCCAGCGTGGCGCTGATCGCGCTGGCGGCTTGCACGGTCGGGCCGGATTACGAGAAGCCTGCCGCGCCGGTGCCCCTGAGTTACAAGGAAATCGACGGCTGGAAGCCGGCGACGCCGAAGCAGGCGGCGAGCGGCGAGCCCTGGTGGTCGATCTATAACGATCCGGTGCTCGATGGTCTCGAGCGTCAGATCGATATCTCGAACCAGACATTGAAATCGAACGAAGCGGCCTACCGGCTGTCGCAAGCGCTTGTCGCGGAGGCGCGGGCCGGCTTCTTCCCGACCTTCGATCTCACCGGCTCGGCGACCCGCAGTGGCGGCGGTGGCGGCTCGAGCGGCCTCGGCGGTCGCGGCAGTTCCGCGCGCGCGAGCGGCCTCGCCGGCAGCGGCCGCGGCGGCTTTGCGCAAAACAATTTCCAGGTCGATGCTGAAGCGAGCTGGACGCTGGATCTCTGGGGCTCGATCCGGCGCACCGTCGAAAGCGATGTCGCGAGCGCGCAGGCGAGCGCCGCCGACCTGGCGGCGGCCCGTCTCTTGGCACAGGCGACGCTGGCGAGCGATTATTTTCAGCTCCGCGTCGAGGACGAGCTCGCGCAGTTGCTCGGCGATGAAGCCGAGGCATTTAGCCGTTCGCTGCAGATCACGCGGAACCGGTACAATGCCGGCACCGCGGCGAAGACCGACGTGATGCAAGCGACGGCGCAGCTCGAGAATACGCGCGCCCAGCAGATCGCGACCGGCGTGCAGCGCGCTGAATTCGAGCATGCGATCGGCGTGCTGATCGGCAAGCCGCCGGCCGAGTTTTCTCTCGCGGTGGCGAAGCTGCCGGATGCGGTTCCCGTGATGCCGCCCGATGTGCCATCGACGCTGCTCGAGCGCAATCCGACGGTCGCGGCGAATGAGCGCGCCATGGCGGCGGCCAATGCCAAGATCGGCGTCGCGATTGCCGGCTATTTTCCGAATATCACGCTCGGCGCTTCCTACGGCCAGCAGAGCTCCTTCCTGCATAGCTTGCTCACCGCCGGCAGCAGCCTCTGGTCCTTCGGCCTGACCAATGTGTCGTTGCCGATCTTCAACGGCGGCCTGACCTCGGCGCAGGTCGCTGCGGCGCGCGCGAGCTACGACGAGGCCGTGGCGACCTATAGGCAATCCGTGCTGGTCGCTTTCCAGCAGGTCGAGGACGAGCTTGCCGCCTCGCGCATCCTCGAGCGGCAAGCGAGGGTGCAGGATCGCGCGGTCGCTGCGGCGCGCGAGGCCGAGCAGCTGGCGCTCAACCAGTACCGCGCCGGCACTGTCGATTTCACCACCGTGATTACGGCACAGGCGACGGCACTCTCGAATGAGGTGACCGCCGTCAATCTGCACCAGACGCGGCTCGTCGCCAGCGTTGCCCTGATCGAAGCGCTGGGCGGCGGCTGGGAGAGCGGCCAACTGCCGAGCGTCGGCCAGGTCGAAGCCGGCGCGACACCGTTATCGCCGCCGCTGCCGCCAGCGCCCGCCCGCAATTAGGCGCCCACTCGGGGAGTGGGCAGCAAAGAGGTTGCACCGCGATTCGCGCTAGGACTTAAATGAGCCCCGCGCGGCGAGGGACGCGCGGGGGAGAGGGAGAATCATCGTGGCGCAAGCGCAAACCGTCGATCTTGCTCGCATCATCGACAATCAGAAAATCGGCGCCTTCCATATCGGCCTGATCGTCGTCTGCTTCATCACCGTGATGGCCGACGGCTACGATATC
>DATNGE010000208.1:0-8346 GCA_035606035.1 Allostellaceae bacterium
ACCGCGGCCGCGACAAGTGAATGAACACGCATTGGCATTTCCCTCCCGTGAGATTTCTGCGCGGAAACCTAACACAGCGAGTCCCGGGAAACTGCCACGAAACCGTAAGAGCCAAAGCACTTGACATTTCGAATAAAAGATATATCTTACGATATGTTGATAGCTACATCATAAGGAGATATATGCATCATCATTTTGGAAAATCTGGAAAATTCGGCCGCCGGCACATGCGCGGTCAGCACCGCGGCCGGCACGGTTTCGGGCCCTTTGCGGCGGGTTTCGCCGATGGGACCGGGATGGGCGGCGGTGGGTTTCGCACTGGCCGCAAGCTCGGCGCCGCCGATTTGCAGCTCGTCATCCTGGCGCTGCTCAAGGAAAAAGCGCGCCACGGCTATGAGATCATCCAGGCGCTCGAGGATCGCTCGGGCGGCTTCTACGTGCCAAGCCCGGGGATGGTCTATCCCGCCCTCACCTTCCTCGAGGAGACCGGGCTCGCGATCGTGTTCGAGAGCGAGGGCTCGAAGAAGCTCTACCGCATCACGCCCGAGGGCGAGGCGCAGTTGAAGCGCGACGAAACCATCGCCGACGCGATCTTGACCCAGCTCGAGCGCATGGGTCGCAAGATGGAACGCGTGCGCGAGGTCTTCGCCGCCGAGGCCGAAGACGAGGAGATGGCGCAGGATCTGCGCGCGGCGCGGCGCGATCTGCGCAGCTTGCTGCGCGAGGGCCGGCGCGCCTCGCCCGAAGAGCAGCAGCGCATCGCCGCGATCCTGAAACGCGCCGCGGACGAGATCCGCGGCAAGTAGGCGCCCCGCTCCCCCTCGCGCTATTCTCTAGGCGCGTCGTGTTGGGTGGCACGGTTCGCCCGTGCCATCCTGCGCGGCGTCGGAACACAAGCACAAAGGGAAGATGTCGATGAAGAAGCTGTTGCTGGCGGCGACTGCGCTCGCCGCTATCCCGGTTGTTGGCGGATGGTCCGTCGGCGGCGCGCAAGCCGCGGTGAAGGTCCAAACCGTCCAATACAAGCAGGGCGATACGACGCTCGAAGGCTGGCTCGTCTATGACGATGCCAAAAAGGGCAAGCGGCCGGGCGTGATCGTGTTCCCAGCCTGGAACGGTCCCGATCAAGACGCGAAAGGCCGCGCCGAAATGCTGGCTAAGCTCGGTTACGTTACCTTCGTCGCCGATGTCTACGGCAAGGGCATCCGTCCCGCAGATTTCAAGGGCGCGCTGGCCGAATCGAGCAAATACATGAAAGACCGCGGGCTGCTGCGCGATCGCGCCAAAGCGGCTTATGACCAGCTCAGCAAGAACCCGATGGTCAATGCAAGCAAGATCGCAGCCATCGGCTACTGCTTCGGCGGTGCCGGCGCGCTCGATCTCGCGCGCAGTGGTGCGCCCGTGATCGACACGGTGACGTTCCACGGCGATCTGACTTCGCCGACGCCGCAGGATGCCGCCAATATCAAGGGCCGAGTCCTGGTACTGCACGGAGCGGCCGATCCGATCGCCGGACAGAAGGACCAAGACGCCTTACGCAACGAAATGAACGACGCGCATGTGAATTGGGAAATGGTTCTCTATGGCGGCGCGGTCCACTCGTTCACGCAGAAAAACGCCGGCAACGATCCATCGAAGGGCGCGGCTTACAACGCCTATGCCGACAAGCAATCCTGGGCCGAGATGACGCGGCTCTTCCACGAGACGCTGTAAGCGACGATTCTGCAACGGCCCGCTGTTAAAGCAGCGCGCCGCTTTTTTATTCCGCCGCCGTGGATTTCGCCGGCGGGCGCCAGCGCAACACCGGCTTGCGGGCGGCGCCGACTTCGTCGAGGCGGCGGCGCGGCGCGCGATGCGGCGCCGATTGAAAGAATTCGGTATCGTGCTGCGCCGCGCGCGCAGCGAGCTCGCGCATCGCCGCGATGAAGCGGTCGAGCGACTCCTTGCTTTCATTCTCGGTCGGCTCGACCAGCAGCGCGCCATGGACGATGAGCGGGAAATACATCGTCATCGGATGGTAGCCTTCATCGATTAGCGCCTTGGCGAAATCGAGCGTCGTGACGCCGGTCTCGCCGAGGAAGCGATCATCGAACAGCACCTCGTGCATCGCGCCGCCGGCGAAAGACGGCGTCAGCAGGTCCTTGAGGCTGGCGAGCAGGTAATTGGCGTTGAGCACCGCATCGCCCGAAAGCCGTGCCAAGCCGTCGCCGCCGTGACTCATCAAAAAGGCTAACCCGCGGACAAACATCCCCATCTGGCCGTGGAAAGCCTTGATGCGGCCGAGGGACTGCGCCGCATCGCCGGCGCGCTCTTCGATCAGTGCGAAGCCCTCGTCCCGATGCACGACCCACGGCAGCGGCGCGTAGGGCGCGAGGCTCGCGGCGAGCGCGACCGGGCCGCTGCCCGGACCGCCGCCGCCATGCGGCGTCGAGAAGGTCTTGTGGAGATTCATATGCATGCAGTCGATGCCGAGCGCGCCCGGCTGCACCCGGCCCAACAGCGCGTTGAGATTGGCGCCGTCGAGATAGAAGAACGCGCCGACGCCGTGCACCGCCTCGGCGATCGCCAGCGATTCATCCTCGAACAAGCCGCAGGTGTTGGGATTGGTCAGCATGATCGCCGCGACATCGGGGCCGAGCTTGGCTTTGAGCGCCGCGAGATCGACGCGGCCGCGCGCATCGCCCGGGATCGGATCGACCGCGTAGCCGCACGCCGCCGCCGTCGCGGGGTTGGTGCCATGCGCCGATTCCGGTACCAGGACGCGGCTGCGTTTCTCGCCGCGCGCCTCGAGCGCGGCGCGGATGCACATCATGCCGCAGATCTCGCCATGCGCGCCGGCCGCGGGGGAGAGCGCGATCGCCGGCATGCCGGTGATCGTCTTGAGCCAGGTCGCGAGCCGATCCATCAGCGCGAGCGCGCCTTGCACCGTCGCCGGCGGCTGCAGCGGATGAAGCGAGGCAAAGCCCGGCAGCCGCGCGACGCGCTCATTGAGGCGCGGATTGTATTTCATCGTGCAGGAGCCGAGCGGATAGATGCCGGTGTCGATCGAATAATTCTTTTGCGAGAGCCGCGTGTAGTGGCGGACGATCTGCGGCTCGCTGAGGCCGGGCAGGCCGATCTTGCCTTCGCGCCTGAGACCGCCGAGCCGGTCGCTCACTGGCAGCGGCGCCGGCAGATCGACGCCGCTGCGCGCCGACGCGCCGTCGTAATAAGCGCCTTCGGCCTCGAAGAGCAGCGGCTCGTCATCCTGCAACTCGCGCCCGCCGCCCGCCGCCGGCACGAAACCCGAGACCGCCTTGCTCCAATCTTTATTCGAGGGCCCGCTCATGTGAGCGCCTCGCGCAACGCCGCCGCGAGCGCGGTGATATCCGCGTCGGTGGTGAGCTCGGTCGCGGTGACGAGGAGATCGTTGACGCGTTCCGGCAGCAACCGGCTCACCGGCACGCCGGCGAGGATACCGCGCGAAGCGAGCGCATCGATGAGCGGCGCGGCGGGACACGGCAGGCGCAGCGTGAACTCGTTGAAGAAACTCGGCGTCATGAGGCTGACGCCCGGCAGCTTCTCCAGCCGCTCGGCGAGCTGCACCGCTTTCGCGTGATTGAGCTCGGCGAGCCGCGTGAAGCCGACCTCGCCGAGGAGCGCGAGATGGATCGAGAAGGCAAGCGCGCAAAGGCCGGAATTGGTACAGATGTTGCTGGTCGCCTTCTCGCGCCGGATATGCTGCTCGCGCGCCGAGAGCGTCAGCACGAAGCCGCGCCGCCCGTCGGCGTCGACGGTCTGGCCGGTCAGGCGCCCCGGCATCTGGCGCATGAATTTCTCGCGCGTCGCGAAGAGGCCGAGATAAGGCCCGCCATATTCGAGCGCGTTGCCGAGCGACTGGCCTTCGGCGACGACGATATCCGCGCCCATCGCCCCGGGCGGCTTGATGAGGCCGAGCGAGACGATTTCGGCGACCGCGACAACCAGCAGCGCGCCCGCCTTGTGACAAGCCTCGGCGAGCGCCGCGTAATCGCGCACATCGCCGAAGAAGCCGGGGTTCTGCACCACGACGCAGGAGATCGTGTTGTCGATCGCCGCGCCGACCGCATCGAGGGGCGCGAGCGTCGTCGCGAAGCCGTTGAAGCGCCCATAGGTCTCGATCACGGCGCGGTACTGCGGATGGAGATCGCCGGCGAGCAGCGCCTTCGCCCGGCGCGTCACACGGTTGGCCATCATCACCGCTTCGGCGGCGGCCGTCGCGCCGTCATACATCGAGGCGTTCGCCACCTCCATGTCGGTGATGAGCGCGACCTGAGTCTGGAATTCGAAGAGGGCCTGCAACGTGCCTTGCGCGATCTCGGGCTGATAAGGCGTGTAGGAGGTCAGGAACTCGCCGCGCTGCACGAGATAATCGACCGCCGCCGGCACGTGGTGACGATAAGCGCCCGCGCCCAAGAAGCTCGGCACCGAATCCGCGGCCATGTTCTTGGCCGCGAGCGCCGCCAGCTCGCGCTCGATCTCGATCTCGCCCATGCCTTTCGGCAGATCCAGAGGTGCTTTGAGGCGGAGCGCAGCGGGCACATCGCCGAAAAGATCGTCGACGCTTTTCACGCCGATCACGCCGAGCATCGCGCGGCGATCTTCCTCGGTCAGCGGCAGATAGCGCATCAGTGCTTATCCTGCTCCGCCGTGAAAGCCTGGTACGCCGCTTCGTCCATCAGATCGCCGAGCTCTTTCGCATCGGCGAGCTTGATCTTGTAGAACCAGCCCTCGCCCATGGCGTCGGCATTGACGCGTGCCGGATCCTTGGCGAGGCCGGCATTGACCGCGGTCACCTCGCCCGAAGCGGGCGCATAGACCTCGCTCGCGGCTTTGACCGATTCGACGACCCCGGCCTCCTTGCCCTTCTCGACTTTGCGGCCGACCTCCGGCAATTCAACGAAGACGATGTCGCCGAGCTGGTCTTGCGCGAAGTCGGTGATGCCGATCGTCGCCTCCTCGCCGTCGACGCGGATCCATTCGTGATCTTTGGTGTAGCGAATGTTGCTCATCGTTTGCTCTCAGCGGGACGAAAGGTGATAGCGATGCGGCACGAACGGCAAGGCCGCGACCTGCGCGGCGCGCACGGCGCCGCGCACCGAAAGGCGCAGCACGGTACCGGGTGCGCTTAGCGCCGCCGGGACATAGCCCATGGCAATCGCGCCTTCGAGCGAGGGCGAGAAGCCGCCGCTGGTCACCATGCCGATCTCTTTACCGTCAGAGTCGACGATCGGCGTGTGGCCGCGTGCGATCTGCCGGCCTTCCGGCTTGACGCCGATTCGGCGCCGCGCCGGACCTTGCGCCAGCTCGCGCTGGATGATCGCGGCGCCCGGGAAGCCGCCTTCCTCGCGCCGACGCTTCTGGATCGTCCAGGCGAGATCGGCCTCGATCGGCGTCGTGCTCTCATCGATGTCGCTGCCATAAAGGCAAAGCCCGGCCTCGAGCCGCAGCGTGTCGCGCGCGCCGAGCCCCGCCGGCGCGACTTCCGGCTCCGCGAGCAAGCGCCGTGCGAGCTGTTCCGCCTCCCCGCCGGGCACGGAAATCTCGTAGCCGTCCTAGCCGGTATAGCCCGAGCGCGTGACATGGCAGGCAGTGCCGGCGATCTCGACCGCGGCGCTCGACATGAATGCCAGCGCTTCGACGCCGCGCGCATGTCGCGCCAGCACCCCGGCCGAGGCCGGACCTTGCAGCGCCAAGAGCGCGCGATCCTCGAGATACGTGACCGCGCCGGTGCCGAGCGCGGTGCGCAGATGCGCGAGATCATCCGCTTTGCGCGCGGCGTTGACGACGAGGCGCAGCGCCTCGCCATCCTTCGCCACCATCAGATCGTCGATGATGCCGCCGCGTTCGTTGGTGAAAAGCGTGTAGCGCACCCGGCCGGACCGCAGGCCGACGATATCGGCGGGCACGAGCCGCTCGAGCTTCGCCGCGATATCGGGCCCGGCGAGCACGACCTGTCCCATATGCGAGACATCGAAGAGCGAAGCCTTGGCGCGGGTATGAAGATGCTCGGCGATGATGCCCGCCGGATATTGCACCGGCATTTCGTAACCGGCAAAAGCCGTGAGCTTCGCGCCGAGGCTCTGATGCAGCGCATAAAGCGGGGTGCGCGCGAGCTTTTCTTCCGCCATCAGATCGCGAGGGCCCTTACTGCATTTCGCGGCAGCGTTTCGAGATCAAACCGACCCTAACATCGCGCGGCGGCCCTGACCAGACCGCCGCGGGCTTAGCCATAGACGGCGCGTGCCGCCTCGCTCAGACGTGGTGCGCTTCGATATCCACGAGCGAGTGGCCGACCTCTTCGGCGCCGTCTTCGAGTTCGTCGGCCAAGCTCGGATTGCCCATGAGATAACCGGTCGGATCGCGGCGGTGGCGCTCGGTCGCGAGCCGCCGCGCCTCGTCCCATTCCTCGCGCGAAAAATCGTCGCGGCCGATCCACATCAGCGCTATCACATCGATCGCTTCATCCTCGTTGAGCGAATGCAACGCATCGCGCAGCTCGGCTTCGACCGAGTTCTCGGGCAGATCCTCGAGCACGCCAACATCCCGGTCATCGGAGGGATTGGAGCCCGGATCGGGCTCGACCGGATCGACCTCCGCGTCGAATTCGCGCGCCTTCAAAATCAGGAACGCAAGCTTCTCGTCCGAGATGTTGAGCTCCAGCGGCTCTGGGCTTTCGTCGATCGTTGGCATGTGGATCCTCCTCGCGAGGCTTTGACCTCGCTTCAACAACGCATCCGCGGGATCGGCGTTCCGCTAGGGCATCGAGCCCCTCATGGAGCGCGATCTAACGGATCGACACAAGGGCCAGCCCGTTGACGCCGCTTTCGGCGAGAGCGAGGCCGTGCCCGTCCTTGGTCGGCATCATGTTGCGCACGACGCCGCCGCCCGAGGGGATGACCCAGGTCGCGAATTGCTGCGTCTTCGGATCGAAGCGGACCAGCGTGTTTGGCTTGACGCCGGATTCGCTATACCAGATGACATTGCGCAGCGCCGTCATGCCGTAAGGCTGGGATTTCGGCCCGCCCGGCGAGGCCCATTCCTTGACGTCGCCGGTCTTGGGATCGAGCCGGCCGAGATAGCCGCGCGCATAGTCGCCGTACCAGATGATGTCGTCGCTGGTGATGGCAATGCGGCGCGGCCGCGAATCCTGATGCGGCAGGACATATTCCTTGATCCGCATCGTCTGGGGATCGATCGCGCCGATCTTGTTGCTGCCGAATTCATCGAAGAACGGCACGCCCTTCGAATTGATCACCATGCCGTAGGGATTGGATTTCGGCGTCGGCGACGTGACGAGCTTGATCTCGCCGCTCTTCGGGTCGAGCCGCCCCACCATGTTGGCGCTCTGCACCGTGAACCACAGGACACCGTTCTTGTCGAAAAGCGGCGTGTGCGGATCGCGCGCGTTGGGATCAGGCAGCCGGAATCGCCGCACCGCGCCGCTCTTGGGATCGAGCATGCCGATATAACCGCCGAAATTCGCGGTGTACCAGATATTGCCGTCGGGCCCGAAGGTCAGACCGTGCGGCCCGCTCTGCGGCGGTAGCGTAAATTCCTTGATCTTGCCGGTCTTAGGGTCGAGACGGCCGAGGACATTCGCCATCTGCCCCGAGTACCACATCGAGCCATCGGGTGCGGCCAGTGGATCGTGCGGCCGCGAGCCCGGCGTCGGCACTTTCCATTCCTTGAAGCTGACTTTGACGGGACCCGAAATCACATCCGGCTTCGGCGCCGGCTTTTCCGGGAAGTTCTTGATGAGATAATCCGTGACGATCGGCACTTGATCGGGCGTCAGCGGCGCGCCGACATTGCGCATCATCGCCATTACCGTCTTCCACTCCTCCGGCGAATAGCCTGAATTCGTGAAGCGGCCGAGCGCGTGACAACCGGAGCAGGCCTGCTGCACGATGTCCTTGCCCGGACCGTCAGGCAGTTGCGGCTGCGGGCCGGGGTTGGGTGCTTGCGCCAACGCTACCGGCACGGAGCTCGCGAGAAACAACCAGCTCGCGACGTAGATTCTGACCCTCATGCCGACACCCTCCCTGCCGTTCCGCCGATGGTCGCGGGGTTTGGGCAATGCCGTCAAGCGGCACGCCGCCGACCTGCCGTGATGTTTTAATGCGCGAAATCGGCGATCTTCGATATGATCTCCTCACCTGTTGCGAGGCGCGAAGCGATGCGAGCAACCGGACTATTGCGATCGATCGTCCTCTTCGGCATGGCGCTGTGGCTCCTCGGCGCGGCGACACACGCCGAGGCGCGGCCGGCGCCGGTGCCCGAGCCGTTCTTGCAGGCGCCGATCTGGGCCTACAACAACTGGTCGGC